>CAZPLW010000300.1:0-4543 GCA_964587315.1 uncultured Lysobacter sp.
GTGCGGCCTTGGGCGACGTGACGATGCTGGCGGGGTTCGAGGAGGACATCACCGCGGCCATCCCCGACGGGGCGCAGGTGGAGATCGATCCGGAGAAGAAGACGATCCGGGTGTTATAGGGCGGGCAAGCGAATCGGCCAAAAGACTGGCCATTTTATCAGCCAAAATCGCGACTCCATTGCCGACTATTTTATATATTGTATTGATAATTAACGATATTATATGACTTGCCGGATAGTCAATAGATCGGCATAATTATCGGCCAATTTTGGTAGTTGCCGAGCCGGTCTCATGACGCTCTACTCGCGCCCCAGCCAGTTCGAACCCCTGCTCCCCAGCCGCGGGATGGAAAGTCTCATCGCCCGTTCCCGCGAGGTGCTGGATGCCTCTTTCGCGCTGAAGCGATCGCTGCACCCCGCCTCCCTGGGGCCGCTGCGCGAACTGGTTCGCGCGATGAACTCCTACTACTCCAACCGCATCGAGGGCCAGGGCACGCACCCGCTCAACATCGAGCGCGCGCTCCGGAAGGACTTCTCAGCGAAGCCGGAGACGGCGCAGCGCCAGCGCATCGCCGTCGCGCACATCGCGGCCGAGCGCGAGCTGGAGGAATCGATGCGTGCCGATGGTCTCGCGGAGCCGGATGTGCTCGCGAGCGGTTTCCTCGAAAGGGCGCACGCCGCGCTCTACTCGCGCCTCGACCTCGCCGACAGGACCACCAAGGACGGCCTCGTCATCCAGCCCGGCGTGCTGCGCGACCACGAAGTGAAGGTCGGCCTTCACGAGGCGCCCGCGTTCGCCGCCGTGCCGGCATTCCTTCACCGCATGGACGAGGTCTACCCGAAGGCGGTGGCGGCACGCGACACGCTGCTCATCGCCGTCGCGGCCGCCCATCATCGCGCCGCCTGGGTCCACCCGTTCGGAGACGGCAACGGCCGCGCCTTGCGCCTGCAGACCCATTGCGCGCTCCTGCCCGCGAGCGGTGGGCTGTGGAGCCCGAGCCGCGCATTCGCCCGCAACCGCGACGACTACTACCGGCACCTCGCCGACGCCGACCAGCCGCGCCGAGGCGATCTCGACGGCCGCGGCAACTTGAGCGAGAAGACGCTCATCGCGTGGTGCGAGTACGTGATCGCCCTGTGCCAGGACCAGGTCCGCTTCATGGGCGACATGCTCGATCTCGACAAGCTGCACGGGCGGGTCAACGCGCTCGTCGCCGCGCGCGCATCGGACCCCGTCACCTGGCTTCACTATCGCAACGAGCTCGCGCTGCCGCTTCGGCACGTGCTCGTCGCCGGCCCCGTGTCGCGCGGCGAGTTCAAGCGGATGACGGGGCTCGCGGATCGCACGGCGCAAAGGTCCCTCAACCGGCTCGTGGCGGATGGGCTGCTGCGAAGCGATGGCCCCAAGGGCGCCGTCTCCATCGGCTTTCCGCTCGATTCGCTGCACATCCTGTTTCCCAACCTGTATCCGGAAGCGGCGAGCGCCAACCTCGAGCCTTGACCCCGGCAATCGTGCGACCATGGGCGCCAATTCGCCCCTGGACCTTCCCGTGCGCAAACTCGCTTCCCTCCTGCTTGCCACGTCGCTGCTCGGCGTCGCCTTCGCGCCATCGTGCCTCGCCGCCGACGAGCCGCCCGCCTGGGCCTACCCCTCGAACCCGCCGGACTTCAAGCCCGCGCCGGACGACGGCACCGTGAGGCGAGTCCCCGGCAGCACGGTCGGCTACACGCTCACGCAGGTGCGCGACCTCTTCCTCGCGCCCGACTGGCATCCCGCCTCGCACGCGCCCCTGCCGCCGGTGGTCGCGAAGGGCGTGAAGCCCGAGGTGAACGCCTGCGGCATGTGCCATCGCGCGGAGGGCACGGGCGGACCGGAGAATTCAAGCCTCGCGGGCCTGCCCTTCGCCTACATCGTCCAGCAGATGGCGGACTACAGGAGCGGCGCACGCTCGACGGCGCTGCCCAACCGGGCGCCGCAGCGGCTCATGATCCGCTCGGCCAAGGCCATCACGGAGGAGGACGTGAACGCGGCCGCGACGTACTTCGCGGGCCTCAGGCCCAAGACGAACATCAAGGTGGTGGAGAGCGAGACGGCGCCGAAGAGCTACGTCGCCAACTGGTTCCTCGCCGCGCGGCCGGGCACGGAGCGCGAGCCCCTCGGCCAGCGCATCATCGAGGTGCCGGACGACCTCGATCGCTTCGAGAGCCGCGACGCGCGCGTGACCTTCACGGCCTGGGTTCCGCCGGGCAGCATCGACCGCGGTCGCGCGCTGGTGGACGGGAAGGTGCCGGGCAAGTCGCCGGCCTGCGAGGCGTGCCATGGCCGCCACCTGCGCGGCGTGGACGCGAGCCCCTCGATCGCCGGGCGCTCGCCCACCTACATCTTCCGCCAGCTCTACGAGTTCAAGTCGGGCGCGCGCGCGGGAACCAACTCGGCGCCGATGAAGGAGAACGTCGCGACGCTCGATACGGCCGACATGATCGCCATCGCGGCGTACCTGGGGTCGATCTCGCCCTGATCGCGGCCGCTTCGCCGTGATCGGCGCTTCCGGGGGGGCTTCTTGATGCCGCCCGGAAGTTGGCGTACGGTTCGCATTCCGGGACCTTCGCAGGCTCCCGGCTACAGGCGGTGTCCGAATCGCCCAAGCCCTGCGTCTTACCTGCTTGGGGCATCCCATGGACACCGTCGACCCGCGTCACCCTCTCCTCGCCCTTCCCCGCCCGCTGCCGTTCGATCCCGCGTCGCTGCGCGGATTGTCGGAGAAGCTGCTCGCGAGCCATCACCAGAACAACTACCTGGGCGCCGTGAAGCGCCTCAACGCCCTGCGCGCGCAGCTCGCGGCGCTGCCCTTCGCGAGCGCGCCGGGCTTCCAGCTGAACGGCCTCAAGCGCGAGGAGCTCATCGCCGCCAATTCGATGCTTCTGCACGAGCTGTACTTCGGGAGCCTCGCCGGCGGCGGCAAGGCCATGGAGCCCGCGATGGCGCTCGCGCTCGCGGCGGACTTCGGCAGCGAGGCGCGCTGGCGCGAGGAGTTCGTCGCGATGGGCAAGGCCCTCGCCGGCGGTTCGGGCTGGGTGCTGCTCGTCTTCCAGCCGCGCGAGGGCACGCTCGTGAACCAGTGGGCCGCGGACCACACCCACGCGCTGGCGGGCGGCGTGCCGATCCTCGCCCTCGACATGTACGAGCACTCGTACCACCTGGACTACGGCGCGGCGGCCGGCGCCTACGTCGACGCCTTCATGGAGAACGTCGACTGGGCGGCGGTCTACGCGCGCTACCAGGCCGCGGTGCACGATGCGAGCGAGCCCTTCGCCGCGGGGCACGGCGACCTGACGGGCGCGGTGCTGCTCGACGTGCGCCGCGCCGCCGTGTTCGAGAAGGCCGCCGAGACGCTGCCCGGCGCGCAGTGGCACGACCCCGCGCTCGTCACCGAATGGTCCGGAGCGCTGCCGAAGGACCGCGAGGTGATCGTCTATTGCGTCTACGGCCACGAGGTGGGGCGGGCGACCGCGATGCGGCTTCGCTCCGCCGGCATCGACGCCCGCTTCCTGCGCGGCGGCTTCGACGGCTGGAAATCCGCGGGCCACGCGCTGGCCCCGAAAGGAGAATCCCGATGAAATGGATCACGCGCGAACGACCCAAGATCGACCGCATCGCCTGCCCCTGGCTCATCCGGCGTTTCATCGACCCGGAGGCCGAGTTCCTCTACGTGCCCTCGGGCGACGTGCTGCGCCTCGCCAGGGAGACGGGCGCGATCCCGTACGACGTGCCGGGCGTGGAGATGAGCCACGTGGGCGACCTGTGCAGCTTCGACGCGTTTCTCGCCAAGCACGGGCTCGACGATCCGTCGCTCGCGGCGCTGGCGGCCATCGTGCGCGGGGCGGACACGGGCAAGCCCGAGCTCACGCCGCAATCGCCGGGCCTGCTCGCGATCTCGCTGGGCCTGTCGGTGAACTACCCGGACGACCACGAGATGCTCGAGGCGGGGATGGTGATCTACGACGCGCTCTACTCGTGGATCAAGGCGGCGCGGGGGGAAGTGCACAACGCGGACCTGTTCCGGAAGGCGTGACCGGAGGACGCCCCGCCCGGCGCCGCCGGTACCATTCGGCCGCCAATCCCGCCCCGCCGACCGCAATCGGCAGCGCCAGGAGGAAGGCGAAGTCCGCAGGCACCTCATGCAACCATGCGACAAATTCCTGGATTCGGTTCATGGTTCCGACCTCGTCGCTTCGTATGACGCCTACAGCAGCTTGAAGAAGAGGATCGCCACGCCGGTCGGCACGAGCGCCGCCGTGAACAATCCCCAGGGGTGGATCGACTCGTCCGAGAAGTGGCCGCGCAGGATGGCGAACCCGGCAGGGTTGGGCGCGTTGGCGATCACCGTGAGTCCGCCGCCCGTCACCGCACCCGCCACAAGCGAGTACTTGAACTCGTCGCTCAACCCGTCGACCAGCGAACCCAGGTAGGTGAGCGCCGCATTGTCCGTGATGGCGGTGAGCGCCGTCGCGCCGTAGTACACCGCGTCGGCGTTCATGCTGCC
>CAZPLW010000301.1:0-4483 GCA_964587315.1 uncultured Lysobacter sp.
GGGGGTGCCCGTGAGCGTCGCCACCGTGGTGCAGGCCGTCGTGACGCCGTGGGACGCGTTCTCCGGCCGCCTCGAGGCCGTCGAGCGCGTCGACGTGCGCTCGCGCGTCGCCGGCGCCGTCCACGCCGTCCACTTCCGCGAAGGCTCCCTCGTGAAGGCCGGAGACCTGCTCGTCACCATCGATCCGGCGCCCTACGTCGCCGAGGCCGACCGGGCCCGCGCGCAGGTCGTCTCGGCCCGCGCGCGCCTCGCCTTCGCGAAGAGCGAGTTCGAGCGCTCGCAGCGCCTGTGGGAGGTGAGCGCCATCGCCAAGCGCGAGATCGACGAGCGCGTCAAGGCCGGCGAGGAGGCGCAGGCCGCGCTCGCCGCCGCCGAGGCCGCGCTGCAGTCGGCCACGCTCAACCTCTCCTACACGCAGGTGCGCGCGCCCGTCTCCGGCCGCGTGGGCAAGCTGGAGGTCACGGTCGGCAACCTCGTTCCCGCCGGTCCCGGCGCGCCCGCCCTCACCACGCTCGTCTCCGTGAATCCCATCTACGCGAGCTTCGACGTGGACGAGCAGGTGGTCGCCCGCGCGCTCAAGGACGTCCCCGGCTCCGCCTCCTCGCCCTCGCGCCTGGCGGCCATCCCGGTGCTGATGGGAACCAGCGCCACGGGCGAGGCGGCCTACCGCGGCCACCTGCAGCTCGTGGACAACCAGGTCAACGCGAAGAGCGGCACCGTGCGCGTGCGCGCCATCTTCGACAACCCGGACGGCAGCCTCATGCCCGGCCAGTTCGCGCAGCTTCGCCTGGGCCGCGCCCATCCCGCGCCGGCGCTCCTCATCAACGAGCGCGCCGTGGGCACCGACCAGAGCAAGAAGTTCGTGCTCGTCGTGGGCGAGGACAACAAGGCGGCCTACCGCGAGGTGACGCTCGGCGCGAGCGTCGAGGGCCTGCGCGTGGTCACCGCCGGCCTCAAGCCCGACGAGCGCATCGTGGTGAACGGCCTGCAGCGCGTTCGCCCCGGCGCCCTGGTCGCCCCGCAACCGGCGCAGATGGCGAACCTCGCCGCGCCGAAGGTCTAGGCAGGATCCGCCATGAACCTCTCCAAGTTCTTCATCGACCGCCCCATCTTCGCGGGCGTGCTCTCGGTGCTCATCTTCGTCGCCGGCCTCATCGCGATGCGGGTGCTGCCCATCGCGGAATACCCGGAAGTGGTGCCGCCCTCGGTGGTGGTGCGCGCGCAGTATCCCGGCGCCAACCCCAAGGTGATCGCCGAGACCGTGGCCATGCCGCTCGAGGAGGCCATCAACGGCGTCGAGGGCATGCTCTACATGGGCAGCCAGGCGACCGCCGACGGCCGCCTCACGCTCACCGTCACCTTCCGCCTGGGCACCGACCCGGACAAGGCGCAGCAGACCGTGCAGAACCGCATCTCGCAGGCCGAGCCGCGGCTGCCGGAGGAGGTGCGCCGCCTCGGGGTGACGACCGCCAAGGGCGCCACCGACCTCACGATGGTCGTGCACCTCACCTCGCCCAGCGAGCGGTACGACATGACGTACCTGCGCAACTACGCGGTGCTCAACGTGAAGGACCGCCTCGCGCGCATCGACGGCGTGGGCCAGGTGCAGCTCTTCGGCGCCGGCGACTACTCGATGCGCGTGTGGCTCGACCCGCGCAAGGTGGCCGAGCGGGGCCTTTCCGCGGGCGACGTGGTGCGCGCCATCCGCGAGCAGAACGTGCAGGCCGCCGCGGGCGTCGTGGGCGCCTCGCCGGGGCTGCCGGACATCGACGTGCAGCTCTCCATCAACGCCCGCGGGCGCCTGGAGAACGAGGAGGACTTCGGCGACATCATCGTGAAGACCGACGCGGGCGGCGCCGTGACGCGCCTTCGCGACGTGGCGCGCCTGGAGTTGGGCGCCTCCGACTACGCGCTGCGCTCGCTCCTCAACAACAAGCCGGCGGTGGCGATCCCGATCTTCGCCGCCCCGGGCTCGAACGCCATCCAGATCTCGGACAACGTCCGCGCGACGATGGCCGACATCCGCAAGGCCATGCCCGAGGGCGTGGACTACCGCATCGTCTACGACCCGACGCAGTTCGTGCGCGCCTCCATCAAGGCCGTGGTGATGACCCTGCTCGAGGCCGTGGCGCTCGTGGTGCTGGTGGTGATCCTCTTCCTGCAGACCTGGCGCGCCTCCATCATCCCGCTCCTGGCGGTGCCCGTGTCCGTGGTCGGCACCTTCGCCGTGCTGCACCTCTTCGGCTTCTCGATCAACGCGCTCAGCCTCTTCGGCCTGGTGCTCGCCATCGGCATCGTGGTGGACGACGCGATCGTCGTGGTGGAGAACGTCGAGCGCAACATCGAGGCCGGGCTCACGCCGCGCGAGGCCACCTACCGCGCCATGCGCGAGGTCTCCGGCCCCATCGTCGCGATCGCGCTGGTGCTGGTCGCGGTGTTCGTGCCGCTGGCCTTCATCAGCGGCCTCACCGGCCAGTTCTACAAGCAGTTCGCCCTCACCATCGCCATCTCCACGGTGATCTCGGCGGTGAACTCGCTCACGCTCTCGCCGGCGCTCGCGGCCCTGCTGCTGCGCGGCCACGACGAGCCCCGCGACGCGCTCACCCGCTTCATGGACCGCGCCTTCGGTCCCCTCTTCGCCGGCTTCAACCGCCTTTTCCGGAGAGGTACGCAGTCCTACCAGGGCGCCCTCTCGCGCGTGCTCTCGCGCAAGGCCGTCGTGATGGGCCTCTACGTCGTGCTCGCCCTCGCCACCGCCGGCCTCTTCAAGGCGGTGCCCGGCGGCTTCGTGCCCAGCCAGGACAAGCAGTACCTCGTGGGCTTCGCGCAGCTGCCCGACGGCGCCACGCTCGACCGCACCGAGGACGTCATCCGCAAGATGGGCGAGGTGGCCCTGAAGCACCCCGGCGTGAAGGACGCGATCGCGTTCCCGGGCCTGTCGATCAACGGCTTCACCAACAGCGCCAACGCGGGCATCGTCTTCGTGAGCCTCAAGTCCTTCGACGAGCGGAAGTCCGCGGACATGAGCGGCGGGGCCATCGCGATGCAGCTGAACCAGCAGTTCGCGGCGATACCCGAGGCGTTCATCGCCATCTTCCCGCCGCCGCCGGTGCAGGGGCTCGGGACCACGGGCGGCTTCAAGCTGCAGTTCGAGGACCGCGCGTCCCTGGGCTACGAGGCGCTCGACGGCGCGACCAAGGCCTTCCTCGCCAAGGCGTACCAGGCGCCGGAGCTCGCGGGCCTCTTCTCGAGCTTCCAGGTGAACGTGCCGCAGCTCTACGCCGACGTCGACCGCACCAAGGCGCGGCAGCTGGGCGTGCCCGTGACCGAGGTGTTCGACACGATGCAGATCTACCTGGGCAGCCTCTACGTGAACGACTTCAACAAGTTCGGGCGCACGTACTCGGTCCGCGTGCAGGCCGACGCCCCGTACCGCGCGCGCGCCGAGGACGTGGGCAGCCTCAAGGTGCGCGCCGTGAACGGCGAGATGGTGCCCCTGTCGGCGCTCGTCGCCGTGAAGCCCTCGAGCGGCCCGGAGCGCGCCATGCGCTACAACGGCTTCCTCGCCGCGGACCTGAACGGCCGCGCGGCCCCGGGCTACTCCTCGGGCCAGGCGCAGGCCGCCGTGGAGCGCATCGCCGCCGAGACGCTGCCCCCGGGCATCGCGTACGAATGGACCGAGCTCACCTACCAGGAGATCCTCGCGGGCAACTCCGCCCTGTGGATCTTCCCGCTCTCGATCCTGCTCGTGTTCCTGGTGCTCGCCGCGCTCTACGAGAGCCTGGTGCTGCCCCTGTCGATCATCCTCATCGTGCCGATGGCGCTCTTCGCGGCCATGACGGGCGTGTGGCTCACGCACGGCGACAACAACATCTTCACGCAGATCGGTCTGATGGTGCTCGTCGGGCTCTCGGCCAAGAACGCGATCCTCATCGTGGAATTCGCGCGCGAGCTGGAGTTCGCCGGCAGGAGCCCGCTCGCCGCGGCGCTGGAGGCGAGCCGGCTGCGCCTTCGCCCCATCCTCATGACCTCCGCGGCCTTCGTGATGGGCGTGCTGCCCCTCGCGTTCGCCACGGGCGCCGGCGCCGAGATGCGCCAGGCCATGGGCATCGCCGTCTTCGCCGGGATGATCGGCGTGACCGCGTTCGGCCTCTTCCTCACCCCGGTGTTCTACGTGCTCCTGCGCAGGCTCGCCGGCAACCGTCCCCTCAAGCAACACGGCCAGGTCCCGCACCTCGAGGCCTTCGCCGGCTCTTCGGATTGACGACCATGAAACCCACCGCGCTTCTCATCGCCCTCGTCCTCGCCGGCTGCGCCACGCCGCCCGCGATCGACGCCTCCCGCCTTCCCGCGGCCCCGGCCGCCTACAAGGAAGCCGACGGCCGCTGGACCGTGGCCACGCCGGCCGCCGCCCAGCCGCGCGGCGAATGGTGGAAGGCCTTCTCCGACCCGGTGCTGGACGAGCTCATCGCCCGCGCCGATC
>CAZPLW010000302.1:0-4480 GCA_964587315.1 uncultured Lysobacter sp.
GGACGCGCGTCAGGCGCGCGGTTGCGGCGCGCGCGCGGCGCGAAGGCTCGCGAACGCGAGCCCCACCGGCACGATCGCGAGGGCGGAGGCCGCGATCCCCCACGCGGTGCCGGCGGTCTCGACCAGGAGGCCGGTGAGCGCGACTCCGATCGACTGCCCGATGAAGAAGAGCGAGGCGAAGAGGGCGACGGCGGCGCCGCGGCGCTCGGGCGCCATCTGCGTCGCGTTGGTCTGCAGCGTGTTGTGGAGCATGTAGAAGCCCAGTCCCGCGCCGAAGCAGCCCAGCCCCGCGGCGACGAGCGAAGGCACGAGCGCCACCGCGGCCAGGGAGAGCGAGATCGCCGCGGTGCCGATCACCGCGAGCCGCACCTCGCCCAGCCGCCGGGCCGCCCGGCCGGCCACGAGGGCGAAGGTGAAGCCCCCGAGACCGTAGCCGGTGAAGAGCACGCCCGCGAGCGCGAGGCTCGCACCGCGCGAGAGGTGCAGGTGGCTCGCGATGAACGCGAGACCGCCGAACATCGCCACGCCTTCGGCGAAGACGGTGAGGATCACCACCCGCGCCCACGGCACCGCGAGCACCTTGCCGATGTCCGCGAACAGGTGGCTGCCGTCGCGGCCCGAGCCGCGGTCGCCGCGCGCGGCGCGCCCCAGCAGGCCGGCGACGATCACGAACGCGACGGCCACCGCGACGAACGGCCACTGCCACCACGCCGACTCCGCCGCGAAGCCGCCCGCCACGCTGCCCGCCGTCATGCCGAAGATCTGCCCGATGAGGTAGCGCGCGAGCACGCCCTGGCGCGATTCGTAGGGCGTCGTGTCGCCGATCCACGCCATGCTGAGCGGGATGACGCAGGCGCAGGCGGCGCCGGCCAGGACGCGCGCGGCGAGGAGCGCGGGAAAGCCGGGCGCGAAGGCGCAGGCGAGGTTCGCGACGCTGGCGCCGAGACAGGCGGCGGCTATGACGCGCAGCTTGCCGTAGCGGTCCCCGAGCGGCCCGAAGACGACCTGGCAGACGCCGTAGGCGACCGCGAACACGGTGATCACGTCGGCGGCCGACGCGAGGCCCACGCCGTAGGTGCCGGCGAGGCGCGGCAGCAGCGCGTCGCACACGCGCATCGCGGCGGCGCTCGCGAACGCGGCGAGCGCGAGGAGGACGATGGTGGCGTTCAGCGCTAGCCTTTCACGCAGAGCACCTGCTTGAGGGTATGCACGATGTCCACGAGGTCCTCCTGCCGCGCCATCACCTCGCCGATGTCCTTGTAGGCCCCGGGGATCTCGTCGATCACGCCGCCGTCCTTGCGGCATTCCACGCCGGCCGTCTGGCGCTCGAGGTCCTCGCGCGAGAAGCGGCGCTTCGCCTCCGTGCGGCTCATGCGCCGGCCCGCGCCGTGGGCGCAGGAGCAGAGCGACTGCGGATTGCCCTTGCCGCGCACGATGAAGGAGCGCGCGCCCATGCTGCCGGGGATGATGCCCAGCTCGCCCTCGCCGGCCCGGATGGCGCCCTTCCTCGTCACGAAGAGGCTCTCGCCGAAGTGCGTCTCGCGCGCGACGTAGTTGTGGTGGCAGTTGATCGCTTCGTCGGCCAGGCAGAAGGACGGCAGGTGCCTGCGCAGCGAGTCGACCACGAGCCGCATCATCTCGCGCCGGTTCGCCATCGCGTAGTCCTGCGCCCAGCCCACGGCCTCCACGTAGTCGTCGAAGAGCGGCGTGCCCTCGTCCAGCCAGGCGAGGTCGCGATCCGGCAGGCGCCGGTCGAGCCGCTCGGCCTCGCGGCGCGCGCGCTCGATGAAGTAGCGGCCCATGGCGTTGCCGATGCCGCGCGAGCCCGAGTGCAGCATCACCCACACCCGCTGCGACTCGTCGAGGCACAGCTCGATGAAATGGTTGCCGCCGCCCAGGGACCCGAGCTGCATCGCCCACGTCTCGTCGAACTTCTTCTGCATCTTCGCGAGGCCCGGGTGCTTCGCGGCCACGGCGTCCAGGCGCCGCGAGAGCGCGCGCAGGGATTTCGCGTCGTGCACCGGGCATTCGTCGTGCTGGTCGAATCCCACCGGCACCGCGGCCTCGATGGCCGAGCGGACGCGGCCGAGGCTCGCGGGCAGGTCGTTCGCGGTGAGCGTGAGCCGCACGGCGTTCATGCCGCAGCCGATGTCCACTCCCACGGCCGCGGGGATGATGGCGCCCTTCGTGGGGATCACGCTGCCCACGGTGGCGCCGATGCCGGCGTGCACGTCCGGCATGGCCGCCACGTGGCCGTGGACGATGGGCAGGTTCGCGACGTTTTCGAGCTGCTTGCGGGCTTGGGGCTCGAGGTCGTCGGTCCAGGCGAGGACGGGAACGCGGCCCTTCGTGAGCCGGGCCGCGATCGGCATCGTCAGAGGTCGAGCACGTACGCCTGGTCGCAGCGGCTGGTCTCCACGCAGCCTTCGCGCGGGACGAATCCGGCGCTCTCGTAGAGGGCGATGGCCTCGCGCAGCTGCGAGGCCGTCTCGAGCTCCAGGCGCTTGAAGCCCAGCGCGCGCGCCTTGGCGATGGCGGTCTTGAGGAGCTTGCGGCCCAGGCCCTGCCCGCGCGCATGCGGCATCAGGTACATCTTGCGCAGCTCCACGGAGCCGTTGGCCATGGGCTTGAGGCCGCAGGTGCCGACGATCTCGCCGCGATCGTCCTCCACGACCCAGAAGGCGCCGCCGGCCTTCAGGTACGCGCCTTCCAGGTCGAACAGGTCGGCGTCGGCGCCCTCGGGCTCGGGCTCGAGCGCGTAGCTCTCGAGGATGGGGAACACGACCTCGCGGACGGCGAATCCGTCGGCGGCCGTGGCGGAGCGGATGCGGAAGAAGTTCTCGTCCATGTCAGTTCGGTCCCTCGTAGGTGCAGGCCTGGCCGCACGAATCGCGGCGGATGGTCACGCGCGCGAGGCCCGGGAAAGCCGGCGAGAGCCGCTGCCACAGCCAGAGGCTGAGGTTCTCGAGGCTCGGCTTCGAAAGGCCCTCGATCTCGTTGAGCATCCGGTGATCCAGGGCCGCGCGCGCCTCGAGGCAGGCGCGTTCCACCTGCCCGAGATCCGCGATGAAGCCGGTGGCCGGGTCGGGCGTCCCGCGCAGGGCGATCTCGGCCTGGAACGAGTGGCCGTGCACGCCGTGGTAGGGATGGCCCGCCGGGTAATCGGGGAAGTGGTGCGCGGCGTCGAAGCCGAAGCGGTAGGAGATCTGCATGGACTCTAGGGGATTCCGATCATCTTGTGGGTCTGGAGCGAGAGGCGCCACTGCGGGTGCGCCTTGCAGTAGCCGACGGCGGCGGCAGTCGCGCGGTCGCGATCCGGGCCATCCATCGGCTGCAGGAAGAAGTGCCGGAAGCCGAGCGAGGTGAAGCGTTCCGGCGGCGCGTCCTCCTGAGGGTACACGAGCTTCAGTTCGTCGCCCTTTTCCACGGCGAGGGGCGCGGTCGACTTGGGGCTCACGCAGACCCAGTCGACGCCTTCGGGGACGGGCAGGGTGCCGTTCGTCTCCACGGCGACGCGAAAGCCCATGACGTGCAGGGCGTCGACGAGCAGGTCGTCCAGCTGCAGCAGCGGTTCGCCGCCGGTGCACACGACCAGGCGGTGGCCCTTGTCCTTCGCGGGCCAGGCCGCGGCCACGGCGCGGGCGAGCGAGGCGGGGGTGTCGAATTTCCCGCCGCCCGGCCCGTCGGTGCCGTTGAAGTCCGTGTCGCAGAACTTGCACACCGCCGTGGCGCGGTCCGGTTCCCGCCCGGACCACAGGTTGCAGCCCGCGAAGCGCAGGAACACCGCGGCATGGCCCGCCTGCGCGCCCTCGCCCTGCAAGGTGTGGAAGATTTCCTTCGCCGTGTACATTCGCCCCCCATTATCGA
This sequence comes from uncultured Lysobacter sp., assembly GCA_964587315.1. GTDB lineage: Bacteria > Pseudomonadota > Gammaproteobacteria > Burkholderiales > Usitatibacteraceae > FEB-7. The sequence goes on from CAZPLW010000302.1 coordinate 3,868, forward strand.
AGAAATCGGTGAATTGGGGTCAGGTGCAATTTTCAACCTGTCCCCATTTCTCCCTGCTGCAAGGGTCCGGCGAAATGGGGACAGGTTGAAAATTGCACCTGACCCCATTTTTCCCTTGACGCGGCAAATTGCTGCATGGCAGCATCCGAACCGTAACAACCCGATAGAGATGCACCGAGAGACATGAAAGCCCACACCTTCATTCAACGATCCGTCGAACGCCTGCCGTTCGCGACCGCCTTTTGGCTGGTCGTCGGCATGCCGTCCGATACGGACGTGACCGTCTCCGGGAGAACGATCGGGTAACCACGCCGCATCGTCAGCGAAGAATCCCTCGCGAAGCCCGGAGACCTGAAAACCTCCGGGCTTCGTGCATTTGCGCGTCACAAAAAAGAACGATCAGGGAGACGATGATGTTGGCGAATTGGATGGTGGTGGCGGCTTGGCGGGGGGCGTGGATGCCCCGGCTGGCCGGACGGGCGAGGCGCCTCGCGGCGTGGCTCGGGCACGGGCCCAGCGTGCCCGGGACCGCCCGCGGGGATGCCAGGGCGCGCCGCGCGCCCATCGAGCCCGCAGCGCGGGCCGCGGCCCGCAGCTGGACGAGGGTGTAGGT
>CAZPLW010000303.1:0-4369 GCA_964587315.1 uncultured Lysobacter sp.
CGGGCACCTGCGTCGCCGCGTAGATCGCGAGGGGCAGCGTCTGCGTCTCGCCGGGGATGTTGGAGACGAAGGTGATCGTCGCGCCGAACTCGCCCAGGCTGCGCGCGAACGCGAGGAGCACGCCGGTGACGATGCCGGGCAGGATCAGCGGGATCGTGATCGTGAGGAAGACGCGCCAGGGGCCGGCGCCCAGCGTGCGAGCGGCCCACTCGAGCCGCGCGTCCATCGACTCGAGTGAGAGCCGCAACGCGCGCACGAGCAGCGGGAAGCCCATGATCGCGGCGGCGAGCGCGGCGCCCGTCCACTTGAACGCGAAGGTGATGCCGAGCGGCGCGAGGAGCGAGCCGAGCGGGCCCGCGCGGCCCAGCACGAGCAGCAGCGCGAAGCCCACGACGACGGGCGGCAGCACGAGCGGCAGGTGCACGACCGCGTCGACGAGCACCTTCCCCGGGAAGTCCCGGCGCGCGAGGAGCCAGGCCACCGCCAGCGCGGGCGGCAGGCTCGCGACGACGCTCCAGAACGCGACCTTGAGGCTGAGGCCGATGACCTGCGCGACGTCGACCCCCAGCCCGTCCATGGGGTCCGGAGGTCAGTTCGCGGGCCGGAAGCCCGCGACGCCCCAGGTGAGGCGCGCGGGCGGGCTGCGCAGGTAGGCCTGGAAGCGGCGGGCGGCCTCCTCCTGCGGGCCCCGCAGCACGGCGACGGGATAGACGATGGGCGGGTGCGAGTCGGCCGGGAACACGTCGACGATGCGAACGGCCGGCTCGGCGCTGGCGTCGGTGCGGTAGACGACGCCCAGGGGCGCCTCGCCGCGGGCGACGAAGGCGAGGGCGGCGCGCACGTTTTCCGCACCCGCCACGCGCTTCTCGACGTCCCCCCACACGCCGAGCTTCGTGAGCGCGGCCTTCGCGTACTTGCCCGCCGGCACGCTGTCGGGCTGCGCCAGCGCGAGGCGTCCGTCGCCCAGCGCCTTCGCGATCGGGAAGCCCGGGGCGATTCTCAGCGCCACCTTGCTGTCCTTCGGCGCGACGAGGACGAGGTCGTTCGCGAGCAGGTTGCCGCGCGTGGCGGGCACGAGCAGGCCGGCCTTCTCGACGTGGTCCATCCACTCGAGGTCCGCGCTCACGAACAAGCCCGCGGGCACGCCCGACTCGATCTGGCGGGCGAGCGCCGAACTCGCCGCGAAGGCGAGGCGCACCTTGACGCCGGTGGTGCGCTCGAAATCGGCGGCGAGGCCGTCCAGCGGGCCCTTGAGGCTCGCGGCGGCGACGACGGTGAGCTCGCGCCCGGCGCCCTGGGCGAGGGCGAGCGCGGGGGCGAGGGCGAGGAGGAGGACGGCGAGGCGGCGGGTCGGTCGCATGGCGGGGGACGGGGGGTGGGGATCCGTAATATACGGGCGGATATAACGACGCGGCAACCGGCCCTAGGGCTTGCCCGCCGGGCGCTCGGCGAGCAGCGCCGCGAAGTCCGCCACGGGAGCCTCCAGCGCCTGGCGCGCGGCCGCCTCGAGCGCGCGGAAGCGCGCGACCACCTCCAGGCCGAACGCGGTCACCACGGCGCCGCCCCCGCCGCTGCCGCCCGTGCCCGCCGCGACGAGGGGCTCGCGGAAGCAGCGGTTCATGGTGTCCACCAGCAGCCAGGCGCGGCGGTACGACATGCCGAAGCGCTTGGCGGCCGCGGCGATGGAGCCGGTCTCGGCGATGGCTTCCAGGAGGTCCGCCTTGCCCGGCCCCATGGCGATCTCGGGGCCGAACTGGATGCGCAGCTTGGCGGGCGCGACGCGGTGGCGGGGCGCGCCCATGGCCGGCCTCAGGCGGGCTTCTTCGCGCCCTCGAGGAGCTTCTGCAACTCTCCGGCCTCGAACATCTCGCGCATGATGTCCGCGCCGCCGACGAACTCGCCGTTCACGTAGAGCTGCGGGATCGTGGGCCAGTTGGCGAATTCCTTGATGCCCTGGCGGATCTCGGCGTCCTGCAGCACGTCGACGGCCACGAAGTTCGTGACGCCGCACGCGCTCAGCATCTGCGTCGCGGAGGCGGAGAAGCCGCACATCGGCATGCGCGGGTTGCCCTTCATGTAGAGCACGACGGGGTTGGAGGTGACGGTCTGGCGGATGGTGTCCTGGGCGCTCATGGGGCTCTCGCAGTGGCGTGGGGATTCAGGGGTCGGTGGAGGCGTTCATCATACGACGGCGGGCGCGCGTTTTGACGCGAAGGCCCCGTGCGGCAAGGGGTCATTCGCGCCGGCCGCCGGCCACGCGCGGGATGCCCGCGAGGTCCGAGATCGCGAGGCGGTCGGCGAATCCGGCGGACTCCAGCAGCCGCTGGCAGGCTTCGGCCTGGTGGTACCCATGTTCGATGAGGATCCACCCGCCCTTTTTCAAGTGGGCGGGCGCGCCGGCGACGATCTCGCGCAGGGAGGCGAGGCCGTCGGCGCTCTCGTCGGTGAGCGCGGCCCTCGGCTCGAAGCGCAGGTCGCCCCGGGCCAGGTGCGGGTCGCCGGCCGCGACGTACGGCGGATTGGAGACGACGAGGTCGAACGCCTCGCCGGCCACGGGAGCGAACCACGGCCCTTCGCGGAAGTCGACCGCCGCCCCGTGGGCCAGGGCGTTCGCCCGGGCGACGGCGAGCGCGGCGGGACTCGCGTCGGTGGCGACCACGCGGGCCCCGGGCCGCTCGCAGGCGAGCGTCACCGCGATGGCGCCGCTGCCGGTGCCCAGGTCGCACGCGGACCCGCCGGGCGCGAGGCGCGCGAGCGCGGCTTCCACCAGCGTCTCCGTCTCCGGCCTCGGGATGAGGACCCCGGGACCGACGGCGAACTCGCGGCTCCAGAACTCGCGCTGCCCGACGAGGTAGGCGACCGGCTGCCCCATGGCGCGCTGCGCGACGAGGAGGTCCAGCCTCGCGTCCTGCGATTCGGTGAGGACGTGCATCGGGTTCGCGGCGAGCCAGGCGCGCGTCACGCCCCAGGCGTGCGCCGCGAGCGCGCGCGCGTCCGTCGTGCCGATGGCCTCGGCCGACTCGCCCAGCGCGGCGCGGACGGTGCGTTTCACGGCAGGCCGATCAGGCGCTCTCGGCGAGGCTCGCGAGCAGTTCGGCCTGGCGCTCGGCCATGAGGGCGTCGGTGAGCTCGTCGAGATCGCCGTCCATGATGGCGTCGATCCGGTAGAGCGTGAGGTTGATGCGGTGGTCCGTCACGCGCCCCTGCGGGAAGTTGTAGGTGCGGATGCGGTCGGAGCGGTCGCCCGAGCCGATCAGGCTCTTCCTCTCGCTCGCCTCCTTCGCCTGCTGTTCGCGCACCTGCTTGTCCTTGATGCGCGCGGCGAGCACGCGCCAGGCCTGCTCTCGGTTCTTGTGCTGGCTGCGCCCTTCCTGGCACTCGACCACGATGCCCGTGGGCAGGTGCGTGAGGCGCACGGCGGAGTCCGTCTTGTTCACGTGCTGGCCGCCCGCGCCGCTCGCGCGGTAGGTGTCCACGCGCACGTCGGCGGGATTGATTTCGACGCCGCTCGTGTCGTCGGCTTCCGGCATCACCGCGACCGTCGCCGCGGAGGTGTGGATGCGCCCCTGCGTCTCGGTGGCGGGCACGCGCTGCACGCGGTGGCCGCCGGACTCGAACTTCAGGCGCGAGTAGGCGCCCTGGCCCGCGATGCGCGCGATGATCTCCTTGAAGCCGCCGGCGTCGCCCGCGCTCTCGGTGATGACCTCCACCTGCCAGCGGTTGCGCTCGGCGTAGCGCGCGTACATGCGGAAGAGGTCGCCCGCGAAGAGCGCGCTCTCGTCGCCGCCGGTGCCCGCGCGGATCTCCAGGAACAGGTTCTTCTCGTCGTTGGGGTCCGTGGGCAGGAGCATCACCTGGATGTCGGCGGCGATCTCCTCGATGCGGGAGCGGGCCGCCTTGATCTCGGCCTCGGCGAACTCGCGCATCGACGGGTCCTTCGCCATCTCCTCGGCCGTCGCGAGGTCGCCCTGCGCCGCGACGTAGTCCCCGTAGCGGCCCACCACGGGGGTGATGTCGGCGTGCTCCTTGGAGAGCTTGCGGTAGTTGTCGAGGTTGCCGGTGACGTCCGGGTCCGAGAGGAGGGCGTCGAGCTCCTTCGCGCGGGACACCAGGCTCGCGAGCTTGGCGGCGACGCCGGGCTTCATGACTCGCGCCCGTCGTTCGTGCTGTTGCCGGTGCCGCTGTCCGGGAAGAGGATCTCGACGGCGCGCACGAGCGAGTCGCGCTCGACGTCGCCCGCGCGGTTCAGGGCCTGGGTGGGGTGGTGCAGGATCTTGTTCACCAGGCCGTTGGCCAGGGCCTCGAGCACTTTCTCGGGATCTTCGCCCTTCGACAGGCGCTGCCTCGCCTTGGCGAGTTCGGCGGTGCG
>CAZPLW010000304.1:0-4364 GCA_964587315.1 uncultured Lysobacter sp.
ACCTTCGAGCCGCCGCGCATGGACTGCTTCTTCACGCTGGAGACCTGGATCCCCTGGCGGCGCAGCGTCGCGAGCACGATGTGCTCGCCGCCCGCGCGAAGCTCGCCCTTCACCAACTTCCCGGACTTGTCCTTGCCGGACCAGGTGTAGTTGTAGAGCTTGACGTCCTTCGTGTCCTTCTTGGCGAGCGCTGCCATGTCCGACCTCCCCCTACTCGTTCGTGACGGCTTCGACTTCCTCGAGGGAAGTGAGCCCCTTCTTCACCTTGAGAAGCCCCGATTGCCGCAGGTCGCGAACGCCGTCGCGCTGGGCCTGGTCGGCCACGTCGATGGCCGTCCCGTTCTTCATGATGATCCGCTCGATCTCCTCGGAGATCGGCATGACCTGGTAGATGCCGACACGCCCCTTGTAGCCGGTATTCTTGCACACCTCGCAACCGACCGGCCCGTAGGTCTGCCACGTGCCGTCGAGGTCGTCGTCCTTGAATCCGGCGCGCTTGAGCGCCTCGGGGGGGATCTCGACCACGCGCTTGCACGCGCACAGCTTCCGCGCGAGCCGCTGGGCGGTGATGAGGATCACCGACGAGGCGATGTTGAAGGGCGCGACCCCCATGTTCATCAGGCGCGAGAGCGTCGCCGGCGCGTCGTTGGTGTGCAGCGTCGAGAGCACCAGGTGGCCCGTCTGCGCCGCCTTGATGGCGATCTCGCCCGTCTCCAGGTCGCGGATCTCGCCGACCATGATGATGTCCGGGTCCTGGCGGAGGAACGCCTTGAGCGCCACCGAGAAGGTGAGGCCCGCCTTGTCGTTCATGTTCACCTGGTTGATGCCCGGCAGGTTGATTTCCGCCGGGTCCTCCGCCGTCGAGATGTTGATCCCGGGCTTGTTGAGGATGTTGAGGCAGGTGTAGAGCGAGACCGTCTTGCCCGAGCCCGTGGGCCCGGTGACCAGCACCATCCCGTAGGGGCGCTGGATCGCGTTCATGAGGAATTCCTTCTGGTCCGGCTCGTAGCCCAGGGCGTCGATCCCGAGCGTCGCGCTCGAGGGGTCGAGGATGCGCATGCAGATCTTCTCGCCGTGCAGCGTGGGCAGCGTCGAGACGCGGAAGTCGATGGCGCGCGTCTTCGAGATCACGATCTTCATGCGCCCGTCCTGCGGCACGCGCTTCTCCGAGATGTCGAGCTTCGAGACCACCTTGATGCGCGAGGCGATCTTCTCCTTGATCGCGAGCGGCGGCTGCGCGACGTCGTAGAGGATGCCGTCCTGGCGGTAGCGGATGCGGTAGAACTTCTCGTAGGGCTCGAAGTGGATGTCGGAGGCGCCCCCGTTGATCGCGTCGAGCAGGATCTTGGTCACGTACTTCACGACCGGCGCGTCGTCGATCTCCTCGGTGACCACCTCCGGCTGCGTGTCGCCGTCGGTCACCTCCATGCCCGAGAGGTCGACGTCCTCGGTCACCTGCTCGAGGGTGCGGCCGCTGCTCTCGGAGAGCTTCTTCACGATCGCGCCGAGCTTGTCGTCCTCGACGACCACCGGCTCCATGGTCATGCCGGTGGCGAACTTCACCTCCTGCATCACCTGCTCGTTGGTGGGATCGGACATGCCCACGAAGAGCTTGTTGCCGCGCTTGCCCAGCGCGATCACGCGGTGGTTCGCGACGATCTTCGCGTCGATGAGGTTGAGCGGCAGCTGGTCGGTGTCGACCGCGGCGAGGTCGAGGAGCGGGTAGCCGAAGGTGCCGGCTGCGAACTGCGAGACGTCCTTGGCGCTCAGCTTGCGCGAGGCGATGAGCTGCTGCACGAAGCTGATGCCGGCCTTGGCCGCCTCGATCTGCACCGAGGTGGCGTCAGCCTGCACGAGCCGCCCCTGCTGGACGAGGGCGCGGCCGAGGGCGCTGAAGGTGCCGGACGAAGCGGACATGGGGAAAAAGGTTCCTTTAAATCAACGCAATAGTGCGCCTTTTTCGTTCTCCTTGTAAAGATTCGCGCCGGGACCCCGCCCGGGCGCCCGCTAGCGGGCCTTCAGCGCCTTCTCGACGGCCGCCACGAACCTCGGATCCTCGGGCTTCACGGCGCTCGCGAAGGCCTCCAGCGGCTCGCCGCGGCGGCCCACGACGTACTTGTGGAAGTTCCACTTCGGCGCCTGCCCCGTCTTCTCCGACAGGGCCTTGTAGAGGGGGATCGCGTCCTTGCCCGAGACCACGCTCTTCTCGAGCATCGGGAAGCGGACCTTGTAGGTGCGCTCGCAGAAATCCGCCACCTGCTCGTTCGAGCCGGGCTCCTGGCTGCCGAAGTCGTTGGAGGGCACGCCCAGCACCACCAAGCCCTGCCCCTTGTACTTCTGGTAGAGCGCCTCCAGGCCCTTGTACTGGTCGGTGTAGCCGCAGTAGCTCGCGGTGTTCACGACGACCAGCACCTTGTCCTCGTACTGGCAGAGGTTGGCGGGCTGGCCCTGGAGCGTGCCCATGCGCTGGTCCAGCAGGGGCGGGCATGCCGCGGCGGCGGGAAGGGCGAACGCGGCAAGCAGAACGAAAACGACGGGGGCATTCACCTTTGGTCCTCTCGGGCGGGTGGACGGGATTGCCTATCATACGCAGCCGAACGCGCCCCCGATTCGCACGACTTTCGCCATGCACCGCCCGTTCTCCGGCAACAAGGCCGGCCTGCCTTCCAAGCCCTGCGCCACCTGCGGCCGGCCCATGACCTGGCGAAAGCGCTGGGCGAAGAACTGGGCGGCGGTGCGCCATTGCTCGGACGCCTGCCGCCGCGGCAAGCGGCGCGGGAGCCCTCCCTGAGCAAGATCCGCCACCGCGTCCTCGTCTTGGGCGACCAGCTCGACGCGCGTTCGAGCGCCCTCGCGGATTTCGATCCCGCGCGTGACCGGATCCTCATGGTCGAGGCGCCGGGCGAGGCGACGCACGTCTGGAGCGCCAAGCCGCGCATCGCCGTGTTCCTCGCCGCCATGCGGCACTTCGCGGGGGACCTCGCCGCGCGCGGGTGGCCCGTCGACTACCTCGCGCTGGGCACCCACCCCCACGCCACGATCGAGGCCGCGCTCGTCGACGATCTCGCGCGGAACCCGCCGGAGCGCCTCGTGGCCGTCGAGCCGGGCGAGTGGCGGCTCGAGCAGTCGATCGCGCGCCTGGCCGCCCGGGCGGGTGTGCCGCTCGCCTGGCGCGAGGACCGCCACTTCCTCGTGAGCCGCCGCGAATTCGCCGACTGGGCTCGCGGCTACCGGCAGTTGCGGATGGAATCGTTCTATCGCCGGATGCGAAAGCTCACCGGCGTCCTGATGCAGCACGGCCAGCCGGCGGGCGGCGAGTGGAATTTCGACGCGAAGAACCGCGAGGCTTTCGGGCGCGACGGGCCGGGCGCCGTGCCCGCCATCCCCGCCTTCGCGCCCGACCGGATCACCCGCGAAGCGCTGGAAGCCGTGGAGCGCCATTTCCCGGGCCACCCGGGCGAGCTCGCCTCCTTCTCGTGGCCGGTCACGCGCGAGGACGCCCTCGCCGCGCTCGAGGACTTCGTTCGCGAGCGCCTGCCCGCCTTCGGACGGCACCAGGACGCGATGTGGACCGGCGAGGGAACCCTCAACCACAGCCTGCTCGCCGTCGCGATGAACCTGAAGCTCCTCGATCCGCGCGAGGTGATCGCGGCGGCGGAGCTCGCCTGGCGGGAAGGCCGCGCGGGGATCGAGAGCGTCGAGGGCTTCGTGCGCCAGGTGCTCGGCTGGCGCGAGTTCATCCGGGGGATGTATTGGCTCGACATGCCCGGGATGCGCGAGGCGAACCACTTCGGCCACGCGCGAGCGCTGCCCGCGTGGTACTGGACCGGCGACACGCGCATGAACTGCATGCGCGAGGCGATCGGGCAGACGCTGCGCACGGGCTACGCGCACCACATCCAGCGCCTCATGGTGACGGGGCAGTTCGCGCTCCTCGCCGAGGTCGCCCCGAAGGCCGTGGCCGACTGGTACCTCGCCGTCTATGCCGACGCGGTCGAATGGGTGGAGCTGCCCAACGTTGCCGGGATGGCCCTCTACGCGGACGGCGGCCGTTTCACCTCCAAGCCTTACGTGGCGAGCGGCGCCTACATCGACCGCATGAGCGACTACTGCCGCCACTGCGCCTACCGGCCGAAAGTCGCCGCGGGCCCGAAGGCCTGCCCGGTCACGACCCTCTACTGGCATTTTCTCGCCCGCCACGAGGACGAGTTCGCGGCCCATCCCCGCACGGCCTTGATGATTCGCAACCTGCGGCGGATGGATCCCGAGGCGCGGGAGGCCGTTTCCCTCTGGGCGGAGCGCCTCCTGGGGTCCCTCGACGCCCTCTAGCAGCCGCGGGGCGTGGGTCGCGACCGGTATAATCA
>CAZPLW010000305.1:0-4350 GCA_964587315.1 uncultured Lysobacter sp.
GGAATCCGTCGTCAACTACGAGGTCGACAAGACCGTGCGCCACACCCGCACCCAGGTGGGCAGCGTGAAGCGCCTGTCGGCCGCGATCCTCGTGAACCACAAGCGCCCGGTCGCCGCCGCGCCCGACGCCAAGGCCGACGCCAAGCCGGCCGCCGCCGTGGCCGTCGCCTTCACCGAGGCCGAGGTCGCCCAGATGAACGCGCTGGTGAAGGACGCCATCGGGTTCAACAAGGACCGCGGCGACTCGCTCAACCTGGTGAACGCGCCCTTCAGCACCGAGCCCGAGAGCGTCGCCACCGAAACGCCCCTCTGGCAGCGACCGGAGACGCTGTCGTACGCCAAGGAAGCCGGCAAGGCCCTCTTCCTGCTGGCCGCCCTCGCCTTCGTGGTGCTGGGGATCGTGCGCCCGGCCATGCGCCAGGTGGCCGCCTCGATGTCCGCCGAACGCGACGTGACGCCCTCGCCCGCGGCCCTGCCCGGCGCCGCGGCCCTCACCGCCCTGCCCGGAACCGCGTCCTCCGCCCTCGCCGACGTCCAGCGCATCGCGCGCGACGACCCGGCCACGGTCGCGAACGTCGTGCGCACCTGGGTCGCGAAGCCCAACTAACCCCCTCCGCCCCGGACGGCCCCCATGGACGACGAAGGACTGGTCAACAGCGCGATCCTGATGATGTCGATCGGCGAGGAGCAGGCCGCCGAGGTCTTCAAGTACCTGCAGCCCAAGGAGGTGCAGAAGCTCGGCGAGACGATGTCCAAGCTGAAGAGCGTGGACCGGGAGAAGGTCGAGACGGTGCTGGGCAACTTCCGCCTGGCCGCCGGCGCCCAGTCCGCCCTCGTGGCCGACACCAACGAATACGTGAAGTCCGTGCTGCAGCGCGCCCTGGGCGAGGACCGCGCCGCGTTCCTCGTCGACCGCATCATCCAGGGGCGCGACGTCTCGGGCATCGAGGGCCTGAAGTGGATGGAGCCCGCGACCATCGCCGAGCTCATCCGCAACGAGCATCCCCAGATCATCGCCACGATCCTCGTGCACCTGGAGCGCGACCACGCGAGCGCGATCCTGAAGGACCTGCCCGAGCGCACGCGCAACGACGTCATGATGCGCATCGCGACGCTCGACGGCATCCAGCCCAACGCGCTGCGCGAGCTGAACGAGGTGCTCGCCAAGGTGCTCGCGGGCAACGACCAGTTCAAGAAGGCCGCCCTGGGCGGCACCAAGGCCGCGGCCGAGATCCTCAACTTCCTGGGCACCGCGGCCGAGACGACGATCGTCGAGTCGATCCGCGAGGCCGACGCCGACCTCGCCCAGAAGATCGTCGACCAGATGTTCGTCTTCGACGACCTGCTCGACATCGACGACAAGTCCATCCAGCTGGTGCTGCGCGAGGTGCAGGGCGACGCGCTCGTGATCGCGCTGAAGGGCGCGAGCCCGGAGCTGCGCGAGAAGATCCTGAAGAACATGTCCACGCGCGCGGCCGAGACGCTGCGCGACGACCTCGAGTCCAAGGGCCCGGTGCGCCTGTCGGAGGTCGAGGGCCAGCAGAAGGAGATCCTCAAGATCGTCCGGCGCCTGGCCGACGAGGGCCAGATCGCGCTGGGCGGCGGCGGGGGCGACGATGCCTTTGTCTAGCCGCCTCACGCGGCGCGAGCACGTCTCCACGAGCGCGCCCTACCGCCTCGACGCGATCCACGATCACGGCAAGCCCGCCTCGCACCGCCCGGGCACCCACGAGGCCGAGGCGAAGCACGAGCGCGAGCGCTCCTTCCAGGAAGGCTTCCGCGCGGGAGAGGCCGCCGCGCGCGCCCTCGCCGAGCGCGAGAGGATCCGCCTCGCGGCGATCCTCGAGTCCCACGAGCGCGAGATGGGCCGCCTGAACGAGGACCTGGCCCGCGCCGCGATCGCCCTGGCCGTCGACATCGCGCGGCACGTGACGCGCGCGCACCTCGAGGTGCGCGAGGACGCCGTGCTGCCCGTCATCCGCGACGCCCTCGCCCTCATCCGCGAGGACGCCTCGCCGGCCCGCCTGTACCTCACGCCGGACGACGCCGCGCTCGCCGAGCGCGACATAGGCGCCGAGCTCGCGCAGCGCGGCTGCCGCATCGTGCCCGACCCCGCCCTCGCCCCCGGCGAATGCCGCGTCGAGGGCCCGCACGCGCAGGTCGACGCCACGCTCGCGACGCGCTGGCGCAAGGCCATCGCCCCGCTGGGAGAGACGCGTGACTGGCTCGACTGAGCGCGACCTCGCGGGGTTCCTCGGCCGCGTGCGCACGCTCGCGAGCGGCGCGGCGCCTTTCGAGGCGCGCGGCCGGCTGACCCGCGTGGCCGGCGTCGTGATGGAGGCCACGGGACTGCAGCTGCCCGTCGGCGCCACCTGCCGCGTCGGCGAGGAGGCCGGCTACAGCGTCGAGGCAGAGGTGGTCGGCTTCCACGACGACCGCCTCTACCTCATGCCCACCACGAGCATCGAGGGACTCGCGCCCGGCGCCTGGGTCACGTCGATGGAAACCGTGCCGGCCCCGCCCGTCCCCGGCCGCCCCGTGCATCGCCTGCGCCGCGCGGAGGACTTCGGCAAGCGCCTGCCCGTGGGCGACGCGCTCCTGGGTCGCGTGGTCGATTCCACCGGCCGGCCCCTGGACGGCCTGGGGCTGCTCCGCTCCCCCGAATCCGGCCCGCTGCGCGCGCGCCCCATCAACCCCATCGAGCGCGAGCCCATCCGCGAGCCGCTCGACGTGGGCATCCGCGCCATCAACGCCATGCTCACCGTGGGCCGCGGCCAGCGCATCGGCCTCATGGCCGGCTCGGGCGTGGGCAAGAGCGTGCTGCTCGGCATGATGACCAAGTTCACCACCGCCGACGTGACGGTCGTGGGCCTCATCGGCGAGCGCGGCCGCGAGGTGAAGGAATTCATCGAGGAGTCGCTCGGGCCCGAGGGCCTCGCGCGCTCGGTCGTCGTCGCCGCGCCGGCCGACGTCCCGCCGCTCATGCGCGTGCAGGGCGCGGCCTACGCGACCGCCATCGCCGAGAAGTTCCGCGACCAGGGCCTGAACGTGCTGCTGCTCATGGACTCGCTCACGCGCTTCTGCATGGCGCAGCGCGAGATCGCGCTCGCCATCGGCGAGCCTCCCGCGACCAAGGGCTACCCGCCCTCCGTGTTCGCGAAGCTGCCCGCGCTCGTCGAGCGCGCCGGCCCGGGGCGCAACGGCCACGGCTCCATCACGGCCTTCTACACGGTGCTCGCCGAGGGCGACGACCAGCAGGACCCGATCGCCGACTCGGCGCGCGCCATCCTCGACGGCCACATCGTGCTCACGCGCGAGCTCGCCGAGGCGGGCCACTACCCGGCCATCGACGTCGAGCAGTCGATCTCGCGCGTGATGCAGAACGTCGCGAAGCCCGCGCACTTCGAGAACGCCCGCCGCCTTCGCCAGCTCTACTCGCGCCTTCGCCGCAACCGCGACCTCATCAACCTCGGGGCCTACCAGTCGGGCGCCGATCCCCTGCTCGACCGGGCCATCGCCCTCGAGCCGCGCATCGAGCAGTTCCTCCAGCAGGGCATGCGGGAGCGGGCCGGCCACGCCGAGTCCCTCGCCCACCTGGCGGAACTGGTCGCGGCGCCCGCCTGAGCATGGCCGACGCCTCCCGCCTCGCGCTCGTGATCGAGCTGGCGGCCCGCAGCCGCGACGCGATCGCGCGCCAGGCCGCCACGGCCGAGCAGCTTCTCGTCGACGCCCGCAACCAGCTCGAGTCCCTGCAGCGCTACCGCACCGACTACCTCGCCCGTTCCGGGAATCGCCCCGAGCACGACACCGCCCGGCTGCTCAACTTCACCGCCTTCATCCAGCGCCTGGAGCTCGCCATCGACCAGCAGCGCGCGAGCCTCGAGCACCACCAGGCGCGAGCCGCGGCGCTCAAGGCCGAGCACCTGCGCGCCGCCATCAAGGTGAAGTCCCTCGAGACGCTGGCCGCCATGCGCGAGGCCGGCGTGCGCCGCGCCGCCCTGCGCGACGAACGCAAGCTCGAGGACGAGCACGCGAGCCGTGCCGCGCACGCCACCCCACTGCAGCACGCCTACTGAACCGCCCGCCCGAAAGCCCGCCATGTCCGCCACGCTCGCCAGCACCGCAACCCGCCCCGCCGTCGCCGCCGCGCCGCACGGCCCGGCCCGTCGATCCCCCGCGGGACAAGGCGCCTCGTTCGACGAGGCCATGTTCGCCCTGCTGATGGGAGCGGCCGACGGACCGCCCGCGGACGCCATCGCGGTGCCCGACCGCCTCGGGATCGTCGACGCCCTGGCCCCGGCCGACGCGCCCGCCGGGGAATCCCTGCCTGCCGCGAGCGAGGGCGTCGCC
>CAZPLW010000306.1:0-4344 GCA_964587315.1 uncultured Lysobacter sp.
CCGTCGCGCGGCGCGCGCCCGGCCGATGAGCGTCGCGGCGGCCCGAAGGCTGCGCATCACCGGCACGCCCAGCGCCCGCGCGCGCTCGAAGCCGGCCTCCTGCGGGTAGCCCGAGACCGGCACGAGCACGGACGCCTTGCGGCCCGTGCCCAGCACGTCGAGCGCCTGTCCCAGCATGAGCTTCGAGCGCTCGTCGCGCGGCGCGCCCACGCCCACCCACAGGACGCAGTCGATGCCTTCGTCCTCGATGGCCACGGCGAGGCTCGCGCGCGGCAGCTCCGGGTCGGAGAACACGCCGCCGCCCACGTCGAGCGGATTGCCGCCCTTCACGTAGGACGGCAGGATCGCATCCAGCCGCCCCATCGTCGCGTCGGAGAGCGGCGGGATGGGAACGCCCGAGGCCTGGCACTCGTCGGCCAGGATCGAGGCCGCGCCGCCGGAAAGCGTGAACACGAGGAGCCCGCCATCGCCGACGGGATCGCGCGAGCGCCAGGACGTGAGCACGGCGGCGGCCGGCATGAGGTCCTCGCATTCGTCCACGCGCAGCATGCCCTCCTCGCGGCAGACCGCGGAGAACACCTCGTCGGATCCCGCGAGCGCGCCGGTATGGGACATCACGGCCTGCCGCCCCAGCTCGGAAGCGCCGGCCTTGAAGGCCACCACCGGCTTGCCGAGCCGGCGCGCCTCGCGCACGGCCTCCCGGAAGCGGCGCGGCTGGCGCAGCCCCTCGATCATGAGCGCGATGACGTCGATGGCGGGGTCTCGCGCGAGGTGCAGGACGATCTCCTCCATCCCGATGTCCATCGCGTTGCCCACGTGGGCATACAGCCCGAGGTCGGCGCCGGCGTCCTCGGCGTTGAGGATGAGACCGCCCATCATCGCGCCGCTTTGCGTGACGAGCGCGATGCGGCCCGGGCGGCGGTGTGCCAGCGACTCGAACGAGCTGTTGTAGCCCAGGGACATGCCGATCGCCGGGTTGCCCGCGCCCAGGCAGTTGGGACCGAGCAGGCGCATCGCGGATCCGTCCATCAGGGTGCGCAGCCGATCGGCCCGCGCCTGGCCTTCCGCTCCCTGCTCCTCCCAGCCCGCGCTGCAGGCCACGACGCACTTCACGCCCGCGTCCCGGCAGGCCGCCACCGCCTCCAGCGTCGCCTCGGCATTGAGCGCGATCATCGCGAGATCGGGCACCTGCGGCAGCTCCGCGAGGGACGGGTAGCAGCGCGCGCCGAAGAGCTCCGGGTACTTCGGGTTGATCGGATAGAGGCCGCCCCGGAAACCCAGGCGCAGGCAATTGCGCAACCCGCGCGAGGCCGGCGTGTTGGGGCGTTCCGAGGCGCCGATGAAGGCGATGGAAGCGGGCCGGAAGAGCGCGTCGAGCGACATGGCGTTCAGGCGAGGACGAAGCGGCGCCGGCCGTCGGGACCGAGCCCGGCGCGCAGCACGCCCTCGCGGGCGAGGAAGTGGAGGTGGGCCACCCCCTCGCCGAGGCCGAAACCGAGCTCCTCGTTGCGCAGGGGACGGCCGAAGAGCGCCGGCAGCACGTCGTGGCAGGTGACGGGGCGCTCGCACGCCGCGGCCACCGCGCGCAGCCGGTCTTCGTGGTGCTGGCGGATCTCGTCGACGCGCACGGCGATGCCGTACAGGGGCTGCCGGTGCGAAGGCAGGAGCAGCGGATCCTCCCCCAGCGCCGTGAAGGATTCCAGCGACCCGAGGTACGAGTGCAGCGGGTCCTGGTCCCCGCCGGGCCACACGCCGATGTTGGGCGTGATCTTGGGCAGCACCTGGTCGCCGCCGATGACGAGCGCGCCGCCTTCGTCGACGAGGCTCAGGTGCTCGGGCGAGTGGCCGCGTCCCACCACCGGCGTCCACCGGCGCCCGCCCAGCTCGAGCGCAACCGTCGTGTCGATGAGGTCGACGGTGGCCGGCAGCGCGTGCACCTGGCGCGAATAGCGCGGCATGCGCTCGAGGAGCGTGGCGACGAGTTCCTCGGGCAGCCCGTGCTCGTGCCAGAAGGCGGTGCGCTCGGCCACCACGTCGCGTTCCGGGTCGGCATAGCGCCCCGCGACCGCGAGCTCGCCGGCGGTCATGGCGAGCGGCACGCCGAAGCGCGCGGCCAGCCAGCCCGCGAGGCCGACGTGGTCCGGGTGGTGATGCGTCACGACGATCCGGCCGATGCCGCGTCCCTGGACGAGCCGGTGGGAGAGGACGGCCTCCCACGACTCCCGGCTGGCGGGCGTGTCGAGGCCGCAATCCACGAGCGTCCACGAATCCCCCTCGTCGAGGAGATAGACGTTGATGTGGTTGAGCGCGAAGGGCAGCGGCAGGCGCACGAGCAGGATGCCCTCGGCGATCTCGACGGGCGCGGCGAGCGCGATCTCGGCCGGGTGGTAGCGGACGGATCCCGCCCGGGCGTGGCGCGGCCAGAGCGCCCCGGGAATCAGGTCGCCGTCGTCGCGGGTCGGGTGGGTGGACGCGGTCACGGTCGCCTAGAGCCCCATCTGCTTCGCGATGATGGTGCGCTGGATCTCCGAGGCGCCCGCGCCGATCATGCCGATGCGCGAATCGCGGAAGAAGAGCTCCATGTCGTATTCCTCCAGCACGCCGTAGCCGCCCATCACCTGCACGCCGTGGTTCGCGATGTCGAAGAGCGCCTCGGAGGCGTAGAGCTTCGCCATCGACATTTCCCTGAAGCAGGGCAGCCCCGCCTGCAGCATCCACGCCACGCGGTAGCCCAGCAGGCGCGCGATGTCCGCCTTCATCTGCATGTCCGCGAGCTTGTGCTGCACCGCCTGGAACTTCGAGATGGGCTGGCCGAACTGCCTGCGGTCCTTCGCGTAGCGCACGGCGTAGTCGACGATGGCCTGCGCCGTGCCCGCGTACATCATCGCGACGCTCATGCGCTCCACGCCCAGGCCCTGGTTGAGGCCGGCCCAGCCCTCGTGCAGCGTGCCCATCATCCGCTCGCGCGGCACCCGCACGTCCCGGTAGAAGACCTCGTTCGTGTGCGTCGCCGTGCGGCCCATCTGCTTGAGCGGGCGGATCTCGATGCCCGGGGACTTCGCGTCGACCAGGAAGATCGTGATGCCGTGGTGCCGTTTCTCGGGCTTGCGGATCGTGCGCGTCACGGTGACGATGTGGTCGGCCACGTGGGCGCAGGTGGTGAACATCTTCTGGCCGTTCAGCACGAAGTGATCGCCGCGCTCCTCGGCGAAGAGCTCCACGGCGGCCGCGTCCGAGCCCACGTTGGGCTCCGACAGGGCGAAGGCCGTCTTCACCTCGCCCGAGACGATCTGCGGGATGAACTCGCGCTTCTGCGCCTCGGTGCCGTAGAGGAGGATGTTGTAGCCCCCCAGCACCACCGTCGTGAAGTAGGACGAGCCCGCGCCGTACCAGCCGTAGCCCGCCTCCTCCAGGAAGATCGCGAGCTCGATCGGCCCCAGGCCCGCCCCGCCGTACTCCTCCGGGAACGGGATGCCCATCCAGCCCTGCGCGGCCATCTTGCCGTACAGCTCGGCGGGGAACCGGTCGTTGTCGCTGCAGGCGCGGATGTACTCGCGCGTGCACTCCTTCGCCATGAAGCGCTTCGCCGACTCCCGGAACATCTCCTGCTCCGGCGTGAATCCGAGTTCCATCCTGTCTCTCCTGCGGGCGGTCCGGTTGGCCGCTCAGCCGCGCGGGGCGGCCGGCGGCCGGCGTTCGAGGAATTCCCGCACCGCGGCGCGGTGCTCGTCGGTCCCGAAGGCCGCGCCCAGCTCGGCCGCCTCCATCTCGAGGGTGGTCTCGAGGTCCATCGACTGCGCGCGATGCAGCATCGACTTGACGCGCGCCATCGCGACGGGCGGCATGGCCGCCAGGCGCGTCGCGAGCGCGCCGGTGGCCGCCGCGAGTTCCTCGTGCGGCACGACGCGGTTCACGAGGCCGATGCGCGCCGCCTCGGCCGCGTCGATCGTGTCCGCCGTGAGCATCAGTTCCGTCGCCTTCGCGTGACCCACGGCGCGCGCGAGCAGGCGCGAGCTCCCGAATTCGGGAGCGAGGCCGAGCCGGACGAAGGGAAAGGCGAAGCGCGCGCGGTCCGAGGCGAGGCGGAAGTCGCACGCGAGCGCGATCGTGGCGCCGCCGCCCACGGCCGCGCCGTTCACGCTGGCGATGACCGGCTTCGGGGACGCCGCGAAGAGGCGCACGAGGGCGTTCGGGCCGCCGCGGATGCGTTCGCGCCATTCGGCCTCGGTCCGGCCCGCGCCGCGCTCGAAGGTGTCGCGGAAGTCGCCGCCGGCGCAGAAGGCCTCGCCTTCGCCCGCGATCACGAGGACGCGCACGGCGGGGTCGGCGATCGCCGCCTCGCAG
>CAZPLW010000307.1:0-4338 GCA_964587315.1 uncultured Lysobacter sp.
GCCGTGGAAGGCTTTCCCCCCGTCGGTGGGGGCGTCCCTGCCGGTCGCGGCCGTCCCCTCCTCCGGCAGGCCCGTCATCAGCGCCGGGTCGAGCGCGGCCATGGTCGGCACCAGGCGCGTGTCCGCGACGACGAGCTTCCTGCCGTGCGCCGGGTCCGACATCACCTCGGCCACCGTGACTTCGGAGCCGGTGCCCGCCGTGGTCGGCACGGCGTAGATGGGGAAGGGCGAACGCAGGCCCTTGAAGTAGCCGGCGAGCTTGAAGGGGTGCGCGCCGTTGGCCGCCGCGTAGGCGATGATCTTGGCCGCGTCCATGGGCGAGCCGCCGCCGAAGCCGACCACGGCATCGCAGCCGCGCTTCCTGAACGCGGCGATCCCGCGCTCGATGACGGGGATGGGCGCGTCCGGCGTCACCTCGTCGAAGACCACGAAGGCGCAGCCGCCGGCCTTGAGGGCGGCGAGCAGGGGCCGCAGCAGGCCCAGCTTCGCGACCATCGGGTCCGTCACGACGAGCAGGCGCTTGTGCCCGAATCCCGCGAGGGCCTCGCCCAGGCGGCCGCTCGAGCCCGCGCCCACCAGCAGGACGGGCTGCGGGATCGGCAGGAGCCCCGTCACCACGCCCGCCGCCTTCATCGCCGTGGAAAGCCCCACGGACCGCACCACGTCGCCCACCACGCCCGGCATCTCGATCACGGCCCGCTCCTTCGGCTGTCCGATGGGTCGAGATTGCCCCAACTCGGCCCCGCCGGCCACGCCTGATCGCGCAGGAGTCGACGTGGATCAAAGGGTCGGGGATGGCTTTCGGGCACCTTGGATCCTGGAGCATCCGGCAGGAACCCCATGAAGACGGTCGTCGGCATCAGCCTGGGCGAGGGCGCGCAGGACTTCTCTTTCGAGACGCGATTCCTGGGCAAGCGCCTGTCGGTGCGCCGCCTGGGCACCAACCAGAGCGTGCCGCAGGTGCGAAAGCTCCTCGCCTACTGGCAGGACCGCGCCAGCGCCATCGGCATCGGCGTCGCCAAGGAAAGCTGGCAGGTGGGCGGCCAGCGCTTCGAGGCGAAGGAGAGCCGCCGCCTGGTGGAATCGGTGACGCGCGTGCCCGCCACCACCGGCGGGCGCCTGTCGGACATCCTGCAGGAGTGGGCCGTGCGCCACGTGCAGGGCAAGCTCGCCCACTACTTCACCAACGCCCGCGTCCTCTTCTTCTCCGGCACCGCGGACTACAAGCTCGCGCAGGCGATGGCGGAGTTCACGCCCAACCTGGCGTTCGCCGACGCCCTCTTCCAGCTCGGGCTGCCGAAGATGCTCACCTCGATGGAGGCGCTCGAGCTCTACGCGAGCGGCGCGCACTGGGTGACCGACCGCGTGCCGGACGTGCTCACCGACAACGTGCTCGCGCGCGAGTGGCGCCACCTCATCCTGAAGAGCGCCCTGCGCGAGGCGACCGTGGTGGTCGCCCCCGTGCACGAGCTGGACGCCTTCGGGATCGAGGAGCTGGCCGGCAAGACCATCGTCACCTCCACCGTGAACGACCTGCGCGTCGCCGCCTTCAAGGCGCGCGGCGTGCGGCTCGTCGTGGACGGCGCGCCGGAGCTCTTCGGGCACACGCTCGCCCCGAGCCTGCTGGACGCGATGATCGTCGCGGCGAAGGGCAAGGCGCCCGAGGAGCTGCTCGAGGACGACTACGTGGAGATCCTGCAGGGCCTCGCCGTCCAGCCGCGCATGATCTGGCCCAATGGCGAGCGGCGCATGAACCGGTTCGCGTTCGTGATCCACCCGCTCTCGCAGGAGTACTTCAAGAACATCAAGCCCATCGAGATGCTCTCGCACGTCTCGCCGCCGGTGCTGATGGACGCGGTGGAGAAGGCGATGGCGTACGCGCCGCCCTTCGTCTACACGAAGGTGGAGGGCATCCGGTCGCCCACGGGCACCGAATGCGAGGGCTGGCTCATCTCGGTCGGGGGAACGCCCCGCGAGATCATGGGCCACAGCCCGGAGTTCACCTACAAGCGGCTGCTGGAGGCCGCGCGCGTGGCGAGGAGCCTGGGCGCGCAGATCATGGGCCTGGGCGCCTTCACCAAGGTGGTGGGCGACGCGGGCCTCACGATCGCGCGCCGCGCGCCGCTGCCCATCACGACGGGCAACAGCTACAGCGCCTCGGGGGCGCTCTGGGCCGCGCACGACGCCATGCTGCGCCTGGGCCTGGTGCCGCCCTCGAAGGACGGCCAGAAGGTGAAGTTCAAGGCGATGGTGGTGGGCGCGACGGGGGCCATCGGCTCGGTGTGCGCGCGCCTGCTCGCGATGGTCGCCCAGGAGGTCTACCTCGTCTCGCCGGAGACGGCGAAGCTGCTCTCGCTCAAGGGCTCGATCCTCAAGGAGACGCCCGACGCGAAGCTGCACCTGGCCGCGAGCACCGAGCGCGACATCGGCGAGGTGGACATGATCGTCACCGCGACGAGCGGGGCCGGCAAGAAGATCCTCGACATCCGCAAGGTGAAGCCGGGCTGCGTGATCACCGACGTGGCGCGGCCCCTCGACCTGCCGGCCTCGGAGGTCGCCAAGCGCCCCGACGTGCTCGTGATCGAGTCGGGCGAGATCCTGCTGCCCGGCAAGGTGAAGATGAAGAACATCGGCCTGCCCAAGGGCGTGGCCTACGCGTGCCTCGCCGAGACCATCGTGCTCGCGCTCGAGGGCCGCTTCGAGAATTTCACCGTCGGCCGGTCGATCGAGTGGGAGAAGGTCCGCGAGATCTACCGCCTGGGCCTCAAGCACGGCATGACGCTTGCGGCCATCAGCGGCGTGAACGGGCCCTTCACCGACGCGGACATCCGCAAGGTGCGCCGGCTCGCCCTCGCCGCGCGCGCGAAGGCCGCGCCGCCGGCGCGCCCGCGCAAGACCCGTCGCTAGGAGTTCCAACCCCAGGAGTCCGCCATGTCCACCCCCGCCCCGGCACCGATCGCGTATTCGGGCCTTCCCCAGACCGCATCCCCGCTACCCGGGTTCTCCTGGGTGAAGTCCGCGGGCCTCGTGGTCGCCATCGCCGTGCTCGCCGGGGTGCTGCTCCTGCCGCCGGCCGCGGGCCTGCCGCCCTCGGGCCAGGTGATGCTGGCGATCCTCGCGTTCGCGGTCGTGATCTGGATGACGGAGGCGCTCGACTATTCCGTGAGCGCGGTCGTCATCGCCGGCCTGATGTGCTTCCTGCTCGCGGCCGTGCCGGATCCGGCGGCGAAGCCCGGCGTCACGGCGGCCATGGGCACCGCGGGCGGCTTGAAGCTCGCGCTCTCCGGGTTCTCCAACGGCGCCGCGGCCCTGGTGGCCGCCGCGTGCTTCATCGCCTCCGCGATGACGACGACGCACCTCGACAAGCGCATCGCCCTCACGGTGCTCTCCAAGGTGGGCGCGAAGACGAACCGGATCGTGATCGGCGCCATGATCACCGGGTTCCTCCTCGCCTTCGTGGTGCCGAGCACCACGGCGCGCGTCGCCTGCCTCATGCCGATCATCATGGGCTTCATCCTCGCCTTCAACGTCGACCGCACGAGCCGCTTCGCGGGCCTGCTGGTCATCGTCACGGCGCAGACGGCGAGCATCTGGAACGTCGGCATCAAGACGGCCGCGGCGCAGAACATGGTGGCCGTGGGCTTCATCGAGAAGCAGCTCAAGGTGCAGATCACCTGGGGCGAGTGGTTCGTCGCCGCGGCGCCGTTCGCCGCGCTGATGACGGTGGCGCTGTTCTTCATCATGACCCGCATGATGAAGGCGGAGGTGGAGGAGATCGCGGGCGGGCAGGAGGCCATCCGCCGCCAGCTCGCCGAGATCGGGTCCACGACGAAGCGCGAATGGTGGCTTCTCGCCATCATGCTCACGCTGCTCGGGTTCTGGGCGACGGAGAAGGTGCTGCACGACTTCGACACCACCTCCACCACGCTCGCGGCCATCGGCCTCATGCTGCTGCCGGGCATCGGCGTGATGACCTGGAAGGAATCGCAGAAGGGCTTCCCGTGGGGCACGGTGCTCCTCTTCGCCGTGGGCATCAGCGTGGGCACGGCGCTCCTGCAGACCAAGGCGGCCGCGTGGCTCGCCAACCTGATCGTCCTGAACCTGGGCCTCGAGAACGCGAGCGCCTTCGCGATCCTGATGCTGATGTCGGTGTTCCTCGTGGTGATCCACCTGGGCTTCGCCAGCGCCACCGCCCTCGCCTCGGCGATCATCCCGATCGTGATCAGCGTGCTGCTCGCGGTGAAGACGCCGAACCTCAACGTCGTGGGCCTCACGATGCTGCTGCAGTTCGTGGTGAGCTTCGGCTTCATCCTGCCGGTGAACGCGCCGCAGAACATG
>CAZPLW010000308.1:0-4328 GCA_964587315.1 uncultured Lysobacter sp.
GCGATCCTGCACGGCGAGCAGTGGATGAGCGAGAAGTACCGGCGCTCGGCGACCACCTACTACAAGACCTCCTCGGGCGTGGGACGCGCGATCCTCGCCTTCGAGGGCCTGCCGATCAAGGTGGGGGTGATCGGGCTGGGCGCCGGGACGCTCGCCACCTACGGCGACGCCGACGACGTCTACCGCTTCTACGACATCAACCCGGCCGTGCCGCGCATCGCCCGCGAGCAGTTCACGTACCTCTCCGACAGCCCGGCCCGGATCGAGATCGTGCTGGGCGATGCGCGCCTCGCCCTGGAGAGGGAGCCCGTGCAGGGCTTCGACGTGCTGGCGGTGGACGCCTTCTCGGGCGATTCGATCCCGGTGCACCTCATCACGCTGGAGGCCGTCTCGGCCTACCTGCGCCACATGAAGCCGACCGGCGTCATCGCCTTCCACGTGTCGAACCGGTTCCTGGACCTGAAGCCGGTGCTGCTCGCCATCGCCGAGAAGCAGGGACTCGAGTACGCCTTCGTGCACGAGAAGAGCGAGGACGGCAGCACGACGAGCGACTGGGTGCTCCTCACGCGCGACAAGTCCTTCATCCTGCGGCCCGAGATCGTCAGCGATACCGAGCCCGTCGCCCCCGAGCCGGGCTGGCGGCTGTGGACCGACGCCTACAACAACCTGCTGCAGGTCTGGAAGTAGGCCGGCCGGGTCAGTCGGCGGGCGGGGCCCGCAGGGCTTCGCCGACGAGATTCGCCACGATGGCGCTCACCCGCTCGTTGGATTCCGAGGTGACGCCGGCGATGTGGGGCGTGAGGATGAGGTTGGGCGCGTCGGCCAGCGCGGCGCCCGCGGGAAACGGCTCGCGGTCGAACACGTCGAGCGCGGCGCCGCCCAGGTGCCCCTCGTGCAGGGCCTTGGCGAGCGCGGCCTCGTCCACGATCCCTCCCCGCGCGGTGTTCACCAGGATCGCGCCGCGCTTCATGCGCGCGAGACGCTCGGCGCCCAGCAGGCCGCGGGTCGCTTCCACGAGCGGCACGTGCAGGGAGACGACGTCCGACGTCGCGAGGAGACGCTCGAGGTCCACCCGTTCCACGCCGTGCCGCGACCAGGCCGGATCGTCCGCCGCGATGCCCGGATCGAAGCCGACGACACGGATCCCGAGGGCCTTCGCCTTGGCGGCCGTGACCTGGCCGATGCTGCCGAATCCCACGAGGCCGAGGGTCTTGCCCGCGATCTCGTGTCCTTGCGAGAGCATCGCGCGCGGCCAGCGGCCGGCCGCCACCGCAGCCGTCGAGAAGTAGGCGCCACGCAGCAGGACCATCGCGACGGCCACGACGTATTCCGCCACGGATTCCGCATTGGCGCCGATGGCCGGAAAGACCTGGATTGCGCGTGCCTTGCAGGCGCCGAGGTCGATGTTGTCGAGGCCCACGCCCAGGCGCCCCACCACGCGCAGCTTCGCGGCGGCCGCGAGCGCCGCCCCGCTCACCTGGGTGCGATTGCGCACGATCCACGCGTCGGCGTCCGCGAGCGCGCGGTGCAGCGCCGGCGCGTCGTCCACGAGCGCGGGCCGGTAGTCCACGTCGAACTCGCGGGCGAGCAGCGCGACGGCCGGGGCGTCCATGCTCTCGGAAATGACGATGCGCTTCATGCGGGGGGCGTCCTCATCGGGGGTTTTCGCGTTTCCGGCGCGAGTGTAGCACCGGCCGCGCGCCGCCCGAGGCGAGCCACGCGGTGACTTCCTCGCGATCGTGGTAGAGCTGCTTCACCGCGAGGCGGAAGGGCCGCCCGGCGAAGGCCTCGGCGACGATCTCGCGCGCGCGGCCCACCTCCTCCCAGCGCTTCTTCATCGGGAGCTTCAGGTTGAAGACCGATTCGCGGCACCAGCCCTCGGCCACCCACTTCGCCGCGAGGGTGGCCACGCGCGACGGGCTCTCGACCACGTCGCACACCATCCAGTCCACGGGCTCGGGCGGCCGGAAGCCGAAGGCGTCGGCGCGGCGGTGCTTCACCTGCCCGGACTCGAGGAGCGCCGCGTCCATGGGGCCGTTGTCCACGGCGGTCACGGTGAGTCCCCGCCGCACGAGCTGCCACGTCCAGCCGCCGGGCGAGGCGCCGAGGTCGACGGCGCTCATGCCGGGCTGGAGGCGCCGCGCCGTCTCCTCGTCGCCGAGGAAATGGGCCAGCGCCTCCGCGAGCTTCATCGTCGAGCGGGAGGGCGCTCCGGCGGGCATGCGAAGGCGCGGGATGCCCATGGGCCAGGGCGAGCTCGCGTCCACGCGGGAGAGGCCCACGTGCGCCGCGGTGCCGCCCACGAAGAACACGTGCAGGCGCTCCTTCGCGTCCGCATCCGGCACGCCCACGCCGGCCCTGGCGAGCGCCTTGTCCAGGTGCGGCTTCAGCGGGCGGATGAGCGAGGCGAGCGCCTTGCCGTCGTTGGTGTCGGGCGTCTCGACGAAGATTTCCCGGAAGCGCTCGCCCAGGGACCGCGCCGCCGCCGCGATCGGCGAGGCGCGATCTCCCACGGGCAAGTCCGGCATCAGGTCGCCCGCGAGGACGAGCTGGCGGGCGAAGACGAAGTCATCGAGGCCCGTTCGCGACCAGAGTTCCCGGCCCGCCTCGGCCTGCACGGACTGGAAGACCGCCCAGGCGCTCCCGGGCCTCGCCTTCACGAACCCGTCGACGCCCGCCTCGCGGGCGAGCGCCGTGAGCTCCTGCGCGCATTCCTTCTCGAAACCGGCGCGGCAATGGACGAGGAGATTCCCCGCCCCGCTCACGGGCGCGCGCCGCGGAAGAGCGAGAAGAAATTGCGCGTGGTGGCCTCGGCCACGGCCTCGAAGGGCACGCCGCGCAGGGACGCGATCTCCTCGGCCACGTGGCGCACGAAGGCCGGCTCGTTGGTCCTGCCGCGGTGGGGCACCGGCGCGAGGTAGGGCGAATCCGTCTCGACCAGCATGCGCTCGAGCGGCACGCGGCGCGCGACCTCCTTCAGGTCCTTCGCGTTCTTGAAGGTGACGATGCCCGAGAACGAGATGTGGAAGCCCAGGCGCATGGCGGCCTCGGCGACCTCGATCGTCTCGGTGAAGCAGTGCATCACGCCGCCCACCTCGCCCGCGCCCTCCTCCTCGAGGATGCGCAGCGTGTCGGCGGCGGCCTCGCGCGTGTGGATCACCAGGGGTTTCGCGACACGGCGCGCCGCGCGGATGTGCCGGCGGAAGCGCTCGCGTTGCCACTGCGTGTCGCCCTCGACGCGGAAATAGTCGAGACCGGTCTCGCCGACCGCCACGACCTTGCGATGCGAGGCCATGGCCACCAGCTCGTCCTCCGTGGCCTCGCGCGCGTCGCGCCGCTCGTCGGGATGCACGCCCGCCGAGCACCACAGCTCGTCATGGGCCTCGGCCACCTCGCGCACGGCGTCGAACGTGGCCACCGTCGTGCTGATCGTGAGCGCGTGCGTGACGCCGGCGGCGCGCATGCGCGCCAGGCGATCGGGAAGATCGGCCCGGAGTTCGGGAAAATCGAGGTGGCAATGCGAGTCGACGAGCATGGGACGGCATTCTACCGTCCCGCCCCCGCGCGGGCGGGCGCTAGATCGTGTGCGTGGGGCGCGAGGACTGCAGCGCGCCGGCGAGAAGGCCTTCGACCTTCTTGCGAAGCTCCCGGCAGGTTTCGGTGTCCTGCATCTGCACGCCGACGCCCTGCGGGCGGTTGCCCGCGGCGTGGGCCGGATTGATCCAGGCGACGTGACCCTGGATCGGGATGCGCGAGCTGTCGTCGAGCAACGACAGCAGGATCAGGATTTCCTCGCCGAGCCGGTGGCTGCGCGTGCTCGGCACGAAGAGGCCGCCGCCGCGAAGCAGCGGGATCCAGGCCGCGTAGAGCGCGGCCTTGGAGCGGATCACCAGGGAGAAGACCCCCGGGCGGTCGACGGCGGTTTCGCTGGACAGGTCGTTCATGGGTCAGCCGAGTGTGGCCCGATTGTAGGCCATCATCAAGTGCTCGGCCACCAGCCGCGCGTTGAGCGGATGGGCCACGAGACGGCGGGCCTCCACGAGCTCGCGATCGAGGGCGAGGAGCGCCTCGAGCCGCGCGCGCCGCGCCTTCTGCCTGAGCGCCGGCACGCTGTCGAGGTGGTGGCGCGGCTCGCCGGCGGCCTTCACGCGCACGAGGTCGTGCACCCAGGTCTGCATCCAGAGCACGGTGCGCTCCAGCTGCGAGCGATCGAACCCGGTCGCGAACGCGATCGCGTGCGCGCCGTCGGGGCGGGAGAGGTCGCCGACGACGCGTCGCCGCCAGTCGCGCTCCTCGGGCTGCGCGAGGTCGCGCGCCAGCAGCGGGGC
>CAZPLW010000309.1:0-4264 GCA_964587315.1 uncultured Lysobacter sp.
GGGGGCCCAGGGTGGGGGGGGGGGGGGCCGGGTTGGGGGAATGGCGGGGGGGGGGGGGGGATTTGGTGGGGCGGGGGGGGGGGGCCCGGGCCGGGGTTGGCCTTTCGGGGGGGGGGGCGGCCGCCCGGGGCCATGTCCACGGTCGCCAGGGGCCGGGGCTCGTGGCGCTCGAAGGGCCGCGCCGCGTCGTCCAGCGAGCGAACGACCGTTTCCGTCATGCGGTCGTGGATGCCGTGCACGATGCCGTGGTCGGCCTGGTACGGGATGGCCTTGCCGTCCTTCATCGTCGCGTAATGCGCGGTGCCGCGCTCCAGGCGGACGACTTTCGCGAGCCCGCAGTTGCGCGCGATGTCCGTCGCCTTGGAGGACCAGGGCGAGACGGTTCCGAAGCGCGGCAGGACGAGGTACAGGTCGCCCTTCGGTTCCGCGCCCGCGGCCGTGCCGTAGGTGAGGATCCTCGCGAGGATGCCGTGCTCTTCCGGGGTGAGCGGCGCCGAGAGCTGCGCGAAATGGACGAATCGCGTCTCGAGCGTCACCGCGGCGGCGAGGCCCGGCTTGAAGCCCGCGACCAGCTTCTCGATGCGGAACGGGGAAAGGGCGACGCTGCCGGGCAGCGTGAGGAGGAGCTGCGCGGGGACGGAATTCATGGCGCGAATTATAACCCGCCCGGCCATTGCGCCCGGGCCCCCGCGGGCCGTAAGCTCGGCGGCGCTGCAGGCCATCGCCTACCCCGGACGGGCGCCACGAGGGTCCGTCCCCCACTCCAGGAGATTCCACCATGAACCGCCTCGCCGCACTCGCCTTCACCGCCGCCGCCGTGCTCGCCACCGGAACCGCCCACGCCGTGAAGTACGGCGAGCTCGACGGCAACCGCCACCCGTACGTCGGGCTCATGGTCGCCAAGGACGCCGCGGGCAACCCGCTCTGGCGTTGCAGCGGCACGCTGCTCTCGCCGACGCTCTACCTCACCGCCGGGCACTGCACCGAATCGCCGGCCGCCTCGGCCGAGATCTGGTTCGCGGCCGACGTGGAGTCCGGCATCCCGGGCAACGGCTATCCGTTCACCGGCGAGGCCCGCGGAACCACCTACACGCACCCGTCCTACAACCCGGACGCGTTCTTCCAGTTCGACCTGGGCGTGGTCGTGCTCGACGCGCCTGTCGTCATGTCCTCGTATGGCGCGCTGCCCGCGCTCAATTCGCTCGACGCGCTCAAGACCGCGCGCGGCCAGAAGGACCAGACCTTCACCTCCGTCGGCTACGGCCTGCAATTCATCAATCCGGTGTTCGAGCAGGCCGAGCGCGTGCGCATGCTGGCGCGTCCGCATCTCATCCAGATCAACACCGGGTTCACCGGCACGCAGTCCATCCTGCTCTCGAACAACCACGCCACCGGCGGCACCTGCTTCGGCGATTCCGGCGGGCCGAACTTCATCGGCGACACGAACGTCGTGGGCGGCGTGACCTCGTTCGGCATCAACGGCAACTGCGCGGGCACGGGCGGCGTGTACCGGGTCGACCGCGCGGACGACCTGAACTGGATCTACGGCACGTTCGGCGCGCTCCTTCCCTAGCCCCATCGCAGCCGCACGCGCAGCCGCCGGAACGCGTCCGCATCCACCGCGTCCGGCGGCACCAGCACCGTCCGGGTGAAGCGCGCGCCTTCCGGGCGCCATCGCACCACGACGAGCCACGGCGCGACGAAGGATCCCGGCGAGAGCCGGCCCGACACCGTCGCGCCGTCATCGCCCGTCGCCTCGACGCGCCCGGCCAGGTCCACGACGAGGCGCTTCACCGCCCCGCGTCCCTCGCGGCACGCCTCGCGCCGCAATGCGGAGCAGGCCGCGACGGCGAGCGCGAGACACGTGGCGCCCGCCGTCGCGCCAGCCAGGCCGGACCACAGGATGCACGCCATCGCCGCCGCCGCGATGAGCGTGACCTGCATCGCCACGAGCCGCGAAGGCCCGATCGCAATGACCACACGCCAGGCGGGGTCGCTGCCCCCCTCGCGGTCGCTATACTTGTCCCGCCTGCCCTTCACCCCCACCTCCCCGACGTGACCTCCGAATCGCCCTTCGTCTGCGACCTCTCCCCATCCAACGCGCTGCTTCGCGTTTCGGGGGACGACGCCACCGAATTCCTGCACAACCAGTTCACCAACGACGTGAAGGCGCTCGCGGTGGGTGGCGCGCAGTGGAGCGGGTGGTGCACGCCCAAGGGACGCTTCCTCTTCACGTTCGTGCTCGCGCGCGATGCGCAGGGCTATCTCCTCCTGCTGCCCGCCGCCTTCGCCGAGGCCCTCGCGAAGCGCCTGCGCCTGTTCATCCTTCGGTCCAAGGCGAAGGTCGAGGATGTCTCCGCCACCGTCCCGCGCCACGGCGTTTGGGCCGGACCGCTGCCGGAAGGCGCACACCCGCTCGGCCCTGCGCGCGGCATCGTCTTCGGTTCCGCGCCCGCCGGTCGCCCCGCCACGCTGGCCGACTGGACGCTCTCCCTCATCCGCGACGGCATCGTGCAGGTCGTGCCGGGCACGCAGGAGGAGTTCGTGCCGCAGATGGCCAACTACGACCTCGTGGGCGGCGTGAGCTTCAAGAAGGGCTGCTACCCGGGCCAGGAGATCGTCGCGCGCACGCAGTACCGCGGCATCCTCAAGAAGCGCGCGGTCCGGGTCCGCGCGGACCAGGCCCTCGCGCCGGGCGAGAGCGTCTACAGCACCGCCTTCGGCGAGCAGTCGGCGGGCACCGTCGCCAACGTCGCGCCCTCGCCCGAGGGCGGTTTCGAGGCGCTGGTGGTCGCGCAGCTCGAGGCCATCGCGCAGAAGTCGCTGCACCACGGCTCCCTCGCCGGCCCCGCCCTCGAGATCCTCCCCCTCCCCTACGCGATCGGCTGAAGCTGAAGGAAGCTGAAGGGGACGCACGCCTTCATCCCGTTTGAAGGGGACGGAGGCATTTTCGCAACGGCGTGTTGCAGAAATCCCTCCGTCCCCTTCATCGATCGTGAAGGCGTGCGTCCCCTTCAGCGGTCTACAGTCGGGCCCGCATCCCGATATGCGGGATACCGGCCTCCAGGTACTCCTCGCCCTCGGTGACGTAGCCGTGGCGCGCGTAGAAGGCCTTCGCGTGCGACTGGGCATGGAGGTGGGTTTCCTTGAACCCGCGCCGCCGCGCCTCGTCCATGAGGGCGACGAGCATCGCGGCGCCCACGCCCCGCCCGCGCCAGGCCTCGAGCACCGCCATGCGCCCGATGCGGCCGTCGGGCAGCAGGCGCCCCGTGCCGACGGGATCGCCGGCGGAGGAAGACGCGAGCACGTGGACGCACGCGGGATCGCGCCCGTCGCGCTCCAACTCCGCCGGCACGCCCTGGCCCACGACGAAGACCTCGAAACGCAGGGCCTCGAGCACGGAAAATGCCTCGCGCCATTCGACGAGTTTTACGCGGAAGGAAGGGTCGGTTCGCATGGTAGAGTCGCCGCTCCCCGCGATTGTATCCGCCCCCTTGCCCGCCTCGCGCCCCCGGATTCTCGCCGCCATGCTCGCCCTGTGCGCCGTGTGGGGCTATTCGTGGATCGCGATGAAGATCGCGCTGCGCGGCGCGCACCCCTTCGACTTCGCCGCCCAGCGCCTCGTGCTGGGCGCGATCCTGCTGTTCGCGATCGCCGCCCTCACCCGCCGCCGCCTCACGCTGCCCGACTACCGGGTCGTGGCGATGCTGGGCCTGGTGCAGGTGGGCGCGTTCGTGGTGCTCTCGCACTACGCGCTGCTCGTCGCCGGCCCCGGCAAGACGGCCGTGCTCACCTACACCATGCCGTTCTGGATGCTCGTGTTCGCCTCGATTCTGCTGCGCGAGCGGATGCGCGGGGCGCAGTGGCTGTCGGCCGGCGCGGCGTTCGCGGGGCTCGTGCTCATCGTCTCGCCCTGGCAGCTCGCGAGCCTCGAGGGAAGCGTGCTCGCCGTGGGGTCGGGCGCCGTGTGGGCGCTCGCGGCGGTGCTGTCCAAGAAGTGGCCCGTGGAGGGCGACCTGCTCACGATCACCGCGTGGCAGATCCTCTTCGGCGCGATCCCGCTCGTGTTCCTCTCGCTCGCGCACGATCATGAGGCCACGCGCTGGAGCGCCGAGTACGCGATGGCCCTGGGATACTCGACGGTGTTCGCGACGGCGGCCGGATGGCTGCTCTGGACCTACGTGCTCGCGAACGCGCCGGCGGGCGTGACGGGCCTCAACACGCTGGGCGTGCCGGTGTTCGCGGTCGCCGCCTCGTGGCTGCA
>CAZPLW010000310.1:0-4231 GCA_964587315.1 uncultured Lysobacter sp.
AGGCGATGCGCAGCGCGAAGCACTTCTTGCCCAGCAGCGCGTTGCCGCCGTAGCCCGAGCCGTAGGACCAGATCTCCTTGTCCTCCGGGAAGTGCACGATGTACTTGTGGTCCCGGTTGCAGGGCCACGTGACGTCCTTCTGGCCGGCGGCCAGGGGCGCGCCCACCGAGTGCACGCAGGGGACGAAGTCGCCATGGTCGCCGAGGGTCGCGAGCACCGCGGCGCCCATGCGCGTCATGAGCTTCATGTTGACGGCCACGTAGGCGCTGTCGGAGATCTCGACGCCGATGTGCGAGATGTGCGAGCCGATGGGGCCCATGGAGAAGGGCACCACGTACATCGTCCGGCCGCGCATGCATCCCTTGAAGAGGCCCCTCAGGGTGGCGCGCATCTCGGAGGGCTCGACCCAGTTGTTCGTCGGGCCGGCGTCGTCCTTGTTCTTCGAGCAGATGAAGGTGCGGTCCTCGACGCGCGCCACGTCCGACGGATCGGAGAGGGCGAGGTAGGAATTGGGCCGGAGCTTCTCGTCCAGGCGCCGGAAGGTGCCGGCATCGACGAGCTGGGTGAGCGCGGCGATTTCCGCGACCCACTTGAGGAGCTTCGCGTTGCGAGTCGGGGCGGCGCCCGGGACCGGGGCGGCTTGAGCGTGCATGGACCTTCCTCCGTAGCGTGGCCGGCTGTCGCGGGACTGACGCCGGCTTTTTGGTCAGTCCGCAATTATCGCACGCGGGCCGGAAAGACCGCACCCGGTCCGGGGTGATACGGGGCTGTTACCGGGAGGGCGGAAATGGCGCCCGGGTTCGGGCCGGCGGGTTCAGCCCGGACGGGGTCCGTAGTGCCGGAACCGTTCGGCCATGAGAGCCATTTCCTCGTCCGGGAGCAGGGGCGGTTCGCCCACCTGCAGGGCTTGCCAGTAGATGCGCGCGAGATGCTCGACCTTGTCCGCGAGGCGCAGGGCATCGGCCAGGTCCATTCCAAATGCAATGACGCCGTGCTGCGCCAGCAGGCACGCCTTGCGCCCCTCGAGCGCCGCGAGGGCGACGTCCGACAGGTCCTGCGTGCCGAACGTGCGGTAGGGCGCGCAGCGGATGTCCTTGCCGCCCGCGAACGCCACTTCGTAGTGGAACGGCGGGATGGGCCGGCCCAGGCACGCGAAGGTGGTGGCGAACGCCGAGTGCGTGTGCACCACGGCGCCGGCCTCGGGCCGCGTGCGGTAGATGTCGCGGTGGAAGCGCCACTCGCTCGAGGGCTCGCGATGGCCGGACGCGTGGCCGTCGAGCCCCACGCGCACGAGGTCCGCGGGATCGAGTTCCTCGTAGGGAATGCCCGAGGGCGTGACGAGGAAACCGCCCTCGATGCGCGCGCTCACGTTGCCGCTCTTGCCCCGGTTGATGCCCAGGGCATTCATCTGCCGCGCGGTGGCGACGACGCGTTCGCGCAGCGTGGCGTCGCTCATGGCGCAGGGCGGGCGGCGGCGAGGCCGGCCTCGGTGGCGGGGTGCAATCCCCTTTCCGTGATGATGCCGGTGACGTACTTCGCGGGCGTCACGTCGAAGGCGGGGTTGGCCACCTTCGTCGTCCCGCGCGCGATGGCGATCGTGGCCGGCCGGCCGGCCTCGTCGAGGCCGCGAACCAGGCGCACCTCGTCGCCGCTCCTTTCCTCGATGGGAATGCCCGCGATCGCGTCGTCGATGGACCAGTCGATGGTGGGTGTCGGCACGGCCGCGTAGAAGGGCACGCCGTTGTCGTGCGCCGCGAGCGCCTTCAGATAGGTGCCGATCTTGTTGCACACGTCGCCGCGGCGCGTGACGCGGTCGGCGCCCACGATCACGAGGTCCACGAGGCCGTGCTGCATGAGGTGCCCGCCCGCGTTGTCCGCGACGAGCGTGTGCGGCACGCCGTGGCCCGCGAGTTCCCACGCCGTGAGCAGGCCCTGGTTGCGCGGCCGCGTCTCGTCCACCCACACGTGCACCGGGATGCCCTTGTCGTGCGCCATGAAGATCGGCGCCAGGGCCGTGCCCCAGTCGACGGTGGCGATCCAGCCGGCGTTGCAGTGGGTGAGGACGTTGATCGGGCGCTTCTTGAGGAAATGCTCGGCCTCCAGGATCGCGAGGCCATGGCGGCCGATGGCCTCGTTGATGGCCGCGTCCTCGTCCGCGATGGCCTGCGCGTGCTCCCAGGCCACGGCCGCGCGCCGGGCGGGCGGCACGGCCGCCAGCACGCCGTTCATGCGCGCGAGGGCCCACGCGAGGTTCACGGCGGTGGGGCGGGTGGCGCGCAGCCGGTCGAGCGAGTCGAGGAGATTCGCGTCGGACGCGTCGCGTTCCATCGCGAGCGCCAGCCCGAAGGCGGCGCTCACGCCGATGAGCGGCGCGCCGCGCACGCGCATGGTGACGATGGCCTCGGCCACCGCCTCGGGCGAATCCAGGGCGCGGGTCTCGAAGGCATGCGGCAGCAGCGTCTGGTCGATGATGTGGACGCGCTTCGCGGCGGGATCGGCCCAGAGGGTTCGGTAGTGCTTGCCGTCGACTTTCATCGCCCGATTATCGCCGAAGTCCGCGGGCCGGGTCGCGAACGACCGGGAATTGACCGCGATCAACCGGCGGGCGGTGGCGCGGCGTACATGACAGGAATGGGCCGGGGAAAGGCGATCTCCCGGCCGGGCAAGAACGGAGGTTCGAGATGAACGCGGATTCTGCAGGGGCACGTTGGACGGGCTTCACGCTTTTCCTGCTGGCCGGTTGCGCCACCGTGGAGCCGCCGCCGACGGTCCTGCCGGAGGTGCGGCCCGGCTACGTGGCCGGCTACCTGCAGCCGAGCCAGCTTCCCGATGGCGCCGCGCTCGTACCGCCGCCGCCGCTGCCGGGATCCGCCGCCGCCGCGGCCGACGAGGAGGCCTACCGGGCCACGCGCAAGCTGAAGGACACGCCGCGCTGGACCCTGGCCGCCAAGGACGCGGAGCTCCTCTTCCCGCAGGCCACCGAGGTTTTCTCCTGCGCGCTGGGCATGGCCATCTCCGCGGAGTCCACGCCGCACCTCAACATGCTCCTGAGGCGCGTGCGCATGGACTCGAGTCGCGCCAACGACAAGCCGAAGGAGCTCTACAAGCGCCCGCGCCCCTTCATGGTCGCGAAGGAACCGACCTGCACGCCGAAGGAAGAGGCGCGGTTCAAGCCCGACTCCTATCCGTCGGGCCACGCGTCGATCGGCTGGGCCTGGGCGCTCACGCTGGCCGAGGCGGCGCCGGACCGCGCCGATGCCTTGCTCATGCGCGGTTACGCCTTCGGGCAGAGCCGCGTCGTCTGCGGCGTCCATTACCGGAGCGACGTGGAGGCCGGCCGGGTCGTGGGCGCCGCCACCGTGGCGCGGCTGCACGCCGACCCCGTCTACCTCGCGCAGCTGGCCGAGGCGCGCAAGGAGATCGAGGCGGCCCGGGCGAAGGGGGCCAAGTCCACGCTGGATTGCGCGGCCGAAGCGAAGGGGCTGGCGCTCGGGCCGTAGGGCCGCGCCTTTCGGACCGGCGGGTCGCTACGAGGCGACCGCCATCGACAGCGCTTCCTTGAAGGTCCTCGCCTGCGGATAGTGCGAGGCCGCGTAGCCCGCGAACGCGATCGCGAGCACGAGCACGATCGCGAAGGGCCACCACGTCTTCTTCACCACGCCGGTCACCCATCCCATCGCGTCCTCGTTCCTCGAGCGGCGCGCGAGGCCGCCGGCCAGCACGGCGCCGAACGCGGCCTCCGAGAGGATGTCCGGCGCGGCCCAGACGAGGTAGCCGCTCGCGACGACGATGCCCGCCACGAGCGCGATGGCCAGGATGACGAGCACGAGGCCCTCGCCGTCGATGTCGAGGCTGAACGACGAGCCGCTGCTCGACTTCGATCCGCCGCCACTGGAACGGGATGCCAGGGACGAGGCGGCGTCGGGCGTCGACGAATCCTGCATCGAGCTCGCCGCGAGGGCCTGCGCATTGAGCTGCGAGGAGGACGTGGACATCGCGCCGCGCGCGGTGGAAGGCGTGCTGCTGCCGGGCCATCCCGCCGCCGTGGAGAACCTCACCGACGGTGCGCTCTCGACCGCCACGATCAACTACACGCCCGACGGCGCCATCACGGGCGACGCCACGTTCAGCCTGTTCCGCGCGACGTTCCCCTATCTGCAGACGCCGCTGTCTGGCTCGCCGGGCCCGATCCATCCATAGAGGAACGTGATGCTCATCGAGAAGGAACTCA
>CAZPLW010000311.1:0-4230 GCA_964587315.1 uncultured Lysobacter sp.
CGGCGCGCGCGGCGGGCACGGGAGCGTCGTGGCGGGCCGGCGCCCACACCGGTCCGGGGAAGTGGCGATCGTCCCGCCAGCGCGGGATCACGTGCCAGTGCAGGTGGGGCGTCATGTTGCCGAGGCTCGCGAGGTTCATCTTGTCCGGTTCGAGACAGCGGCGTGCGTGGGCCTCGGCGGCGAAGACGACGGCCATGAAGGCTGCGCGGTCCGTTTCCGCGAGGTCGGTCATTTCACGCTCGTGGCGATTGAGTATCACCCGCAGGAAGCCCGGGAGGCCGGGTTCGTCGACCGAAACCACCCGGCAGAGCCCATTCTGCCAGAGGAGCGTGCCCCCGTCGCCTTCGCACAGTTCACAGCCCATGGCGCGCCCTAGAGTGGCTGGCGGACGATGGTGCTCGACCCCGCCAGCCCGTCGATCGTGTAGGCCATCCCGGCGCTCTTGCCGTCCGCCCCGAACGTGAAGGTGACGGTGCCAACCGGCTGGATGGCGAAGCGCGACGGATCGTACGGGGCGCCCACCCAGGGCGAGCTGCTGGTGCGGTAGGCCGTCCCGGTGAAGATGTTGCCGGCCGTCCACGTGCCCCCGGGCACGACGAACCACGTGTTGCGCCCCTGCGTGTCATAGGTGAACCATACCGCGAAAAGCGTGCGGTACTGCTGGCTGATGGTGATGCCCCAGCCGTTCTGGGAGACGCCGGCCCACCACAGGTCCGCGAAGTGGCCCACGGGCGTGGCGTCGGGCGAGCCGTAGGGCTGGCGCACGATGTTCTTGGTGCCGGAGACGCCGCGGATCGTGTAGTCGAGCCGCGCGGTGCCGGAGCCCGTGAACGTGAGCGTGCCGGTGCCCACGGGGGCGCCCACGACGAAGCGCGCGGGATCGTAGGCCGCGAACGACGAGCCCTGCGGGATGTAGAGCGGTCCCGTGTAGGCCGTGAAGTCCGCGTTCCAGGCGCCGCCCAGGAGCGCGACCCATTGCGGCCGGCCGGTCTCGTCGTAGATGTACATCGAGGCGAAGAGCGAGAGCCCGCGCTGCACGATGCTCACGCCCCAGCCGTTCTCCTGCGGGCCGGCCCACCAGAGGTCCTGGTAGCTCGCCGGGCCCGTGGCGGGAACGGTGGCCTTGAACATGCCGCGGCCGTAGGTGGCGGCCCCGAGCGTCGTGTCGTCCAGCCAGAAGAGCTCGCGCACGCGGATGGTGGCGGGCCCCTCGTTGGTGGTCGACCAGGAGGCGCCGCGATCCTCGCTCGTGTAGAGGCCGTACGACGTGGCCGCGTAGAGCCAGTCCGCGCGCTTCGGGTGGCGCTTCACGTCGAACACCGGCACCTGCGGCAGGTTGGCCGTGATGGAGCGCCACGTCGCGCCGCCGTCGCGCGTCTCCCACACGTTGCCCGCGGTGAAGCCCGTGAAGGCCACGATCACGCGGTTGTGGTCGTCCTTGTCGATCATGATGCGGTTAACCAGACGCGCCGGGAACGTGCCCTCGCCCACGCGCTGCCACGCGGGCGCCGCCGCGAGGCCATCGCGCGTCACGTAGACCTCGCCGTTGTTGTGGCCCACCCAGATCACGTTGCCGTTGCCCTCGGCCGCGGCGATGGCGTTGATGAAGTTGTCGTTGGCGGCCGACGGCGCCTTGATCGTGCGCCACGTGGGCTGGAAGACCTTGG
The DNA here is from genome assembly GCA_964587315.1 of uncultured Lysobacter sp. Classification (GTDB taxonomy): domain Bacteria; phylum Pseudomonadota; class Gammaproteobacteria; order Burkholderiales; family Usitatibacteraceae; genus FEB-7. The sequence continues at coordinate 1,668 of CAZPLW010000311.1, forward strand.
CCGTGTCCGTGACCCACAGCGAGTTGGCGCCCGCCAGCAGGCGGTTCGAGTCGTTGGGATCGAGGATGAAGGGCGCGATGAAGTTGGCCTTCTGCACGTTGCCCGCGCCGCAGTTGGCGCTGTTGCCGTCGGCCGGCAGGGCTTCCGTGATGCCGGTGCAGATGAAGCGCGTGGTGCCCCCGCCGTTGGCGGACCGGTGGATCGAGAGGTAGACGTAGGAGCCGTAGACGAACTCGTCCGAGGCCGGGTCCACCGCGGAATAGCCGCCGTCGCCGCCGAAGTAGAGGCTCCAGGTCGAGAACGAGAGCATCAGCGACCCGTTGTCCTGCGAGCCGCCGATGATCCGCCCGCCGGCGGCCGTGCGTCCGGCGCCCGAGTAGAACTGCGTCACCGCCAGGCCGTTGTTGAGCGACGTCCAGCCGCCGCCCGCGCCGTCGCGCACCGCGAGGATGTCGGCCGCCTGGTAGATCCCGCCGTCGTTGCCGTTGTAGAGCACGCGGTTGCCCGGGCCGTAGTCCGGCGGCGAGACGAGCGCATGGTGGTCGGGGTGCGCGGACCGGGGGAAGACGCGCGAATCGCTCACCTTGGCGAAGGTGGCGCCGCCGTCGACGGACCGGTGGATGTCCAGGCCGCCCACGACGACGACGCGGGAATCGGTGGGGTCGACCCACAGGGCGTTGTCGTACTCGCCCTGGTTGTTGAGGTGGGCTGGGGTCGAGAGCAGGGCCCAGGTGGCGCCGGCATCGACGGACTTCCACACCTCGCCCTTGTTGTTGTCGATCGACGCGTAGACGAGGCCCGGCGTCGTTCGCGCGAAGGCGATCTCGGCGCGCGCCGTGCCGCCGCGGCCGGTGAGCGTGCCGGTGGCGAGCGGTGCGGAGCGCGTCCACGTGAGGCCGGCGTCGCGCGAATAGGCGACCGTGCCGTCGTCGAGGCCGGCCACCGCGTTGGCGGGCTCGCCCGGGTCGAAGGCGATGTCGAGGGCCTTCATCGCGGCGGCGCGCGTCCACGTGGCGCCGGCGTCCGCCGAGCGGTAGATGCCGCCCGTCCGGCCGTTGAAGTTCGTCACCGCCGCGAGGAGGACGTTCGTCTGCGCCGGGTGGATCGCGAGCCGGTTCACGAAGCGCCAGTCGGGATTCGCATCGACGTTCGTCGCCTCGAGGAAGGACCACGTGCGCCCGCCGTCCGCGCTCCTGAAGACGCCCAGCCCCACGAGGCCCGCGCTCGCCTCGCCCGTCCCGAGGTACATCGTGTCGGGATTGCGCGGATCGATCGCGATCGTGGTGATCGAGAGGTTGGACATGAAGTCGTTGTTGGCCGCCCACGAGGTGCCGCCGTCCGTGGAAGTCCACAGGCCGCCCGAGGCCGTGCCGGCGAAGACCCGCCGCGCGTTGCGCGGGTCGAACGCGATGGCGCGCACGCGCCCGCCGATGTTGCCCGGCCCGATCGCCTCCCACGTCCCGCCGGCGAGGCCCGCGGTCTTGGCGCGCCCCGTCTGCCTGAGCATCGCCTCGCGCTGGGCGGCTGCGCGCAGGAGTTGCGCCGCGCTGGGCGGGCCGTTCTCGTCGGCCTCGAATTCCAGGTGGTACTTGGCCGAGATGACGGCTCGCGCACGCTTGCTCCCGACCTTGTCCACCTCGCGCCTGGATTCCGCCCGGTAGGGGGCGCCGGGCGAGGCGGCCAGGGGCGACTCCTCCGGCGCCGGGGGCGCCCAGGCGCAACCGGCGAGGCCGAGGGCCACGGCGAGGGCGAGCGCGGAGAATGCGAGGCGAGCCACGGTCATGCGACGAACTCCGGCGGACGGGGAAGGGGAATTCTGGGCAACGCGGCAGGGCGATGCAACCGCCCGCCGGACGGCGGCTACAGCAGGACCCGCTCGATGCCCCCGCGGTTCGCCTTCTCCACGAAATCCGGCAGCCAGCGCTCGCCCAGCAGGTGGCGCGCCATCTCGACCACGATGTAGTCGGCGCTCGTGCCGGAATCCTTGTCGTAGCGCGAGAGCCCCTGGAGGCACGACGGGCACGAGGTGAGGATCTTCACCTCGCCCGCGAAGCCGTCCGCGCGCAGCGCGCCCGCGCCCTTCTCCATCTCCTCCTGCTTGCGGAATCGCACCTGGGTCGAGATGTCGGGCCGCGAGATGGCGAAGGTGCCCGACTCGCCGCAGCAGCGGTCGTTGAGCGCGACCGGCACCTGCATGAGCTCGTTCACCACCTTGATCGGCTTGTGCGTCTTCATCGGCGAGTGGCACGGGTCGTGGTACATGTACCTCACGCCCTTCGTCCCCTCGACCTTCACGCCCTTCTCCATCAGGTACTCGTGGATGTCGAGCAGGCGGCAGCCGGGGAAGATCTTGTCGAACTCGTATTCCATGAGCTGGTCCATGCACGTGCCGCACGAGACCACCACGGTCTTGATGTCGAGGTAGTTGAGCGTGTTGGCCACGCGGTGGAAGAGCACGCGGTTCCTGAGCGTGATCTCCTCGCCCTTGGCCGCCTGGCCGCCGGCGGTCTGCGGATAGCCGCAGCACAGGTAGCCCGGGGGCAGCACGCACTGCGCCCCCACG
>CAZPLW010000312.1:0-4189 GCA_964587315.1 uncultured Lysobacter sp.
GTCGCGGACCACCTCCATCTCGAACTCCTTCCAGCCCAGCACGCTCTCCTCGATGAGCAGTTCCTTCGTGGGCGAGGCCTCGAGGCCCCGCTCGCAGATGGAGACGAACTCGTCCATGTTGTAGGCGATGCCCCCGCCCGTGCCGCCCAGCGTGAATGACGGGCGGATCACGGTGGGGAAGCCCACCATCGCCTGGACCTGCAGGGCCTCCTCCAGCGAATGCGCGAGCACCGAGCGGGCGCTCTCCAGGCCGATCCGGGCCATCGCGTGCTTGAACTTCTCGCGGTCCTCGGCCTTGTCGATCGCTTCCTTCTTCGCGCCGATCATCTCGACGCCGTACTTGTCGAGCACGCCGTGCTTGGCGAGGTCGAGCGCGCAGTTGAGCGCGGTCTGCCCGCCCATCGTGGGCAGCAGCGCGTCGGGCCGTTCCTTCTCGATGATCCGCTCGACCATGCGCCAGGTGATGGGCTCGATGTACGTGACGTCGGCCATCTCCGGGTCCGTCATGATCGTGGCCGGATTGGAGTTCACGAGGATGACGCGGTAGCCCTCGTCGCGCAGCGCCTTGCAGGCCTGGGCGCCCGAGTAGTCGAACTCGCACGCCTGCCCGATGACGATCGGGCCGGCGCCGATGATCAGGATGCTCTTGATGTCGGTGCGTTTGGGCACGTCAGCGCGCCTCCATGAGCTTCACGAACCGGTCGAAGAGATAGGCCATCTCCCGCGGTCCGGGCGACGCCTCGGGGTGGCCCTGGAAGCTGAAGGCCGGCCTGTCGGCGAATTCGATGCCCTGCAGCGAACCGTCGAAGAGCGAGCGGTGCGTGGGCCGCACGTGGGCGGGCAGCGTCGCCTCGTCCACCGCGAAGCCGTGGTTCTGGCTGGTGATGTAGACGCGCTTCGTGTCGAGGTCCTGGACCGGGTGGTTCGCGCCGTGGTGGCCGAACTTCATCTTCACGGTCTTCGCGCCGCTCGCCAGTCCCAGGAGCTGGTGGCCCAGGCAGATGCCGAAGGTCGGCGTGCCGCTCGCCACGATCTCGCGGATGGCCTCGATCGCGTAGGTGCAGGGCTCCGGGTCGCCGGGTCCGTTGGAGAGGAAGACGCCGTTCGGCTTCAATGCGAGCGCTTCCTTCGCGCCCGCCTGCGCCGGCAGCACCGTCACGCGGCAGCCGCGCTCGGCGAGGTTGCGCAGGATGTTGTGCTTCACGCCGTAGTCGTAGGCGACCACGTGGAACTTCGCCGCGCCATCCGGCTTGTAGCCCGTGCCCAGGGCCCAGAGCGAGCCGTTCCAGTCGTAGCGCTCCTTGCAGCTCACCACTTTCGCGAGATCCTGGCCGGCCATCGAGGGGGCCGCCCGGGCCGCGGCCAGGGCTTCCTGCTCGAGATTCCCGGACGATTGGCCGGCTTGGCCGGACACGATGCAGCCGCTTTTCGCCCCGTTCGTGCGCAGGATGCGCGTGAGGCGGCGGGTGTCGATGTCCGCGATGGCGACGATGCCGTGCCGCTCGAGAAACGCCGGCAGGGTCTCGGTCATGCGCCAGTTGGAGGCGAGCAGCGGGAGGTCGCGGATCACGAGGCCGGCGGCGAACACGCCACGGGACTCGTAGTCCTCGGCATTCGTGCCGGTGTTGCCGATGTGCGGATAGGTCAGCGTGACCACCTGCCCGCAGTAGGAGGGGTCGGTCAGGATTTCCTGGTAGCCCGTCATCGCGGTGTTGAACACCACCTCGCCCACGGTGCGGCCGGGGGCGCCGATGGATGTGCCGCGAAAGACGGACCCATCGGCAAGAACCAGGAGGGCGGGGGTCTTCGGCGACAAGGACGGCTCCAAAAGCGGGGGAAACGACGGGCGCAAAAAAACGGGAGGAGCTTGTGTACCGCCGTGGGCTCATCCCGCTTTCATGAGTGCGAAATCATAGCAAATTCCGGCCCCGCCTTCAACGAAGGGCGCCTCGCGGGCCATAATCGGACGCTCCCATGCAGATCCTCCACGCGCTCGCCGGCATCGCGCTCCTCGTCGCCCTGGGCTGGGGCCTTTCGGAGGACCGGCGCGGGGTGCGCTGGCGCCTCGTCGCCTCCGGGCTCGCCCTCACGGCGGCCCTCGCGGCGCTCCTGCTCGCCGTGCCCTGGCTTCGCGAGGCGGTGTTCTCCCTGAACGCCGCGCTGGGCGTCCTGGAGCGCGCCACCCAGGCCGGCACGGCCTTCGTCTTCGGCTACCTCGCCGGCGGCCCGCCACCGTACGCCGAGACGAACCCGGCCGCCTCCTTCACCCTCGCCTTCCGGGCCTTGCCGCTCGTGCTCGTGGTGAGCGCCCTGTCCGCCCTCCTCTTCCACTGGCGCGTGCTGCCCTGGGTGGTGAAGGCGTTCGCGCGCGTGCTCGAAAGGACGATGGGCCTGTCGGGCGCGGTCGGCGTGTCGTCGTCGGCCAACGTGTTCGTGGGAATGGTCGAGGCCCCGCTCGTGGTGAAGCCCTATCTCGCACGGCTCACGCGCTCCGAGCTCTTCATGGTGATGGTCTGCGGCATGGCGACCGTCGCGGGGACGGTGATGGCGCTCTACGGCGCGGTCCTCTCGCCGGTGGTGCCCGATGCCCTCGGCCACATCCTCATCGCCTCGATCGTCTCCACGCCGGCCGCGCTCGTCGTCGCCGCGCTCATGGTGCCCGGCGAGATGTCGAAGGAGGCCGGCGGCGACATCCCGCGGCAGGACGCGAGCGCCATGGACGCGGTGACGCGCGGCACGGTCGAGGGGGTGCAGCTGCTCGTCCAGGTGGTGGCCCTGCTCATCGTGCTGGTGGCGCTCGTGCACCTGGCCAACGCGATCCTGGGCCTCGCGCCCGCCATCGGCGGCGAGCTTCTCACCCTGCAGCGCATGCTCGGGTGGGTCTTCTCCCCGCTCGCGTGGATGGCAGGCGTGCCGTGGTCCGAGGCCCGGGCCGGCGGCGCGCTGTTGGGAACCAAGACGATCCTGAACGAGTTCATCGCGTACCTCGACCTCGCGAAGCTGCCGGCGGAGGCGATGGCGCCGCGATCGCGGCTGCTGATGACCTACGCGCTCTGCGGCTTCGCCAATTTCGGCAGCCTGGGCATCCTCATCGGGGGGATGGGGGCGATGGTGCCGGAGCGGCGGGGGGAGATCGTGTCGCTGGGGATGAAGTCGATCGTGGCGGGGACGCTCGCGACGTGCCTCACCGCTGCCGTGGTGGGGTTGTTTGTCTAGGGACGGCGGGGAGTGAGGCGAGGAGAAAGGCTTTGGAACCGCAGATGAACGCAGATGAACGCTGATGGCTGGTGATTGTTCTCTTGTCGTCGATCTGGCTTGGCTATTGATCGGTTACCGGCAATCAACACGACGAAGCCTCACTTCTCACAAATCATCTGCGTTCATCTGCGTTCATCTGCGGTTCCTACGCCTTCCCGCGAACGTCAGCCCTTGATCCCCAGCACGTCATCCATGCCATAGAGCCCGGGCGCCCGCCCGGAAAGCCATTTCGCCGCGCGGATCGCGCCCTGCGCGTAGGTCGCGCGCGAATTCGACCGATGCGTGATCTCGATCCGCTCCCCCGCGCCCGCGAAGTAGACGGTGTGATCCCCGATCACATCCCCGCCCCGCGCCACGGAGAAGCCGATCGTTCCCGCCTTTCGCTCGCCCGTCACGCCGTGTCGCGCGTAGACCCCATCGCGATCGAGCGTCGTCCCGCGCGCCCGGGCCGCCACCTCGCCCAGCTTGAGCGCCGTGCCGGAGGGCGCGTCCACCTTGAGCTTGTGGTGCATCTCGAACACCTCGACGTCGTAGTCGGGCCCGAGCGCCCGCCAGGCGAGGTCCACGACCTTCAGGGCCACGTTCACCCCGATGCTGAAGTTCGGCGCGAGCACGACCGGGAAGCTCGCCCCGGCGGCCCGGATGGCGTCCATCCCGGCGGGCTCTAAACCCGTGGTGCCGATGACGATCGGCTTGCCGGCCGCCACGCAGGCGGCCAGGTGCGCGAGGGTGCCCGCGGGCCGCGTGAAGTCGACGAGCGCCTCGCTCGCGGCGACGGCCGCGGCGATGTCCGATCCGATCGTGATGCCCTTCGCGCCCGGCGCGAGCTAGCCGGCGTCGCGCCCGAGCAGCGGCGAGGAGGGCGCCTCCAGCGCGGCGCCGACGGCGACACCAGAGGTCGCGGCCGCGGCCTCGAGCAGCGCGCGGCCCA
>CAZPLW010000313.1:0-4130 GCA_964587315.1 uncultured Lysobacter sp.
TTCCGTCCGAGGAATGTCGTCCGCTGCAGTTTCTGCACCTGGCGCCGGATGTCCTCGGAACCCATGTGGACCCAGCACTCCCTGCCGTAACGTGCGGCAACCGTCGCAGCCGCAACACCGTGCATGCCGGCGCCGGTTTCAGCGATCACGCGCGGCTTGCCCATGCGCCGCGCGAGCAGCGCCTGGCCGATGGTGTTGTTGATCTTGTGGGCGCCCGTGTGGTTCAGGTCCTCGCGCTTCAGGTAGATCTGCGCCCCGCCCAGTTCGTCCGAAAGCCGCCTGGCGTGGTAGATCGGGCTGGGGCGTCCGACGTAGTGCTCGAGCTCGTAAGCGAGCTCGGCGCGGAACGCGGGATCGTTGCGCGCGGCCTCGTACGCGTCCTTCAGCTCGGCGAGGGCGGCCTGCAGCGTCTCGGCGACGAACACGCCGCCGTAGGGACCGAAGTGCCCGTGCTCGTCGGGCAGGTCCCACGAAGCGGGTACCTCGCGCTCAACCCGCGGTGCGCGCATCTGCATGTTTCACACTCCTCATGAATTCCTGGATCCGGGCGGCATCCTTGACGCCCCGGGACGACTCGACCCCGCTCGACACGTCCACCGCCCACGGGCGGACGGCCGCGATGGCCGCGCCCACGTTTCCGGGTTCGAGCCCGCCCGAGAGCACGATCCGCGACGCGAGGTCGCGGGGAACGAGCGACCAGTCGAACGAGGCGCCGGTGCCCCCGAACTCCCCGGGCACGCAGGCGTCCAGCAGGAGCGCCGTCGCCCGGGAGAAACGACTGCGCCATTCTACCAAATCGGTCCCGGCGCCCACCCGGACGGCCTTGAGCCACGGCAGCCCGAACTGGGCGCAGTAGCCGGGGTCCTCGTCGCCGTGGAATTGCAGCAGCGTGAGGGGCACGGCCGAGAGCGTTTCGCGCACCTGCGAGGCGGGCGCGTTCACGAAAAGGCCCACGGCCTGGACGAAGGCCGGCAGCGCCTCCGCCACCGCCCTCGCCTGGTCGAGACTCGCATGGCGCGGGCTCGACGGGTGGAAGACGATGCCCACGGCGTCCGCGCCCGCCTCCGCGGCGACCCGCGCCATGGCGGCGTCGCGGAGACCGCAGATCTTGACGCGGGTGCGGTGGGGGTTCATTCGGGGGGCACGAGAGGGTTCGGGCGAAAGGACGGCAACCCGAACGCCGGATCATACGCGATGGCCGCGAGGTAGAGTCCGTCCGGCGCGAAGGTCGGCGCGGCGAGACGCCGGTCGCGCGCCTCGAGCAGCGACGCCATCCAGCCGGCGGGCTGCCGGCCGGCGCCGACGTAGACCAGCGCACCGACGAGATTGCGCACCATGTGGTGCAGGAACGCATTGGCCTCGAAGGTGAAGACGACCAGCGGGCCCCGGCGCGCGACGCCCGCCCGCGCCATCGTGCGCACCGGCGATTTCGCCTGGCATTGCGCGTCGCGGAACGACGTGAAGTCGTGCTCTCCCGGCAGGCACGCCGCGGCGAGGGCCATCGCTTCGACGTCGAGCGGACGATGGAACCAGCCCACCTTGCCCGCGAGCAGGCCCGGCGCCACGGCGTCGTCCTGCAGCAGGTAGTGGTAGGTGCGCGATCGCGCGCTGAATCGCGCGTGGAATTCGCCGGGCACGCGGCGCGCCCAGGTGATGCGGATGCGGGAATCGAGAAAGGTATTGGGGCCGCGGATCCACGACACCTCGTCCCGCTCGGCATCCGTGTCGAAGTGGATCACCTGCGCGCTCGCGTGGACCCCCGCGTCGGTGCGGCCGGCCGCGGTCACGGCCACCGGCCGGTCCGCGAAGCGCGAGAGCGCGGCTTGCACGTGATCCTGCACCGCGCAGGCCGAGGGCTGGTGCTGCCAGCCGCAGAAGGCCGCGCCGTCGTACTCGAGGCCGAGGGCGATTCGCATGGGGCAGGAAAGAAATCGGCGGGGGGATGCCCCGCCGACAAAGACTTGCTACCGCGAAAGGGTCAGAGCGAGGCGATCAGCTTCTGCGCTTCGTCCTTCTGCGCAGCCGATCCTTCCTTCGCCACTTCCTGCAGGATCTCGCGCGCGCCGTCCTTGTCCCCGATCTCGAGGTAGGCCTTGGCGAGCTCGAGCTTGGTCGAGACCGCATCGCCGCCGCTCCCGCCGCCGGCGTCGCCGAGGTCGAGGTCGGTGAGGCTGAGCGAGGGCGGGGTGGAATCCGCCATCGTCTTGATCGTCTGGTCGAATCCGAGGTCGAGGTCCGTCGAGGCCGGCGGCGCCTTCGCTTCCGCGGGGGTCGCCGGCAGGTCGAGGCTGGAGAGGTCGAAATCGAACGAGGGCTTCTCGTCCTTCGCGGGCTCGGACGCGGCCGCGGCGGCGTGGGACGCCGCGGGAGGCGCGAGGTCGAAGTCGAGCGCGGGCACGTCGCCGCTCACCGGAAGGTCCGTCGCGGGTGCCCGGGAACCGACGTCGAGGTCGAAGCTCGCCATCTCGCCGGCGGCCGGCGTCGTGGCCGACAGGCCCGGGGAGGAGTCGAGGTCGAAGTCGAGGTCCGGACGCGCGGCGGGCGCGGCCTCCACCGGGACTTCGGCGGGCGCGGCACCACCATAGAGCGGGTTGGTCGGGTCGATCTGGGCGCCCATCGCGGCGGCCTTCTGCCAGGCGGGGCTCGATTCGCCCGCGGCGGCGCGCAGTTCCTTGGCGACCGTCTCGAACGCCGTGGCGCTCTTGCGGGCGTGGTAGATCTCGAGGAGCTTCAGGGAGATCTCGTGGCGGCTCTTGTCGCGCGCCATCGCCTCCTTGAGGATCTCCTCCGCCTGGGCGTCGCGGCCATAGGCGATGTAGACCTCGGCCTCGGCGACGGGATCGACCTCGTCGGTGTCGATGGTGCCCGGACCGGTCTTGTCGAAATCCGTGAGGAACGAGCTGTTGCCGGTGTCCACGAGCCCGCCGCCCGCCTTGCCGCCCGTCGAGGTGTTGGGCTTCAGGTCGGAGGGAAAGGCGCTCGTGAGCGAGCTGGTGGGACCGGGATCGGCGGATTGCTTGCGGCGGCGCGCCAGCATGAAGCCGCCGAAACCGAGGAGACCGGCCACGCCTGCCCCGCCGACGACGATCGGCAGGTTGTCCATGACGGTTTCCATCAGGGTGGGCTCGGGCGGCGGGGGCGGCGGAGCCTTCTTGGCCGGCGCGGGCTTGGGTGTGTCGGCGGGCTTCGGGGCATCCGCGGGCTTGGGTGCTTCAGCGGGCTTGCCGGCATCCGCCAACTTCGTATCGGCGGGCTTCGCGGCGTCGGCAGGCTTGGGCGCATCGGCCGGCTTCACGTCGGCGGGCTTGGGCGCCTCCACCTTGGCGGGCTCGGGGACCTTCGCGGGCTCTGCGGGCTTGGCGGCGGCGACCTTGGTGTCGGGGGCCTTCGCCGGCTCGCCGGGCTTGGCAGGCGCGCCACCCTTGAGGTCGATGAGGCGCTGCATGTCCTTGATCTGCTTCTCGAGGTCGGTCACGCGCGACTGGGCCTCCTTGAGGGCCTTGTCCTTCGCCGTGACTTCTTCCTGCAGGGCATTCACGCGATCCTGCGCGCCGCCCTTGCCGCCGGCGGCCGCCTTCCCGCCTTCGGTCTTGGAAAGCTTGAGCGTGTCCTTCGGCTCGGCCGCCGGGGGCGCCGGGGGCGTGACCGCCGCGGAGGCGACCTTGCCGGCCGCGGCATTGGGCGCGTCGGCCTTCGCCGGTGCGGCGGCGACGCCGGTGGCGAGCCCCTCGCGATAGGCCTTCCAATTGGCCACGTGGGCCTTCACCTCCTGGTTGGCGTCCTTCCCGGAGATCTTGCCCACTTCCTCGGTCGAGGGAATGCGCAGGATCTGCCCCGCCTTCAGGCGATTCATGTTGTTGTCGACGAACGCCGACTTGTTCTCGCGGTAGAGCGCGGAGAGCATCTGCTCCATGCTCACCTCTGCGGGCTTCACCTCGCCGGCGATCTTGCGCAGCGTGTCGCCCTTCTCCACCTTCCGGGAATCCTTGTCGCCTTCCGACGCCTTGGGGCTGCCGGACATCTCGGCCTTGGCCGAGGGCGAGCCCGTCGCGGCGGGCGTCGTGGCCGCGGGCGGCGAGAGCGGGGCCGGCGCCGCCGCGGGAGCCGGTGCGGGGGTGGCGGGGGCGACG
>CAZPLW010000314.1:0-4123 GCA_964587315.1 uncultured Lysobacter sp.
TTGGGGGACGGGGACGGAGGCGACGGCGTACGGGCGGGTGGGGGCGGGCCCGGGAGAGAGTGCGCGCTGCCGGGAAGGAGCGTCCCGCCAATCTCGGCGCCGGCCTGGGCTGCCCAGTCGCGGATGGCGAGCGTCGGCTTGAGCGCCGGGACGCGGTGGCGGCCGCATTGCTCGGACGCCGCGACGACCACGCGCTGCCAGTGGGATTCGCGCCGCGCGGCCCGGTCGCCCGAGAGGCGCACGACGCTGCGGTCGCACACCACGGGCTGCACCCAGGCGACGCCCAGTTCCACGGCTTTCTGCAGGATCCAGTCCATCTTTTCGGCCTCGGGCAATCCCTGGACGATTCCCACCGGGACGGGGGATTCCCGCTCGATGTCGCGGAAGGCGCCCGTCTTCACGTCGACGCGGCCTCGGTCGATGCGCTGGATGACGGCCTCGTACTCGCCGCCACGGCCGTCGAACACCACGAGCGGGTCGCCGACCGCCAGGCGCAGCGCCTTGGCGACGTGGTTGGCGGCGTCGTCGGAGAGCGCGAACTGGGCGCCCGGTCCGAGCCGGACGTCGCAGAAGATGCGGGGGGAGGCCATGACGATGGCGGAGGAAAGGCTACGCGCCGATGTTAGCATGACCTCTCGCCCCGCCCCGGGGCCGCGCCATGCCCACGCCGACCGCCCCCGACATCACCGTCGAGTTCGCCCGCCGCGCCATCGAGGCCGTCCGCGAGGTGGCTGCCACCGAGATCCTGCCCCGCTTCCGCACCGTCGTCGCGACGCGCAAGGACGACGGGAGCCTCGTCACCGAGGCGGACGTCCGTGCCCAGCACGCGCTCGAAAGGACTCTCACCCGCCTCATGCCCGTTCCGCTGATGGGCGAGGAGATGCCCGAGGCCGGGCAGCGGGCGGTGCTCGAAGGCGGCGGGCGCTTCTGGTGCGTGGACCCGATCGACGGCACGGCCAACTTCAGCCAGGGCCATCCGTTCTTCGCGGTATCGGTCGCGCTCGTCGATGGCACGCGGCCCGTGTTCGGCACCGTGGTCGACCCCATCGCGGACGAGGCCTTCTTCGCCACGCGCGGCGGCGGCGCGTGGCTCAACGGCGCCGCCCTCGCGCCGGCCACCGGCGAGAAGGCGCTCGCGGACTGCGTGGCGGAAGTCGCGCTGCGCCGGCGTCATCCCGCGCTTCGTCACGCCCTCAAGGACCACTCGCCCGTCGCGAGGCGGCTCGCGAGCGGCTCGTCGGCGCTCTCGTGGTGCCACCTCGCCGCAGGTCGCACGGACCTCTTCCTTCACGGCGGGCAGATGATCTGGGATTACGCGGCCGGCGCGCTCGTGGCCGAGGAGGCCGGCGTGCGGCTCGCGACGATCGACTCGGACGACTTCTGGTCGGCTCCCGCCTGGGAGCGCTCGGTGGTGGCGGCGCGGTCGCCGGCCCTCGCGCGGGCCTGGCGCGACTGGGTGCGCGCGCGCCTGGCGCCGGGGCCGCCGAGGCCCTGATCCGGGCCTAGTAGGTCATGCAGGCCGCGTTGAGCAGGCCCACGCCCAGGGAGAGCGCGCCGAGAAAGAAGCCCTGCGCCTGCTTGCCCTCGGCGATGTCGTCGCAGATGCGCGGGACCAGGAGCTTCACGGCGACGAAGGCGGCCACCTGCACCAGCAGCGCGACGAGCCCCCAGATGGCCATGTCCACGAGGCTCACGCTGTTCTTGATCGCCGAGGAAAGCGGCACGATGAAGCCCAGGACCGCGCCGGAGAAGCTGTACGAGGCGGCGATGTTGCCCTGGCGGATGAGCTCGATCTCCCGGTGCGGCGTGATCCGGACGTAGATCGTCGCGAACATGGCGAGCAGCCCGAGCGAGATCGACAGGTAGACCAGGAAGTCGTCGAAGCCGGCGAACGAGTCGAAGATCTCTCTCATGGCGTTTCCTCGGAAGTCAGGCGAAGTGATGGGGAACGAAGCGGCTGGAATTCTTCGTGATCGGCGAGTCGTCCTCGCGGATGCCGATGCCGGCGGGCTCCTCGCCCACGATCCACGAGCCGATCACGGTGTGGTTGCCGCCGAACTGCGGAAGCGGGTGGTAGGCCTGCCAGATGAAGCCCTCCTCGCCGTACTCGCCCGGCTCCTCGAGCGTGCGGCCGCCGGAGGTGATCGAGACGTTGGCGCCCTCGCGCGAGTAGAGGGGCTTCTTCACGTAGTCCGTCGCGAACTTGCCCGGCTCGAAGTACGCGGGCAGCAGGTTGGGGTGGTCCGGGAACATCTCCCAGAGCACCGGCAGGATGGCCTTGTTCGACAGCAGCATCTTCCACGCGGGCTCGACCACCCGCACGGTGCGCTTCAGGAGGTGCTGCCCGAACTCCTCGCGCGCGAGCCATTCCCAGGGATAGAGCTTGAAGAGGACGGCGATGGCCTCCTCCTCGAGGTCGCGGAAGCGCCGGCCGTCCCAGCCGATGTCGGCCATGTCGAGCGCCTTCGTCTGGAGCCCCGCCTGCAGGGCCGTGTCGCGCAGGTAGTCCAGGTTGCCCTGGTCCTCGTCGCTCGCGGCGACGCACGCGAAGTGCACGAGGCCGTCCGCCGGGAAGTCGGCCTTCATCTCCTTCCAGCGCTCGATGAGGCGCTCGTGCAGCGAATTGAACTGGTCGTCGCCCGGGAAGACGTCCTTCAGCCAGTACCACTGGACGACGCTCGCCTCCAGCAGCGCCGTGGGCGTGTCCGCGTTGTACTCGAGCATCTTGGGATCGCCGGTGCCGTCCCAGGAGAGGTCGAAGCGGCCGAAGAGCGACTTCTCGTCGTCGTTCCACGCCTGCTCGATGAGGGGAACGAAGGCCTCGGGAATGCGGAATCGCTCGTAGTCGCCGCGCTCGATGACCCGCTCGGCCGCGTCGATGCAGCGCGACTGCAGCTCGCCGGTGGCGAGCTCCAGCTTGTCGATCTCCGCGCTCGTGAAGCGGTAGCACGCGCGCTCGTCCCAGTAGACGCCGTCGATCGAATGGAAGTGGAAGCCCAGCTCCTCGACCTTGCGGGGCCAGTCGATGCGGGGGACGAGATCCTCGCGTTTCACGGTCGCCTTCAGCTCGAGGAGGAGTGGCCGGAGCTGCCGAAGCCGCCGCGCGAGGAGGACGACGAGGACCCGATGGAGCGGCTGGACGAGCCGGAGCTGCGGCTGTACGACGAGCCGGAGCTGCGCCCGTACGAGCCCCCCGAGGAATGGGTATAGGACGGCCCGTAGAAGAAGCCGCGGCTCGAGTGGCGCGCGTCGGTGGCGGGCGTGCAGTCCTCGGGCTTGTTGCCCCAGTCGGCGAGGCAGTCCTCGCGGCTCGCGTACACGTCGCGCCGGTCGTCGCCCCCGCAGCCGGCGAGACCCGCCAGGCCGATGAGCACGAGCGTCACGCGCGTGGAGGACTTCCGGATCCTCTTGAGCATCCCCTCTCCCTTCCCCGGTCCCGGCAGGGACCCTCAGGCGAGCAGCGACTTCACGTAGTTGGGCAGCGCGAACACCGCCCGATGGGTGTCGCCATTGTAATAGCGCAAGTCCTTCACGCCACGCGCGGCGAGCCGCCGCTCGACCTCGGCCGGTTCCACCTCGCGCGGGTCCAGGCTCGCGGAGGCGCACGCGAAGCCCCAGATGGAGCCGTACAGGGGGATGTGCACGAAATAGGGCGTGACGAGCGGGAAGACCGAGCGCAGGTTCGAGATCGTCTGGCGGACGCGGTCGGGGTGCGAGAAGGGCGAGCCCAGGTGGAGCACGAGCGCGCCGCCCTCGCCCAGCGCGCCGCGGGCGAGCGCGAACGTCGCGGGCGAGTAGAGCTCGACGGAGGGGCCCACCGGGTCCGTGAGGTCCATCGCGATGAGGTCGTAGCGCACGGGCGTCGAGCGCAGGTACGCGAGGCCGTCGCCGACCGTCACCTCGAGGCGCGGGTCGTCGAAGGCGCCGCCGTGGACCTTGCCGAACTGCCGCTTCGCGACCTCGATCACGTCGGGGTCGAGCTCGGCCATGTGCACGCGCTCGATGCCCGAGTGGCGCAGGAATTCCTTGGAGGAGCCGCCGTCGCCGCCGCCGATCACCAGGGCGCGGCGCGGATCGGGGTGGGCGACGGCCGCCGGGTGGACGAGGTTCTCGTGATAGAAGA
>CAZPLW010000315.1:0-4094 GCA_964587315.1 uncultured Lysobacter sp.
ATGATCTTCAGGTGCCCGTCGGCGTCGAAGAACCCGGCATCGCCCGTGTGGTACCACCCCTCGGCATCCTTCACTTCGCGCGTGGCCGCCTCGTTGCGGTGGTATTCCACGAACAGGCCCGGGCAGCGCAGCACGATCTCGCCGCTCGGCAGCACGCGCACCTCGACGTCCTTCATGGGCGGTCCGACGGTGTCCGGCTTCACCTGGCCGTTGTGCTGCACGCAGACGGCCGCGCACGTCTCGGTCTGGCCGTAGAGCTGCTTGAGGTTGATGCCCAGCGAGCGGTAGAAGACGAAGAGGTCCGGGCCGATGGCCTCGCCCGCGGTGTAAGCGACGCGCACGCGCGACATGCCCAGGGCGTTCTTGAGCGGGGCGTAGAGCAGCGCCTCGCCGAGCGCGTAGTGGAGCCGGTCGAGCGCGGGGACGGCCTTGCCGTCGAGGATGGCGGAGCCCACGCGCCGCGCGAGCGCCATGAAGTGGCGGTAGAGCGCGCGCTTCGGGGCGCTCGCGTCCTCCATCCGGATGGTCACCTGCGTGAGGAGCGCCTCGAGCACGCGCGGCGGCGCGAAATAGTAGGTCGGGCCGATCTCGCGCATGTCCGTCTCGACGGTCTCGGCCGACTCCGGGCAGTTGATGCGGAAACCCGCGACCAGCCACTGGGCATAGGAGAAGAGGTTCTGGCCGATCCAGGCCATGGGCAGGTAGGCCAGGACCTCCTCGTCGTCGCGCAGTCCCTCGAGCTCGACGTAGTTGCGGCCGGAGACGAGCAGGTTGTCGTGGGAGAGCACGACCCCCTTGGGATTCCCCGTGGTCCCCGACGTGTAGAGCATGATCGCCACGTCGCGGCCCGCGCCCAGGGCGACCTCGGCCTCGAACGCGCCGGGGTGCTCGCGCTGCCACGCCTCGCCCTCGGCGCGCAGGCTCTCGTAGCTGCCGAGCCCCTCGCGCCGGTCGTGCCGGAAGCCGCGCGGGTCGTCGTACCAGATGCGCCCGAGCGCGGGGCACTCGGGCAGGATCTCGAACAGCTTGTCGGCCTGCTCCTGGTCCTCGACGATCGCGAAGCCGATGTCGGCATCGCGGAACACGAAGGCCATCTCGCCGGCGACGGCGTCCTGGTAGAAGGGCACGGGGATGCCGCCCAGGCCCTGCGCGGCGAGGAGCGCGAAATACAGCCGCGGGCGGTTGTCGCCCACCACGGCCAGGTGCATGCCACGGCGAAATCCGGCGCGGGCGAGGCCGGCGGCCAGCAGGCGCACTTCCGCCTCGACCTCGCGCCACGTCCACGCCTGCCAGATGCCGAGGTCCTTCTCGCGAAGGGCCGGCCGGTCCCCGCGCTCGCGCGCGTGCCGCGCGAGCAGCTTCGGAAACGTGTCGGTCGCCAGGGCGGCCTCGGCCATCCGGGTATCTCCTCCAGCGGTTCGGGGTTTGGGCGGCAGTCGCGGTCTCCGTCCCCTCGGGATCCGCGTTCGGCTTCCCGCGACGATCGAAGTCCGCGTGGCGAGAACCGGGACCAGTGTAGCGAGGGGGGCTCGTCGCCGGTTGTCTTTTCGTTGACAATTTCCGGGAAGGACACCCGTGAAAACCCTGACCGACCTCCTCGACGCCTCGCTGTGGGCCCGCGGCCTCACGACCGCCCAGCGCGATCGCGTGGAGGCCGAGACCCTGCTTCGCGACGTGCCGGCCGGCGCCCACGTCTGCCGGCGCGGCGAGCCCGTCGAGCACTGGATCGGCATCGTGGACGGCCTGGTCAAGATGGCGAGCGTCTCGCCGGAGGGCAAGACGACCACGTTCCTGGGCGTCGCGCGCGGCGGCTGGTTCGGGGAGGGCTCCCTGCTCAAGGACCGCACCCGCAAGTACGACATCGTGGCGCTCCGCGCGACGCGGCTCGCCTTCATGCCCAGGTCGACCTTCGACTGGCTGCTCGACACCGACATCGCCTTCAACCGGTTCCTGCTCACGCAGCTCAACGAGCGCCTGGCCCAGTTCATCGCGATGGTCGAGACGCAGCGACTGCTGGAGCCGGACGCGCGCGTGGCGCGCTCGCTCGCGGCCCTCTTCAACCCGGTGCTCTACCCGGAGATGGGCCCGGACGTGCAGGTCTCGCAGGAGGAGATCGGCTACCTCGCCGGCGTGTCGCGCCAGCGCGTGAACCAGGCCCTGCAGGTGCTCGAGTCGCGCGGCCTCATCCGCATCGAGTACGGCGGCCTGCGCGTGCTGGACCTGGAGGGCCTCAGGAGCTTCTAGGCGGCCATCGTCGGCCAGGCGCGGCCGGCCTCGAGGCGCACGGCGCCCGAGCGCGCGAGGTCCGAAAGCAGCCAGTCGGCGAGTTCGCGCGGCGAGCGCCGCAGGAAGCGTTCGGCAAGGCGCCGGTGGCAAGGCACGCGCGCGAGGTAGCCCGCCACGTCCGCCACCGCCAGGGATCCCTTGTCGAGGAGCGCGTAGACGAAGAGCGCCTTCATCACGTAACGCGCGTTCTTCTCCGGGTCCGCGGCGAACGCCTCCAGGCGCGAGCGGGCCGTCGCGAGGGCGCGGGCCACGTCGGCGAACGGCTCGCCATGACCCGGGATGACGACGGCCGGCGCGAGGGCCTCGAGGGCCGACAGCGTCTCGAACGCCGCGTCGATGTGCGGGTTCGGGCCGTCCTCGGGCCAGACGAAGCCCATCCCGTTCTCCCACAGCGCGTCCCCCGAGATGAGCACGCGGTGGCCGGGCTCGAAATAGACCAGCGCGTCCATGTCGTGGCCCGGCGCGGCGTGGGCCTGCCAGTGCAATCCGCCGGCCTCGAACCCCTCGCCCGCGGCGATGGTGTCGTGGAACTCGAAGGGCACGGCGCGCTGGTCGAACTGCTCCATCCACACGCTCTGCGGCGTCCACGGGACGATGTGCTTCACCTCGCCGGCCGGCACCGTCACGCTGCAGTCGTACCGCGCGCTCACCGCCGCGTTGCCGCCCATGTGGTCCGAATGGCAATGGGTGTTCACGAGCCCGGCGAGCCCCTCGCCTTCCAGGGCCTCGCCCACGAGCGCGAGCGTCCGCCCGGCGTGGGTGCAGTATCCCGAGTCCACCAGCACGTGGGCGCCGGGCGAGCGCAGCACGACCTGGTTCGAATTGAGCCAGCCGCGCACGATCACGCGGACGGTCGGAGGCAGCGAAGCGGTCGGCAAGGCGCGGGATTCCTTCGGGCGGGGAGGCGCCATTCTAGTCCGCCCCGCGGCCTATAATCGGGGTACGCGGGCCTCGAAGTGCCGGCCGCGCGACTTCCCCACCGGAACATCCCCATGAAAATCGACAAGCAGGTCTTCCTCATCGCAGGCGGCGGTTCGGGACTGGGCGCCGCCACGGCGCGCCGGCTCGTCGCCGACGGCGCCCGGGTCGTGATCGCCGACGTGAACGACGCCGGCGACTGGGTGGCGCAGCAGTTCGGCGCCGGCGGCCGCTTCATCCGCACGGACGTGACCGACGAGGCACAGGTGCAGGCGGCGGTCGACCTCGCCTTCTCGGCGTTCGGCAGCCTGCGCGGCGTCGTGAACTGCGCCGGCGTCGCGCCGGGCGAGCGCATCGTGGGCAAGGGCGGGCCGCACGCCCTCGCGAGCTTCGAGCGCACCGTGCGCATCAACCTCGTCGGCACCTTCAACGTGATCCGCCTCGCGGCGGCGCGCATGAGCGTCGAGGACGCCCTGCCCTCCGGCGAGCGCGGCGTCATCGTGAACACCTCGTCGGTGGCTTCCTTCGAGGGGCAGATCGGCCAGGCCGCCTACGCCGCCTCCAAGGCCGGCGTGAACGGGATGACGCTGCCCATCGCGCGGGAGCTCGCCCGGTTCGGCATCCGGGTGGTCACCATCGCCCCCGGCATCTTCGACACGCCCATGCTCCAGGGAATGAGCGAGGAGATCCGGGCCTCCCTCGGCGCCCAGGTGCCCTTCCCGCCCCGGCTGGGCAAGCCGGAGGAATATGCCGCGCCCGTCCCCCACGCCGTGGAGAACGAGGTCCTCAACGGCGGGGGGATCCGCCTGGCCGGCCCCACCCGGATGGCGCCGAAGTCGCCGCGCGGGCCCCCGGGGCGGGCGGGCTGCCGGCCCCGTTTCGGGCGACAA
>CAZPLW010000316.1:0-4050 GCA_964587315.1 uncultured Lysobacter sp.
GCGCGGGCTCGAAGTCGACCTTCTCGGGGTGCACGGGCGTCGTCCCCGGCGCGGGCACGTCCCCCACGTCGTGGAAGCCCTCCGCGACTCGTCCCGGCACCTTGGCCGCGATCGTCACCGACTCCTCGCCGTACAACGTGCCCGTCGCGCGCACGCTGCGCTGCACCGGAGCCCGCCACGCCTGCGACGGCGCCACTTCCACGGACTCACGCGCCGCACTCGGCGCCTGCGCGCCCGCGCCCTCCGGCTTGCAGCCGAAGAGCGTGAGCGCGAGCGGCAAGAACGCGAGCTGCGCGGCGCGGATTCGCATCACTCTCCCGCCTAGATCCCGGTGTGCGTCTCGAGGAAACGCATCAGGAGCCGCACGCCGACGCCGGAGCCCATCGAGCCGCCGACCCAGTCGCGGTTGGCGCTGCCCCAGGCGACGCCGGCGATGTCGAGGTGCACCCACGGCGTCTCGCCGATGAAGTGCGAGAGGAACGCGGCGCCGATCGACGAGCCCGCGCCCGGGTCGCCGAGCGCGATGTTGCGCAGGTCCGCGACCTCGCCCTTGAGCGCATCGCGGTGCAGCTGGTCCACCGGCAGCGGCCAGCACTTCTCGCCCGTCTCGTTGCCCGCCGCGAGCAGCTGGTCGCGCAGCGCATCACGGTTGGTGAACAGGCCCGTGTACTCGTGGCCGAGCGCGATCACGACCGCGCCCGTCAGCGTCGCGAGGTCGATCACGACGTCGGGCTTCACCTTGTCCTGCACGTAGCACAGCGCGTCGCACAGGATCAGGCGGCCTTCCGCGTCGGTGTTGAGCACCTCGATCGTCGTGCCGTTCATGGCCTTGACGAGATCACCCGGCTTGACTGCGCGACCATCGGGCAGGTTCTCGCTCGCGGGCACGATGCCGTGCACCTCGAACGGCACGTCGAGCTCGGCCAGCGCGTGGAACACGCCGAGCACCGCCGCTCCGCCGGACATGTCGTACTTCATGTCCCACATCTTCCCGGCCGGCTTGATCGAGATGCCGCCGGCGTCGAAGGTCAGGCCCTTGCCGACGAACGCGACGCGGCCGCGCGCGCGCTTCTGCGGCTTGTACACGAGGTGGATCAGCTGCGCGGGTTCTTCCGATCCGGCGCTGACGCCGAGGATCGCGCCCATGCCGAGCTTCGCCATCGCCTTCTCGTCGAGCACCTTGCACGAGATGCGCGCGCTGCGCCTGGCGAGCTTCTGCGCCGCCGCCGCGAGCCCACGCGGCGTCATGCAGTTGCCGGGCTGGTTCTGGAGGTCGCGCGCGAAGGCGTTGGCCGCCGCGAGCGAGCGCCCGCGCTCGACGCCGTCCTCGAAATCGCGGCCCGCGCCGCACAGGTGCACGTGCTTGAGCTTGGACGCCTTGGGCTTCGACTTGTGCTCGACGAAGCGATACAGGCCGAGAGCCGCGCCTTCGGCCGCCGCCTGTCCCGCGCGGCGCGCGCTGCCGAGCGCGTTGCCCACGGGAGCCGCGAACCACAGGGTCGCGCTCGCGCAACCCGCCGCATCGGCGCGCTGGACGCCGAGCGCCGCGACGCGCCGGATGCGCTCGCTGTCGGCGTCTGCGGCCTTGCCGAGACCGACCACGATCACGCGCTCGAACTGTCCTTCCGCCGCGTCCGTCCCCTTCACCTCGCGGAACTCGCCGTGCAGCGACTCGAGGAAGCTGCTCCGCAGCTTGACGCCCTTCGGCAACATCGGCGCCTCGCCCTGGAAGGCGAAGCACACCAGCGCGTCGGAGCGGGAGGGAGCGGAATCGGTCGAGTGGAACGAGAGCTTCATGCGGGATTGGACTCGGGGTCTTCGGTGCGGCAGGAGTGTGGGTTCTGGAAAGCGCGTTGGGTCACATGTCGACGGACGTCGGGCCGCCGGCGGCCTCGGCGACGACCCACTCGAGCACCTGGTAGGGATCGGCGATGTCGCATGTCTTGCAGTGCACGCAGTTGGAGAAGTTGATCACCGGGCCCGCGGCCTTGTTGCCGTCGACCGGATGGCCCGCGGGCCACTCGTAGACCGCCGCCGGGCAGAAATGCTGGCAAGGATTGCCAAACTCCTGCGTGCAGCGCTCGACGCAGATCGACGGATCGGTGACGACGAGGTGCGCCGGCTGGTCCTCCTCGTGGAGCGCGCCCGACCAGTACACGTCGGTCAGCTTGTCCATCGAGGTCGTGTCGTTGTACTGCGGCTTGGCGAGGCGCGATTCCTTCACCGGCCGCATCGTGTCGCAGTCGCGATGGCTCTTGCGCCGCTCGACGAGCCCGCGCCCGCCCGTGATCATCTGCACGCCCGCGTCGAGCATGCCGGCGAACATGCCGCCGTCGAAGGCCTGATGGAAGTTGCGCACCTTCCACAGCTCTTCCTTCGCCCACGAGGCCTCGAACAGCTCGGTGTAGCGTGCGAGCGCGGCCCCCGACGTGTCGCCCTTCTTCAGCGCGCCCGTGATCGCTTCAGCGGCGAGCATGCCGCTCTTGATCGCGAGGTGGATGCCCTTGAGGCGCGCCGAGTTCAGGAAACCCGCGCTGTCGCCGACGATGCAGAAGCCATCGCCCTGCAGCTTCGGCATCGAGAAATAGCCGCCGTAGGGAATGGTCTTCGCGCCGTAGCGCACGACCTTGCCACCCGCGAGCAGCTCCGCCACCGCGGGATGCTGCTTCCACTGCACGAACAGCGCGTGCGGATCGAGCTTGGCATCGGGATGCGAAAGTCCGACCACGAAGCCGATCGAGAGCTTGTTGTCCTTCTGCCCGTAGATCCAGCCGCCGCCGTAGCCCTCGGTCGAGAGCGGCGCACCGGCGGTGTGGATCACGTGGCCGAGCAGCTTCTCGCCGCGTTCGGCCGGGATCTCCCAGATCTCCTTGATGCCCGTGCCCCAGGTCTGCGGATGGTCCGGATGCTGCAGCCCCAGTCGCGCGATCAGGTGCTTGGCGAGCGAACCGCGCGTGCCTTCCGCGAACACCGTCACGCCCGCGAGGATGTTCATCCCCGGCTGGAACGTGCCCTTGGGCTCGCGCTTCTTGTCGATGCCGGCGTCGCGCGTCTGCACGCCGATCACGCGCTCGCCCTCGAACAGGATCTCCGCGCCCGCGAAGCCGGGGAACACTTCGATGCCGAGCTTCTCCGCCTCGTCCTTCAGCCAGCGCGTGACCTTGTACAGGCTGACGATGTAGTTGCCGTGGTTGTGCAGCGTCGGCGGCACGAGCGAGCCGGTGAAGCGCGTCTTCTTGCCACCCGCGCGCAGCCAGTCGAGGCAGTCGAACTTGACCTCGCTCTCGTAGGGGCAACCCTTCTCCTTCCAGTCGGGGAAGAGCTCCGCGATGCCGCGCGGGTCCATCACCGCGCCCGACAGGATGTGGTAGCCGACCTCCTCGGCCTTCTCGAGCACCATCACGCCCTTGTCGCCCAGGCCCGCGGCCTCGAGCGCGCGCCTCAACGCAATCGCGCAGGCAAGTCCGGCCGGGCCGGCGCCGAGCACCAGCACGTCGACTTCCATCGACTCGCGTTCGGGAACCTGAGCCTGCCAGGAGACCTGTCGAACCGGCTTCTCTTGCGGTTTCATGCGACTGCGCAGGTTAGCGCCGCGCCCCCGGGGCCCGCCATTGCCCGTTCGCCCCGTCGCCGGTCAGGAGCGCTCCCCGATCCAGTGCTGGCCGTCGGGGTAGAGCTCCTTCTTCCAGATCGGCAGGCTCTGCTTCAGTTCGTCGATCAGGAAGCGGCAGGCGCGGAAGGCCAGGTCGCGGTGCGGGCTCGCCACGGCGATCACCACGCTCGGTTCGCCGACCGCGACCGTGCCGACACGGTGCTGGACGAGCATGCGCAGCGCGCGCGCCCCGTCGTCCGCCTCCAGCTCGCGCCGGCAGCGCTCGAAAATGCGCGCCATTTCCGGTGCCGTCATCGCGTCGAAGGCCTCGTACTCGAGCCGCAGCACGGAACGGCCGCGATTCTCGGCGCGCCTCGTTCCCGTGAACGTGCAGAAGGCGCCGCAGAGCGGATCCGCGAAGCGCCCCTGCGCGAGTGCGGGCTCGAGCCGCCCGCGGC
>CAZPLW010000317.1:0-4040 GCA_964587315.1 uncultured Lysobacter sp.
TGATCCTGATGGACATCAACCTGCCCGGCATCAGCGGCATCGAGGCCATGAAGGTCCTGCGCGCGGAACCGTCCACGGCGCACATCCCCATCATCGCGCTCAGCGCCAACGCGGTGCCCGGCGACATCCGGAAGGCTCTCGAGGCCGGCTTCTTCGACTACCTCACCAAGCCGATCAAGGTCGCGAAATTCATGGACGCGCTGGACGCGGCGCTGGCGGCCGCGCAGGCGTCGCCGGGCCGCACGCCTGTGAAGGAACAAGCATGAAAGTGACGCATGCCGACATCCTCGAGGCCGCCATCCTGGTCGTCGACGACCAGGCGGCCAACGTCACCCTGCTCGAGCAGATGCTGCGCGAGCAAGGCTACACGCACGTTTCCTCCACCAGGGATCCGCACGAGGTCTGCGCCCTGCATCGCAGGAACCGGTACGACCTGATCCTGCTCGACCTGCAGATGCCCGGCATGGACGGGTTCCAGGTGATGGAAGGCCTGAAGACGAACCATGCGGACGGATACCTACCCGTGCTCGTGATCACCGCCCAGCCCGGGCACAAGCTGCGCGCGCTGCAGGCCGGCGCGAGGGATTTCGTCGCCAAGCCCTTCGACCTGGTCGAGGTTCGCACGCGCATCCGCAACCTCCTGGAAGTCCGGCTGCTCTACCGCAAGCTCGAGGACTTCAACCAGGTGCTGGAGCGCAAGGTGCAGGAACGCACCGCCGAGCTGCGCGAAAGCGAGGCCCGCTTTCGCAGCCTGACGGAGCTCGCCTCCGACTGGTACTGGGAGCAGGACGAGAACGGGAACTTCACGAGGGTCTCCGGGCCGGTCCTGGAGATGCTCGGGATACGGGTCGACACCCTGGCGGGAGACGCGCCCGACGCGGGCCCGGATGGCTGGAACAAGGCGGAGCGCGAAGCGCTGCAGGCCCGCATCGCAGCCCGGCAGCCGTTCATCGACTTCGTCTTCAGCCGCGACCACCCCGACGGCACCCGGCAGAAGTTCCAGGTGAGCGGCGAGCCCATGTTCGACCAGACTTGCCGGTTCGTCGGCTACCGCGGCATCGGCGTGGAACTCACCTCGGGCCGCTAGGCCGCCCACTCCCCTCTTCGCGCCATGCCTTCGACTCAACACCCGAGCCAGAACCACCTCATTGCCGCCTTGCCGGCGGCGGACTTCGCGCGCGTGGCCCCCCATCTGGAGCCGGTCTCGCTGCCGCTGGGCCATTTCCTCTACGGACCCGGCGACCAGTTGCAGCACGTCTACTTTCCGACGACCGCCATCATCTCGCTGCACTACGTGACGGAGAACGGCGCGTCGGCCGAGAACGCGAGCGTGGGCAACGAAGGGGTGGTCGGAATATCCCTCTTCATGGGCGGCGACACGACACCGAGCTCGGCCGTGGTGCCCACGGCGGGCCAGGCCTACCGCATGCCGCGCCGGCTGTTGAAGGAGGAATTCGAGCGCGCGGGCCTGCTGCAGCGCCTCCTGCTTCGCTACACGCAGGCCCTGATCACCCAGATCTCGCAGACGGGAGCGTGCAACCGGCATCATTCGGTGGAGCAGCAGCTCTGCCGCTGGCTGCTCTTCACGCTCGATCGCGTTCCCTCGGGAGAACTCGTCATCACGCAGGAGCTGATCGCCCGCATGCTCGGCGTGCGCCGCGAAGGCGTCACGGAGGCGGCCGGCAAGCTCCAGGCCGCCGGCTGCATCCGTTACCGCCGCGGCCACATCGCCGTGCTCGACCGGTCGGCGCTCGAGGCCCGGACCTGCGAATGCTACGGGGTCGTCCGGAGCGAATTGCGACGCCTGCTCTCCGACCCGCTGTTCCGGCAGGGCGAATCCCCCGTCACGCGATAGGGACCGGTCGGCCTCGCCCTCCCGCAGCCCCCCGTTCGGCGTCGCCGCTTCATCCTTCCCGCGCGGCCAGGGCCGCCAATCCGCCGAGCGCCGCGAGAACCGCCTGCTCGCGGATGGCGGTGCGGTCTCCGCCGAAGACCTCGAAACGCGATTCGCACCCGCCCTCGAGCGAGGCCCACGCGAACCAGACGAGCCCCACCGGCTTCGCGGCCGTGCCGCCCTCGGGGCCGGCCACGCCCGTCACGGCCACGACGAGGTCCGCGTCGCTCTGGTGCAAGGCACCCAGGGCCATCTCGCGGGCGACCTGTTCGGACACCGCGCCGAAGCCCCCCAGCGTCTCCGCCTTCACGCCCAGGAGGTCCACCTTCGAGAAGTTCGAATAGGTGATGAACCCCCGGTCGAACCACGCCGAGCTGCCGGCGGTGCGCGTGATCGCCTCGCCCACCCCGCCGCCCGTGCACGACTCGGCCGTGGCCACCTTGAGGCCCGCCCGCACGCAAGCCTCGCCCAGTTCCCGCGAAAGCTCGTCGATCCCCTTCATGCCTTCTCTCCCGGCCGGCCGCGATACCAGTAACCATACGCCCGCGCGAAGCCGAACGCCGCGTACATCGCGAGGGCGGGCGCGTTGGCCGAGTCCACCTGCAGGTAGGCCCGCGTCGCGCCGAGGTCCCGGCCCCAGCGCAGGAGCGCGGCCACGATGGCGCGGCCGTGGCCGCGGCGGCGGGCACCCTCGCGCGTCACGACGTCGAAGAGCCCCACGTGCCCGTCCTCCAGGATGGCGAG
This sequence comes from uncultured Lysobacter sp., assembly GCA_964587315.1. Lineage (GTDB taxonomy): Bacteria > Pseudomonadota > Gammaproteobacteria > Burkholderiales > Usitatibacteraceae > FEB-7. The sequence goes on from CAZPLW010000317.1 coordinate 2,639, forward strand.
GCCCGTCGCGAGCGGCACGCCGTCCTCGAGGATCGCCACGCCGATCATCGCGAGGGGCAGGGACGCGAGGCGCGCCAGGTGCGAGGAACGGTGCGCGATCGGGGAGCCGCGCAGGTCGCCCACCATGTCGAACCACTCCTCCAGCCGCGGCACGGCCACCGGCGGTCCGTCCAGCCGGGCCGGGTCGATGGCGGCCACGCGCACGTCGGTGTGATCGAAGACGCCGTAGCCGCGCGCCTCGAGGAACGCGTCGAGGCCGGGCTCCGTGTGCTCGGACAGGCGGAAGATGGCGGGCAGGCCGCGCTCGGCGTACACGGCTTCGCAGTGGACGAGCTTGTCGCCGAACGGCAGGCGCGAGGGATAGACGGCGTTCACCGAGCGCGCCCGCTTCGCCTTGCCCGGCGAGAAGCGCAGCAGCCAGCCGTCGTAGAGCAGCTGTCCCGGTGGCGCCGACGAATTGAGGGTGAGTTCCTCGAGGCGGCGCGAATCGAAACCGGGGACGGTGCCCGATTTCCGCCCGCCTTCCGGAAATCGGGCACCGTCCCCGGTTTCGCTTCCCATCAGCCGGCGAGGCGCTTGCCGGTGGCCGTGTCGAAGAAGTAGGCCTTGCCGGGCATGATCGCGACGTCCAGGGCGGATCCGGCCGCCGGCGTGGAATGTCCCTCGATGCGCACGACGAGGATCGTGCCGTCGAACCCCGCGTGCAGGAGCGAATCGGCGCCCAGCGCCTCCACCGTGTCCACGTGCAGGTGGAAGCGGGGCGTGCCGCCCTCGCCCGCCACGAAGTGCTCGGGGCGCACGCCCACGGTCACCTGCTCGCCGGCCTTGGCGCGGATCTCCGGCGGCAGCGGCACCAGCAGCCCTCCGCCCAGCTCGACGCCGTCGCCCACGCGCCTGCCCGGCATGAAGTTCATGGAAGGCGAGCCGATGAAGCCGGCCACGAAGAGCGAGGCCGGGTTGTCGTAGACCTCGAGCGGGGCGCCGATCTGCTCCACCACGCCCGCGTTGATCACGATCATGCGGTTGGCGAGCGTCATCGCCTCCACCTGGTCGTGCGTCACGTAGACGCTGGTGGTGCGCAGCTCGCGGTGCAGCTTCTGGATCTCCAGGCGCATCTGCACGCGCAGCTTGGCGTCGAGGTTCGAGAGCGGCTCGTCGAAGAGGAACGCCGCGGGCTCGCGCACGATGGCCCGACCCATCGCCACCCGCTGGCGCTGGCCGCCGGAGAGCTCGCGGGGCTTTCGCTGCAGGTAGGGGCCCAGCTCGAGGATGCCGGCCGCGCGCTGCACGCGCTTCTCGATGTCGTCCTTCGCGAACTTGCGGATCTTGAGGCCGTACGCCATGTTGTCGTACACGCTCATGTGCGGGTAGAGCGCGTAGTTCTGGAACACCATGGCGATGT
>CAZPLW010000318.1:0-3994 GCA_964587315.1 uncultured Lysobacter sp.
GCAGCCCGCGGTGCGCGCGGCCGCCCACGCCGGAATTCTGGCCCTCGGTGTTCTCCCGGACGATGACCCAGTCGATGTCGCCGGGACCGCGGCCCGCCAGCGGGCTCGGCACGCCGGGGAAGATGCGCGTGGGGCGCACGTTCGCGTACTGGTCGAAGCCTTGGCAGATCTTGAGCCGCAGGCCCCAGAGCGTGAGGTGATCGGGCAGCTCCGGATCGCCCACGGCGCCGAAAAGGATGGCGTCGAAGGGCTTGAGGGTCGCGTTGCCGTCCTCCGGCATCATGACGCCGTGCTCGCGGTAGTAGTCCGAGCCCCAGGGGAAGTGCGTCGGCTCGCAGCGGAAAGCGCCGACCTTCCTCTCCACCGCCGCGAGCAGCCGAAGCCCCTCGGGCACCACCTCCTTGCCGATGCCGTCCCCGGGGACGACGGCGATGCGATGGACCCTCATCAGTCCCCCGCCTTGATCTTGTTGTCCTTCACCACCTTGGCCCAGCGGTCGATCTCGCCCTTCAGGAACTTCTGGGCCTCCTCCGGCCCGCTGCCCACGATGTCCATGCCCTGCGCCTGCAGCTTCTCCGCGATAGCCGGGACCTTGAGCGCCTTCTGCAGTTCCTCGACGAGCTTCTTCGTGATGGCGGGCGGCATCTTCGCCGGCGCGATGACGCCCCACCAGGCGAGCGCCGAGAAGCCGGGAACGCCCTGGTCGGCCACCGTGCCCACGCCCGGCATGGTCGGCGAGGGCTTCGCGCTCGTCACCGCGAGGGCCTTCAGCTTGCCCCCCTTCACATGGGGGTTCACGACGAACACGGAACCGATGGCGAAGGGCACCTGGCCGCCGACGGCATCGATCATGAGCGGCCCGCCGCCCTTGTAGGGGATGTGCGTGAGCTCGAGGTTGAGGAGGTTGCCGATCTGCGCCACGGCGAGGTGGCCGAGGCTGCCGGAGCCGATGGAGCCGATGGCGACGCTGCCGGGCTTCGACTTGGCCGCGGCCAGCACGTCCTTGAAATCCTTGTACGGCTGGTCGGCCTTGGTGACGATGGCCATGGGCGAGGTGCCCACGAGCATGACCGTGTTCAGGTCCTTCAGCGTGTCGAAGGGCAGGTTCGGGATGAGCGAGGGGTTCACGCCGTGCGTGTCGAACACGACACCGATGGTGTAGCCGTCCGGCGGCGCGCTCGCCACGGCGCCCGCGCCGATGGAGGCCGATGCCCCCGGGCGGTTGTCCACGATGAACTGCTGGCCGAGCTGCGCCTGCAGCTGGCCCGCGAGCACGCGCGCCACCTGGTCGGTCGAGCCGCCGGGCGGGAAGCCCACGATCACCTTCACGGTCTTGGTGGGCCAGGCGCCCTGCGCGTGGGCGAACGCCGCGCCCATCGCCATCGCGGCGGCGGCCGCCAGTTTCCAGGTCTTCATCGTCTCTCTCCTCTTGGGGGTGTCAGGGGGCGGTTCGGGCTAGAAGCCGAGCCGCATCACGTGCTCGCCCTCGGCGACTTCGCCGGTGCGCTCGAATCCGAATCGACGGTAGAAGGGCTCCGGGCTGCCCTCGGCCTCGACGAAGCTGAGCAGCAGGCACTTCGCGCCGGGGCGGCGGCGGGCGTGGTCGATGAGCCACGGCATCGCCCGCGCGCCGAAGCCCTGCTTCTGGTATCGCTGGTCGATCATGAAGCGCCACAGTCCCACGTAGGGCTCCGCCTTCCAGTCCTGCGGCGCCTCGTCCGGATGGGCGGTCCAGTCCTCCAGCATCACGAAGCCCACGGGCGTCTCTCCCGCGCGGATGATGCGGCACCAGGCCTCGGGGTGGAAGTGCGCCTGCGCGAGGGACACCGCATTGGCCGCGACGAAACGCTCCTGGTCCGGCCTCACCTTGAGCCGGAAGGCGTCGCGGTAATTGGCGGCCGTCACCTCGACGAACTCGAGGGGGGCGTCGCGCGGGGGCAAGGGCGAACTCATCCCCCGGATTCTGCCACCAGTAACCGTAACCGGGGACGGTGCCCGATTATCGGAATATGGGGTCAGGTTCAATTTTGTGGAAAATGGGGTCAGGTTCAATTTTGAACCTGTCCCCTGTTGGCTTGCGAACTCCAACTGTGCCAATAGGGGACAGATTCAAAATTGAACCTGACCCCGATTACTCCCGGAACGACTGGCCGCCGCCGTAGCTGCCCAGGGCGGTGAGCTCGCCGCCGCGGGTCACGCGCACGGCGCAATACTTGAGCTCGGCGATCTTGCCGAACGGGTCCAGCGCGGGGTTGGTGAGCCGGTTCGCCGCCGCCTCGTAGAAGGCGAACGGGATGAAGACGCTGCCGCGCGGCGTGCCGTCGTCGGCGCGGGCGTGCAGCGACACCTCGCCGCGGCGCGAGGCCACGGTGATCACGTCGCCGGGCTTCGCGCCCATCGCGTCGAGATCGAGCGGGTGGAGCGAGGCCACCGCGCGCGGCTCGATGGCGTCGAGCACCGAGGCGCGCCGCGTCATGGAGCCGGTGTGCCAGTGCTCGAGCTGCCGCCCGGTGATGAGGACGAACGGGAACTCGGCATCGGGCCGCTCGTTGGCCGGGATGAGGTCCGCCGGGACGAATTTCGCCTTGCCATCCTTCGTGGGGAAATTCTCCGTGAACACCACCGACTGGCCGGGGTCCTCCTCGGTGCGGCACGGGTACGTGACGGCCGAGTTCTCCTCGAGGCGATCCCACGAGATGCCGCCGATGGAGTTCATCGCGCCGCGCATCTCCTCGTAGACCTGCGCCACGCCGCTGTCCGGGCCCTCGTAGTTCCAGTCGAGGCCCAGGCGCTTCGCGATCTGCTGGGTGATCCACAGGTCCTGCCGCGCCTCGCCCGGCAGGTCGAGTGCGCGACGGCCCATCTGCACGATGCGGTCCGTGTTGGTGACCGTGCCGCTCTTCTCGGGCCACGCCGAAGCGGGCAGCACCACGTCCGCCAGGTACGCCGTCTCCGTGAGGAAGATGTCCTGCACGACCAGGTGCTCCAGCTTCGCGAGCCCCTCGCGCGCGTGGTTCGAGTCCGGGTCCGACATCGCCGGGTTCTCGCCCATCACGTACATGCCCTTCACGCGCCCGTCGCAGGCGGCGTCGATGATCTCGACCACCGTGAGGCCGGGCTTGTGGTCGAGCGTCATTCCCCAGTACTTCTCGAATCGCGAGATGGCCTCGGGGTTGTCCACGCGCTGGTAGTCCGGGTACATCATCGGGATGAGGCCGGCGTCGGAGGCGCCCTGCACGTTGTTCTGCCCGCGCAGCGGGTGCAGGCCCGAGCCGGGCTTGCCGATCTGGCCGGTCATGAGCGTGAGCGCGATGAGGCAGCGCGCGTTGTCGGTGCCGTGCACGTGCTGCGAGATGCCCATGCCCCACAGGATCATCGATCCCTTCGAGGTGGCATAGGCGCGGGCCACCTCGCGGATCGTCTCCGCGGGAATGCCGCACAGCGGGCCCATCGCCTCGGGGCTGAAGCCCTTCGCGTTCTCCTTGAGCGCCTCGAACCCGGTGGTCCGCTGGCGGATGAATTCCGGATCGACGAGGTTCTCCTCGAGGATCGTGTAGATGAGCGCGTTGAGGAGCGCCACGTCCATGTCGGGCTTGAACTGCAGCACGCGCCAGGCGTGCCGCGCGATGTCCGTGCGGCGCGGGTCGGCCACGATGAGCTTCGCGCCTCGCTTCACCGCGTTCTTGATCCAGGTGGCCGCGACGGGGTGGTTGGACGTGGGGTTCGAGCCGATGAGGAAGATCACCTCGGCCTTGGCGACGTCCGACACCTGGTTGGACACGGCCCCCGAGCCGATGCCCTCGAGGAGCGCGGCAACCGAGGAGGCGTGGCACAGTCGCGTGCAATGGTCCACGTTGTTGGTGCCGAAGCCGGCGCGCACCAACTTCTGGAATAGGTAGGCCTCCTCGTTGGAGCCCTTGGCGCTGCCGAAGCCCGCGAGGGCGTTCGGGCCGTCGCGGTCGCGGATGGCCTTGAGGCCGCCGCCGGCGCGCTC
>CAZPLW010000319.1:0-3989 GCA_964587315.1 uncultured Lysobacter sp.
GACGCACTGAGCCGCCCGTTTCCGAACCCAGGGCGGCCGCCGTCACGCCCGCGGACATCCCGTCCGGCGGGCGGCCGCCCCCGGGCGACATGGGCGCCCTGCCCTGGCCCTGGCTCGACCGCGCCACCGCGGAAGCGGGCTTTCCCGGCGGCGCCGTCTTCGCGCCCGACCACGCGACGGCCGTCGTCCGCACCGGCGAGTTCCCGCCGACCACGATCCACGCGCCGGCCGCCTGCCGCGTCGCCATCGAACGGGGCAGGCCGGCCCAGTCCGAGCTCGTGCGGGAGGACGGCCGCGAGGCGATCTACTTCGCCGCCCCCGTGTCCCGGGACGACGGCCACACGGTCGCCGCCTGCGTCGTGTTCCGCGGCGACCCGGCCCGGTTCCTGTATCCCATCCTCGCCGAATCGCCCTTGCAGACCCGCACCGGCGAGACGATCCTCACGCGGGCCGACGGCAACGTCATCACGTACTTCGGACCCCTTCGCCACCGGCCCGAGGGGAGCGAGCCCCTGGCGGTGCCCAAGCGCGACGACCTGCCGGCGGCCATGGCGGCCCGCGGGCGGGTGGGTGCGGTGAGCGGCAAGGACTATCGGGGCGAACCGGTCCGCGCGGCCATCAGGCCCGTGCGCGGCACGACGTGGAACGTGCTCGCGAAGATCGACGAGGCGGATGTCGCCTCGCTCGCGGGCGCCTCCACGCGGCTCGCGACGCACGGGGCCATCCTCGTGTTCGCCGCCTCCCTGCTGGGCGGCCTGCTCGCCTGGCGCTCGCAGGCCGGCGCCGCGGCCGCGCGCGAGAGGACGGCGCTCCTCGAGCGCGACGCCGCCGCCCGCCGCGAGCAGGAATGGGCATCGCAGTTCTTCACGATGCCGTTCATCGGCATGGCGGTCACCTCGGCGCGCACGTTGCGCTGGCTCCGGTTCAACGACCACCTGTGCGAGATCTTCGGCTACCCGCGCGAGGAGCTCGAGCAGCTCGAATGGACGTCGATCACCCATCCCGAGGACCTCGACAAGGACCTGGCGCTCTTCCGCCGCGCCCTGGCCGGGGAGATCGAGGGCTACCGCCTGGACAAGCGCTTCCTGCACAAGGACGGCCACGTCATCCACGCGACGATCGACGTGCGCGGTCTGCGCGATGCCGAAGGCCGCATCGAGCATTTCCTCGCAACGGTCGAGGACACCACGGAACGCGTGCACCACCTGGCGAGCCTCGCGCGCCTGCGCGACCTCTACGACCTGCTGTCGCAGACCAACCAGGCCATCGTGCGCTGCGAGAGCCGCGGCGAGCTCTTCGAGAACATCGTGCGCCACGCCGTCGAGCGCGGGCGCCTGCGCTTCGCCTGGATCGGGATCCTCGACGGCCAGAACGTGCTTCGCCCCGTGGCCCGCTTCGGCGACGACCACGGTTACGTCGACCAGGTCCGCATCCGCGCCGAGGAAGACGACCCGAAGTCGCGCGGCCCCTCCGGCGAGGCGATCCTCGCCGGGCAGCACGTGGTCGCCAACGACTTCCTGGGCGAGGCGAGGCTCGCGCCCTGGCACGCGTCCGCGGCCCGGGCGGGCATCGCCGCCTCGGCCGCATTCCCGATCCGAGAGGCCGGCCGCGTGGTGGGCGCGCTCAACCTCTACGCGGGAGAAGTCGGCTGGTTCGACGACGACGTGGTGCGCACGCTCGACGAGATGGCCCTCGACATCTCCTTCGCCCTCGACCACCTCGCCACGCGCAAGAACCTCGAGGCCACCGAGCGCCTCGTGCGCGACATCATCGACGCGAGCGAGGCCATCGTGTACGTGTTCGACCGCGAGGGCCGCTGCGTGCTGGGCAACCGCGTCTTCGCGGACGTGGTGGGCCTGCCGTTCGATTCCATCGCGGGCCGCACGCGCGAGGAGATGGACATGCCGGCGGAGATCGCCCGCGCGCACCGCGAGAACGACCTCGAGGTGCTCGCCGCCGGCGAGCCGATGCGCTTCCAGGAATCCCACGCGGGACCGCAGGGGCGCCGCCTCTACCAGTCCGCGAAGTTCCCGGTGCGCGACGCGAGCGGCGCCATCTCGGGCGTGGGCGGCATCTCCGCGGACGTGACCGAGCTCGTGCGCGCCCGCGAGCGCTTCGCGGACGCCAACCGCGTGCTCGAGGAGCGCGTGGGCGAGCGCACGCGCGAGCTCACCATCGCGCGCGACCGCGCCCTCGCCGCCGACCGCGTGAAGAGCCTCTTCCTCGCCACCGTCTCGCACGAGCTGCGCACGCCGCTCAACTCGATCATCGGATTCACCGGCGTGATGCTGGCGGGGCTGCCCGGCCCGCTCAACGCCGAGCAGGCGAAGCAGCTCACGATCGTGCAGGCGTCCTCGAAGCACCTGCTGCAGCTGATCAACGACGTGCTCGACCTCTCGAAGATCGAGGCGGGCGAGATCGTGGTGTCCGTCGAGGACTTCGCCCTGAACGCCGCCGTCGCCGGGTGCCTCGAGACCTTCGAGGGCGAGGCGAGGCAGCGCGGCCTCGCGCTCGTCCTCGACACGACGCCCGGCGAGCCGCTCGCGCGGGCGGATCCGCGCCGCGTCCGGCAGGTGCTCGACAACCTCGTCTCCAACGCGCTCAAGTTCACCGATCGCGGCCGCATCGCCGTCACCACCTCGCGCGAGCCCGGCCGGCTGCGCGTGAGCGTCGAGGACACCGGCATCGGCATCCCGGTCGAGGGCCGCGACACGCTGTTCCGGCCCTTCTCGCGCATCACGCCGGACCCCGCTCGCGAAGGCACGGGGCTCGGCCTCGCGATCGCGCGCCGCCTCGTCGTGGCGATGGGCGGGGACATCGGGTTCGACAGCCGCGTGGGCGAGGGCAGCCGCTTCTGGTTCACGCTGCCCGCCGCCGGCCCCGGCGAGCGCCGCCCGTGAGCGCGCCGCCCGCGCGAGGGTTGCGCCCGGGCAACCCGCCCGTCACCATGTCTTGCGCAAGAGGAATCCCATGGCCCGCATCCTGATCGTCGACGACCACGCGAACGACCGGTACCTGCTGCGTACCGTGCTCGAGGCGCGCGGGCACACCGTCACCGAGTCCGTGAACGGGCGCGAGGCCCTGGCCCTCGCGCGCGCCGACCCGCCCGACCTCGTCGTCTCCGACGTGCTCATGCCCGAGCTGGACGGCTTCGGCCTGTGCCACGAATGGCACAAGAACCCGATCCTCGCGAAGATCCCCTTCGCCTTCTACTCGGCCACCTTCGTGAAGCCCGACGAGGAGCGCTTCGCGCGCGCCGCCGGCGCGGACGCCTTCCTGCAGAAGCCCCTCGCCCCGGAGGCGCTCGACGAGGCGCTCGCGCGGGTGCTGGGCCTGCCGCGCGAGGCCGGCGGCGGGCTGCCGGAGCGCGAGTTCGCCACGCGCCACCAGGCCGCCGTGAACGAGAAGCTGCTCGAGAAGATCCAGATCCTCGAGACCACGCAGCGGGGCGTCATCGACCTGGTCTCGCGCCTGGTCGAGGCGAGGGACCCGTACACCGCGGGCCACGAGCGGCGGGTGGGCCTCGTCGCCGCGGCCATCGGCGCCGAGCTCGGCTTCGACGAGGACCGCTGCGAGGGCCTGCGCTTCGCGGGGCAGGTGCACGACGTGGGCAAGGTGTCGCTGCCGGCGGAGATCCTCGTGAAGCCCGGCCGGCTCACGAAGTGGGAATTCGAGCTGGTGCAGTCGCACACGACCGTCGGGTACGACCTGCTGGCTCACCTGGACTTCCCCTGGCCCCTGGCGGACGTGGTGCGCCACCACCACGAGCGCCTGGACGGATCGGGCTACCCGGACGGGCTCGAGGGCGAGGCGATCGGCGTGGAGGCGCGCATCGTGGCCGTGGCCGACGTCGTCGAGTCCATGATGTCGCACCGCCCGTACCGCCCGGCCCTGGGCATCGACGCGGCCCTGGGGGAGATCGCGCGCGGCGCGGGCACCCTGTACGACGCGCGCGCGGCGGCGGCGTGCCGGCGCCTGTTCCGCGAGCG
>CAZPLW010000320.1:0-3973 GCA_964587315.1 uncultured Lysobacter sp.
GACCGGCGCTGGACGCCATACCTCGGCGAAACGCTGGACGCCGGCATGGCGACGCTCTTCGCGGAGGAGGGCATCGAGGCCGTGCGCTTCATCTACGGCGACGAGCCGCAGACACTGCCCGGCTTCAAGTTGGCCGGCGGCACCTCGTTCACCAGCCCGGATTACGACGGCGACGGCGACGGCCATCTCAACGGCCCGATTGACGACATCCAGCTGCGCACGTGGGGCATCCAGTTGCTGGGCTACGAGATCAAGGGGCTCACCCCGCCCGAGGCCATCCTGCGTTCGATGCAGGCGCAGATCACCGCGGAGCGCGAGAAGCGCGCCCTCATCGCGAAGAGCGAGGGCCAGCGCCAGCAGGAGATCAACATCGCCGACGGCGCGAAGCAGGCCAAGGTCCTGCAGTCGGAGGGCGACAAGACGGCGGCCATCAACAAGGCGCAGGGCGAGGCCCTCGCGCTCACCACGGTGGCCGAAGCCACCGCCAACGCGGTGCGCCAGGTGGCGGCGGCCATCGGCGAGGAAGGCGGCATGCTCGCGGCCAACCTCAAGGTCGCGGAGAAATACGTGGAGGCCTTCGCGGGCCTCGCGAAGACGGGCAACACGCTGATCGTCCCCGCGAACCTCACGGACGTCTCCACGTTCGTGTCCACCGCGATGACCGTCCTCGACCGGACGAAGAAGTCCTCGGACGCGCCGAAGTAGCCGATGGCCGACCGCGCCTTCGGCTTCGAGACGCTGGCCCTGCACGCGGGGCAGATCCCGGACCGGGAGACGGGCGCGCGCGCCGTCCCCCTCTACCAGAGCACGTCCTTCGTCTTCGACAGCGCGGAGCACGCGGCGAGCCTCTTCAACCTGCAGACCTTCGGCAACGTCTACACGCGGCTGTCGAACCCCACGACGGCGGTGTTCGAGGAGCGCATGGCGGCGCTCGAGGGCGGCCGCGCCGCCGTGGCGACGGCCACCGGGCAGGCCGCCGAGATGGTGGCCCTGCTCAACATCTGCCAGGCGGGCGACCACATCGTGTCCTCCTCGCGCCTCTACGGCGGCACGCACACGATGTTCGCCGTCAACTTCCCGCGCCTGGGGATCGAGACCACCTTCGTCGATCCCGACGACCCGGAGAATTTCCGCCGCGCGATCCGCCCGAACACGAAGGCGGTGTTCAGCGAGACGCTGGGCAACCCCGCGCTCAACGTGATCGACATCGCCGCGGTGGGCGCCGTCGCGCGCGAGGCCGGCGTGCCCCTCGTCGTGGACAACACGGCGGCCTCGCCCTACCTCTGCCAGCCCCTGAAGCACGGGGCGGACATCGTGGTGCACTCGGCCACCAAGTTCATCGGCGGCCACGGCACGACGATGGGCGGCGTGGTGGTCGAAAGCGGGAAGTTCCCCTGGGACAACGGCAAGTTCCCGCAGATGACGGAGCCCTCGGCCGGCTACCACGGCGTGCGCTTCTACGAGACCTTCGGCGACTTCGGCTTCACGATGAAGGCGCGCATGGAAGTGCTTCGCGTCTTCGGCCCCACGATCTCGCCGTTCAACGCCTGGATGCTGCTGCAGGGGCTGGAGACGCTGCCCGTGCGCATGGACCGCCACTGCGCCAACGCGATGGGCGTGGCGAAGTACCTCGAGTCGCACCCGAAGGTGGCCTGGGTCCACTTCCCGGGCCTGGCGGCCAACAAGTACCACGCCCTCTCGAAGCGTTACATGCCGCGTGGTGCGGGTGCGCTCCTGTCCTTCGGCATCCGGGGCGGGTTCGAGGCGGGCGTGAAGTTCATCGAGGGGCTGCAATTCGTGAGCCACCTGGCGAACATCGGCGACGCCAAGTCGCTCGTGATCCACCCGGCCTCCACCACCCACCGGCAGCTTTCGGAAGCCGACCAGGTGAAGGCCGGCGTGCCGCCGGACATGGTGCGGCTCTCGATCGGCCTCGAGAGCCTCGACGACATCCTCTGGGACCTCGGGCAGGCGCTGGGCTAGCGTTCCGTATCGCCCACCGCCGCCGCGGCCTCGTCGGCGGCGGCCTTGGCGGTGATCCAGTTGATCCACTCGCGGAAGTTGGAGACGCGCACGAACAGGTCCCAGTCGCCCGCGTTGCCGGCGATCCCGTCCCCGTTGGCGTCCTGCGTTCCGTAGCCGATGCCGGCGAGGAAGGCCTGTCCCGCCACCTCGACGAAGGCCGGGCCGCCGCGGTCGCCGGCGTCGAGGACACCCTGCAGGTCCGAGGCTTCGTCGGCCCCCTTCACGCGCAGCGCGAAGGCGTAGGTTTCGACACGATCCACGGTGTTGATGCCCGCCCGTGGCTTGCGCTCGCCGCTGCGCGGCGGCGCCTTCTCCCCGATGCGGCCCGAGGCCCCGTGTCCCACGATGCGCACCGTCTGGCCCTGCTCGTCGGAATTCCGGTAGACGTTCGCCGGCTCGACGTCCTCGACCGGGATCTTCAGGTGCACGAGGGCGAGGTCCGGGCCGCCGGCGCGCTTCCAGTCGTCATGCAGGTAGATGGCCTGCACGTCGCGCAGGCGCCCGCCGACCGCGAGCTTCAGGCGGCCGGGCGTGCGCTGCATCGGCTCGACCACCTGGGCGGCGGTGAGCACCCATCGCGGCGAGATGAGGACGCCGGATCCCGCCGGGGCGTCGATGCGGACGGCGGCGGGGTAGCGCGTGGCGAGTTCCAGGTACTCGGCGTCGTCCCGGTCGGGGCGGATGAGGAGCGCCGAGGCCGGGGTGGCGGCGAGGGAAAGGGCGATGGCAAGGAGGGCGGTTCGGTACATGGCGCGGGCGAGTGTAGCCGGTCGGCGGCCCGGCCGGGATTTGACAGCCGCCCGCCGCGGGCCCTAGGATAGTTTCAAACGGGCGTTTGAATCGTGCGTTTGACACGGTTCCGACGCCCGACGTCCATCCACCCGCCGGAGTCACGACGCCCGATGCCCACCCCGCGCACCGCCCGCCGCTCGATCGCGATGGATGCCCTCTCCCAGGACACCAAGACGCGCATCCTCGACGCCGCGGAGACGCTGTTCATGGAGCACGGCTTCGAGGCGACGAGCCTGCGCCAGCTCACGGGCGCGGCCGGCGTGAACCTCGCGGCCGTGAACTACCACTTCGGGACGAAGGAAGAGCTCTTCCAGGCCGTGCTCACGCGCCGCCTCGATCCCATGAACCAGGAGCGCATCGACCTGCTGGAGCGCTACCGGCACGAGGCGGGCGCGAAGGCGCTCACCTGCGAGAAGATCCTCTCGGCGATGCTCATCCCGGCCCTTCGCCTCGCGCGCGACGAGAAGCGCGGCGGCAAGCACTTCCTGCGCGTCCTGGGCCGCGCCTATGCCGACCCGGCCCCGTTCATCCGCAACTTCCTCTCGGCCCAGTACGCCGAGATGATCTCGCGCTTCAAGGAAGCCTTCCTCGAGGCGCTGCCGCACCTCACGCGGCAGGAGCTCACCTGGCGCCTGCATTTCGTGATGGGCGCCCTGTCGTACACGCTGGCGGGCACCGACGCGCTCAAGCTCATGGCGCAGGTGGTCCCGCAGGAGAAGGACAACGACGAGATGCTGCTGCAGCGCCTCGCGCCGTTCCTCGCGGCGGGGCTCAAGGCGCCGCTCGGCGATCCCCGGAAGCTCGAGCTGGTCTCGGGCGACTAGCCGCACCCCGCCGCCCGCCATTGCGGGCGGCCCAACGCAAGGAGAAGACGATGATTCCTGCCATCCTCTCGGTCGTGGTCGTGCTCGCGATCGCCTGGGGCCTCGCGTACCACCGGGCCGGCGCGCTCGCCTGGACGGTGGCGCTCGCCGCCGGCGCGGCGTGGCTCACGTGGTTCACCGCGACGCCGCTCGCGCTCGCGGGCGCCGCCTGGGTCGCCGTGGCGCTGCTCGCGCTGCTGGGCGTCGTGAAGCCCGTGCGCCGGGCCTTGCTCACCGGGCCGCTCTTCGGCGTCTTCAAGAAGGTGCTGCCGGCCATGTCGGACACGGAGCGC
>CAZPLW010000321.1:0-1266 GCA_964587315.1 uncultured Lysobacter sp.
GCCGGGGCGCTGGATCGCGCTCGTCGAGCACCTCGGGGCGGCCGGGTGGGGCGTGGCGTGCTGGGGCGCCATCGCCGGCTCGGCCCTGGGCTTCGCCGGGCTGCTGCTGGGGTTGGCCGCGCCGCTCGCCGCGCGGATGACGCGACCGGGCGTGGCCTAGGTCCCGCCGTCGCGCGTGCCGAGCGCCGCGCAGAACCCGTTCAGTTCGTCGTGAAGGGCGAGCGCCGCCCCGCGGCTCGCGAGACGCGCCGCGTGGAAATGGTTCGGCCGGGCGGGCTCGGTGGCCATCGGCGCGAACTTCGCCACGAAGCGGCCGGCCTGCGCCTGCCAGTCGGCGCCGAGGGATCCGCGCGAGGCGTGCCGCACGAGGATGTCGGTGTCCACCGCCACCGCGAGGCCGGCGTGACGCGCGCGCAGGCAGAAGTCGAGGTCGTAGAAGTGGAAGGCGTCGAACGTCGCCTCGTCGAAGCCGATGCGCCGTGCGGACTCGGTGCGCGCCGCGAGGAAGCAGCCATCGAGCCCTTCCATGGGGCCCGCGAGTCCGGCACTGAACGACAGCAGGGAGAAGTCCCACGGTGCTCCCGTCGCGTCCGTGTGCACGAGCCATCCGGCCATGGGCGCCTGCCCGGCCCAGCCGAGCGTCGGGCCAGCGAGCGTGCGCGTGCCGGCGACGCCCACCAGGTCGGCGCGGGAGAGGGCGCGCGCGAGGATCGCGTCGAGGCCGGGCGAGACGACCTCGACGTCGTCGTGCAGGAAAACGATCGCCTGCCCCTTCGCGATGGCGAGCGCGCGGTTGTAGGCCTCGGCCAGCGAGCGCGCGTCGCGGATCGCGAGGAACTCGAAGCCCGGCGCGAGCGAGGCCTCGAGCGCGGCGCGGCAACGTGCGAGCTTGGCGTCCGTGACGCTGCACACGACGACGCTCAGGGTGAGGGGGGGCACGCCCGCGCGTTCCGGCGGCGCGAAGGCACGCCGGTCCTCGCGCGCGTTGTCCGCCAGCGCCTGGAACGCGAATTCCACGCGCGAGGGATCGGCGTCGCGAAGTCCCGCTTCCGCCAGCCGTCGCCCGGCCGACGCGGTATCGCCGCGGGCGGAATCGACGAACGCGGCCACGAGCGCGGCGGGGAGGTATCCGGGGGCCGTCGCGAGGGCACGCACGGCGGCCTCCCGGCTCGCGTCCCCGTTGCCGCGGCGCCACTGGGTGCGGGCCAGCGAGGCCAGCACGTCGGGCGTTGGCGAGGCCTGCGCGGCCCGGTCGAGGTCGGCGAG
>CAZPLW010000321.1:1276-3954 GCA_964587315.1 uncultured Lysobacter sp.
GCGCGCTGTCGCCGGCGAGTCGAAGGGCGCGCGCCTCGCCGGGCGAGCGCGAGAGCGGGTCGTCAGCCGCCCGCCGTGCCGCGACGAGATCCCCCGACCGGAAGGCGGCGAGGGCCGCTTCGAGCATCGCCGCGGCCTACCGCTTGGGCGGCATCATGTCAGTGATGGAACCTTCCGCGATCTCCGCGCCGAAGAACACCGTCTCGGACAGCGTGGGGTGCGGGTGGATCGTGAGGCCGATGTCCTCGGCGTCGGCGCCCATCTCGAGCGCGAGCACCGTCTCCGCGATGAGCTCGCCGGCGTTGATGCCGACGATGCCCGCCCCGAGGATGCGCTTCGTGCCCTTCTCGAAGAGGATCTTCGTGAGGCCTTCCTCGCGCGCCATGCCGATGGCCCGGCCACTCGCGGCCCACGGGAAGACGGCCTTCTCGTATTCGATGCCCTTCGCCTTGGCCTCGGGCTCCGACAGGCCCATCCAGGCCACTTCCGGATCGGTGTAGGCGACGCTCGGGATCGTGCGGGCTTCCCACACGTGGTGCGCGTGGCCCGCGATGACCTCGGCGGCGAGCTTGCCCTCGTGCGTCGCCTTGTGCGCGAGCATGGGCTCGCCCACGATGTCGCCGATGGCGAAGATGTGCGGCACGTTGGTGCGCATCTGGTTGTCGACGGGAATCCAGCCGCGGTCGTTCACCTGGACGCCGGCCTTGTCCGCCCCGATGTTCTTGCCGTTGGGACGGCGTCCCACGGAAAGGAGCACGCGGTCGTAGACCTGCGGCTCCGGCGCGCCGGGCGAGCCGTCCGCGTTCTCGAAGGTGGCGCTCAGGCCCTCGGGCGGCGCCTCGAGCTTCGCGACCTTGGTCTTCAGCAGGATCCTCTCGTAGCGCTTCTCGATGCGCCTGGCGAGCGGCCTCACGATGGCCGGGTCGGCGCCGGGAATGAGGCGGTCCATGAACTCGACCACCGTCACCTTCGAGCCGAGCGCGTCGTACACCGTCGCCATCTCGAGGCCGATGATGCCACCGCCGATCACGAGCAGGCGCTTCGGGACGTCCTTCAATTCCAGCGCGCCGGTCGAGTCCATGAGGCGCGGATCCTCGGGGAATCCCGGAATGCGCGCGGGCTGGGACCCGGCCGCGATGATGCAGTGATCGAAGGAAACGACCTTCCTGCCGTCGGCCGCCTGCACCTCGAGCGAATGGGGCGAGGCGAACTGCGCCGTGCCCTGCACCACGGTGACCTTGCGCGCCTTGGCGAGGCTCGCGAGGCCCTTGGTGAGCTTGGCCACCACGCCGTTCTTGAAGTCGCGGATGCCGCCCAGGTCGATCGTCGGCGCGCCGAAGGTGACGCCGTGCGCGGCGATGTCCTCGGCGTCGGCGAGCACCTTGGCGGTGTGCAGCAGCGCCTTGGACGGGATGCAGCCGACGTTGAGGCATACGCCGCCCAGCGTGGGATAGCGCTCGACCAGCACGACCTTCTTGCCGAGGTCCGCCGCGCGGAAGGCCGCGGTGTAGCCGCCGGGGCCCGCGCCGAGCACGAGCACTTCCGCGTGCAGGTCCGCCTCGAGGCTGGCGAGCGTCGAGGTGAGGGCCTCGCGCAGCGAGGAGGCGCTGGCGGGCGCGGCGGGGGCGGCGGGAGAAGCGGTTGCGGCGGGAGTGGCGGCAGCCGGGGCGGGGCTCGCGGCCGCGTCCTGCGTCTCCAGCGTGAGGATGGCCGTCCCCTGCGCCACCTTGTCGCCCACCTTCACCAGCACCGCGACGACGGTGCCCGTGTGCGTGGAGGGCACCTCCATCGTCGCCTTGTCCGACTCCAGCGTGACGAGCGACTGCTCCTTGGCGACCTTGTCGCCGGGCTTCACCAGCAATTCGATGACGGGGACGTCCTTGAAATCCCCGATGTCGGGGACCTTGACCTCGAGCGTGGCCATGGCGCGCTTCCTAGAGCATGCCGCGCCGCAGGTCGGCGATGACCTGGGCGAGGTAGGTGGTGAAGCGCGCGGCGAGCGCCCCGTCGATCACGCGGTGATCGTAGGAGAGCGAGAGCGGCATCATGAGGCGGGGCGCGAACTCCTTGCCGTTCCACACCGGCTTCATCGCGGACTTGGACACCCCGAGGATGGCGACTTCCGGCGCGTTGATGATGGGCGTGAACGCCGTGCCGCCGATGCCGCCGAGCGAGGAGATGGAGAAGGTGCCGCCCTGCATGTCCGCCGGGCCGAGCTTGCCTTCGCGGGCCTTCGCGGCGAGCTCGCCCATCTCCTTGGCGATCTGCGTGACGCCCTTCTGGTCCGCGTCCTTGATGACCGGGACCACCAGGCCGTTGGGCGTGTCGGCGGCGAAGCCGATGTGCCAGTACTGCTTCACGACGAGGTTGTCGCCGTCGAGCGAGCTGTTGAACGCGGGGTACTTCTTCAGCGCGGCCACCACGGCCTTCACGAGGAAGGCGAGGGGCGTCACTTTCACGCCCGACTTGGCGTTCTCGGCATTGATCGCCGCGCGGAAGGCCTCGAGGTCCGTGATGTCCGCCTCGTCGAACTGCGTGACGTGCGGGATCATCACCCAGTTGCGGGCGAGGGCGGGGCCGGAGATCTTCTTGATGCGCGAGAGGGGCTGCGCCTCGACGGGGCCGAACTTGGCGAAGTCGACCTTGGGCCAGGCGGGCAGGCCCAGGTCCGCGAAGCC
>CAZPLW010000322.1:0-3942 GCA_964587315.1 uncultured Lysobacter sp.
GGTTGAACTGGGGGCGAGGCGCCCGGAGGGGTGCGACGGGGGCCGGGCGGGGCGACCAGCCCTTGGCGCGCAGCAGGCGCTGGCGCTCGCGCTGCCAGTCGCGCTCCTTCTCCGTCTCGCGCTTGTCGTGCTGCTTCTTGCCCTTGGCGAGCCCGATGTCCATCTTCACCCGCCCCTTGGCGTAGTGCAGGTTGATCGGCACGAGGGTGTAGCCCTTCTGCTCGACCTTGCCGATGAGCTTCGCGATCTCGGGCGCGTTCAGCAGGAGCTTTCGCTTGCGCGTGGGATCGGGCTTCACGTGCGTGGAGGCCGTCGGCAGCGCGCTCACGTGCATGCCGATCACGAAGGTCTCGCCCTTCATGAGC
This sequence comes from uncultured Lysobacter sp., assembly GCA_964587315.1. GTDB lineage: Bacteria > Pseudomonadota > Gammaproteobacteria > Burkholderiales > Usitatibacteraceae > FEB-7. The sequence continues at coordinate 366 of CAZPLW010000322.1, forward strand.
ACCACGTAGGCTTCCTTGAGCTGCGCGCGTCCCGCGCGGATCGCCTTCACCTCCCAGCCCTCGAGGACGAGACCGGCCTCGAAGCGCTCTTCGATGAAGTAGTCGTGGAAGGCCTTGCGGTTGTCGACGATGCTCATGGGGAGGGGGAGGGCGCGGGTACGCGCCGCGGGGAAGCGTTCGCATTCTACCGGCCCCGCGCCGTAAAATGCCGCTCCCATGCCCGTCGTTTCCCGCAAGGTCATCGTGGAGCTGCCTGCCGGGGCGATGTTCGCCCTGGTGGACGGCGTCGAGGCCTATCCCGAATTCCTGCCCTGGTGCGGCGGGGTGGAGGTCTTCGGCCGCACGCGGGAGGAGACGCACGCGCGCATCGACATCGACTTCCACGGCCTGAAGAGCCACGTGGCCACCCGGAACCGCAACGAACCGCCCGAGTGGATCCACCTCGCGCTCGCGGACGGACCCTTCGAGCACCTGGCCGGCCACTGGCACATCCGGCCGCTGGGGCCGGAGGGCTCCTCGGTGGAATTCAACCTCGAGTACGCGTTCTCGAGCCGCGCGATGGAGAAGGTGCTCGGTCCCGTCTTCGGGCACGTCGTGCAGACGCTCGTCGATCGCTTCGTGGAGCGCGCCGAACGGGTGCGAGCCGGCGCCGTGCCCTGGCCCGTCGCCCTTTTCCCGCAGGCGCAGCCGCCGTCGACCGTGCTTGCTGCGACGCCCTTGCCGGCCGTGTTGCCCGCGCCCATCCTGACGCCCGAGCCTGCCGTGACACCCGGTCCCGAGCCGGTTCCGCCCGCGGCGCTGCCGTGAGGATCCTCGTCGCGGCGGCGCTCGCGTCCCGCCAGGACATCTGCGAGCTGGAGATGGCCGAGGGCGCCACGGTGGCCGACGCGATCGCGGCCGCGCGCGTGACGGAACGATTCCCGGAGCTGGCGCAGGCCGAGCCGGGCCTCTGGGGCCGCCCGGTGCCGGCCTCGCGCGTGCTGCGCGAGGGCGACCGCGTGGAACTCTACCGCCCGGTGAGCGCCGATGCGAAGGCGATGCGCCGCGAGCGGGCCGCCCTCAGGCCTTCGCGTCGATCTCGAAGCGGACCTTGATCCAGTCCGCGCCCTTCTTCGTGACGCGGTTCAGGCGCAGCGGATAGCGCGCGCCCGAGGCCTTGAGGGTGAAGAGCCTGCCCACGCCGAAATCGGCGGCGCGAAGCAGCAGGCCGTCGGCCTTGCCGTTGGGATCCGCGCCGGGAAGGTAGAGCGCCTCGATGGGCTCGCCGCCCTTCGCGGGCGTGAGCCGCACGGGCAGGGGCCGGTAGGAGAGCACCTCGACGCCCGCGAGCATCTCGCCGCGCATGCGGTTCGCGAGCTTGCGCACGACGGCGCCCACGATCCAGCCGCCGTGTTCCTGGTCCCGGATGGCGATGAGGCCGTTGAGCAGCACCTCGTCGGCGGCCGCGCGGTCCACGAGCAGGCCGTAGCCCTTCGAGGACAGGTCGTTCACGCGCCAGGTCTGCAGGTCCGGGTCGACGGTGACCGACGTGCCGGGCGTGGCCTCGATGGCCGTGAGGGACAGGCCGGACGGGCTGATCTCGACCATCTCCGCGGCCGGAGTCGACGGCGTCGGCGCCGGGGCCGGAGCACCGCGGGGCGCCAACGCCTTCGCGAACACCCGCTCGGTGCCCACGACGACCTCGACCTCGCGGTCCTCGAAGTGCGTGCGCTCCTCGATGCGGTTGTCCGCCCCCGCGACCATCGCCGCGTAGAGCTTCTCGATGATGGCGAGGAGGGCGACGTGCTCCTCCAGCGGGAAGACGGCGCCGGCGCCGTGGCCGGCGTAGAGGCGGCCGTGGCGCAGTCCCGCCTGCACTTCCTCGATCTGCGCCTTGAGCCCCTCGGTGCGCACGTAGCGCACGGTGTCGCCGTGGCCTTCCTTGCGCATGAGGTGCAGGCCCGAGTCGGCGTTGAGGTCCACGTAGAAGAGATGCGCGCGCGAGGAGTACTCGCTGTCGAGCGAATAGTCGCCGCACCACGAGGCGAACCAGCCGTCCGCGATCTCGAGCTGCACGCGCGAGAGGTTGCCGGCGTTCACGAGGTCCAGCACGAGGGTGCGCAGGTAGAGCGACTGCACCGACGGCTTGAAGCTCGGTTGCGACGGATGCAGGATGAAGGGCACCTGCGAGTAGCCGTCGGCCTCGGCGAGCGCGTAGAGCGCGTGCAGCTGGCGCCAGGGCACCGTGCGCCCGGGGGCATTGAGGAAGCAGCCCCACTTCACGAAGCAGTGGATCGTGTTGAGGGCGAGGCCCGTCACGCGGAAGAGCGTCTCGACGTCCTCGCGCGAGCGCGCCCATTCCTCGCGGTTGCGCAGGAAGCGCTGGAAGCCGTTGGCGGCCTCCAGGCAGATGCGCTGCACGCTCTGGGCGAACTCGCGCTCGGCGTCGGCGAGGTGGCCCCCGGCGCGAAGGAACTCGAGCTGGTCGTAGAGCAGCAGGGTCTGGAAGTGCTCCTCGATCGCCGTGAGCCGGCGCAGGCGCTCGATGGCGAAGGCCTCGCCGTCGCGGCCCGCCTCGCGCACCGCCGCCAGGAAGAGCGCGCGCACGCCGGGATCGCGCACGGTCTTCGCCTCGAGCAGGCGCTCGATGTCGACGGGGTAGGCGGTCGTGTCGGGGTTCACGGGTTCGCGGCCTCAGGCCACGTTGAACATCTCGACCTGCTTGAGCGCAGGCATCGGGTTCGGGATGAGGTCGGACTCGACGATGCCGGCTTCGGCGAGCAGGGCGCGCCGCAGTTCCGCGGCGAGCGCATCCGAGGTGAAGTCCATCGGCGCGTTGAGCCAGTTCTCGGCGAGCGGATCGAAGGCGATCGCGCGCGTTTTGGCCGCGTTCGGGTAGCCGATCGTCTCGAGGCTGTCGAAGGCGTCGTCGCGGTAGAGCGGGTTCTGCGGATCGATCTCCCGGCCGATGTACTGCACCTTGCCCCAGTTGTCGCTGGCGCCGTGGTGCTCCTTGAAGCGCGCCGCGAGGGCGCCGAACTCGCCGGACAGGTTCTCGAGCCGGAAGATCTCGAAGAGCGCGAGCCAGGGCTTCATCTCCTTCGGGTCCTCCTCGATGGCGAACTGAAGGAGCTCCACCGCGCGCGGCAGCGCGCCGTCCTCGTACAGCAGCCGCGCGCCCTTCACGACCGTGTCGGGATTGCGGATGTCGAGCGATCCGTTGGCGATCTCGGGGAACCGCTCCTCGAGATAGCGGCGGCGCAGCACCTGGGGATCCGCGCCGGGAATGCGGGTGGTGATGTCGGCGTCCGACGCAGCCTGGCGGCGATCGGCGTTGTCGCCGGGATCGTACATGCCCTCCGGGTCGAGCACCTTCGGGGCGGCCGGCGGCTCGTCCTTCGCCAGGATGGTCGCGAACTCGTAGGACGGCTCGGTGGCGCGCCCGGTCTTCGAGCGCGAGCGGCGGCGAATGACCATGAGGACGAGGAGCGCGACACCGGCGGCGGCCACCGCGGCGAGTCCCCACGCCTGCCACGGGAACGGCGAGGCGGGTGGCGGAACCGGCTCGGCGGCGGCCTTGGGCGGCCCCGGTCGCGGG
>CAZPLW010000323.1:0-342 GCA_964587315.1 uncultured Lysobacter sp.
CGCGATGCGACGCTCGGCGGCGCGCACGTCGGCGCGCTGGCGCAGGGTGTCGGCGGGGATCGCGAGGGCGAGGTCCTGGCTCGCCCGTGGCAGCGGCGCCGCGGGCCCGAGCAGGGTCTCGAGGGCGGCCGGCGGGCGGCCCGTGAGCACGGCGAGGCCATGGCGCGACTGGGCGATGGCGATGCCCAGGGCGGGCAGCAGCACGCTCGTGAGCTCGGCCGACGCCCGGGCCTGCTCCGCCTCGAGCGTCGAGACGAGCCCGGCCTGCTGGCGCCACTGCGTGATCTGGAGCGTCTCCAGCTGGCTCGCGAGGTTGTCCCTCGCGATCGCGTCGCGCGCCTG
>CAZPLW010000323.1:352-3940 GCA_964587315.1 uncultured Lysobacter sp.
GGGCGCCTCGGCGTTGCGCAGCGCGATGTAGGCGAGGGCCACCTCGGCGGCGACGGACACCTGCGTCTCGGCGAGGCTCGCCTCGCTCGCCTGCGCCGTGGCCTCGGTCGCCGTCACGGCATCGCGCCGTCCGCCGAAGAGGTCGATCTCCCAGCTCGCGTCCAGGCCCGCCTGGTAGCGATCGACCGAGGCCTCGTGCCCGTAGGCGCTTCGCCGCGCCGAGGCGGAGAGCCCGAGCGACGGCCAAAGCGCCGCGGCGGCCACGTCGCGCAGCGCGCGCGACTGCGCGAGCGACGCGCGGGCCGTCTCGATGGTCGCGTTGGCGCGCAAGGCGTCCTCGACGAGGCCGACCAGCACGGGATCGCCGAGCCGGGCCCACCACGCGGCGAGGCCGGGATCGGGAAGCATCGGGTAGCCGGCGCCCCGGGACCACGCCGCGGGAATCTCGTCGCGGGCGACGCGGGGTTCCTGGGGCGGTTCGTGGGCGCATCCGGCGAGCGCGAGCGCCGCGAGCAGCGCGACCGCCCGTCTCCGCGGGGAAGACGCACCGGCGGTGAGGTGAGCGGGTTGCATCCTTCATGGTAGGGACTTGCGCCCCGGTTTCTCTGTGCGGCAGCGCACCGTGCCGTGCGCTGCCGCACAGACCCGTGCACGCCCCCGGCGCACGATCGCGGCCATGAATCCCTTCGCGCTGGAACATGGCCGCCTCGCCTATGGCGCCGACATCGCGGCCTACGCCGCGGCGGTCGCGATCCTCTCCGCGACGCTGCTCGCCGGCGATCCGCGGACGCCGCGCCTGGAACTCGCCGCCCTCGCGCTCGCCGGGCTCGCCGGCTGGACGCTCGTCGAGTACGCCATGCACCGCTTCGTGCTGCACGGCGTCGATCCCTTCCGGCGCTGGCACGCGCTGCACCACGAACGCCCGAAGGCGCTCATCGGCACGCCCACGATCCTGAGCGCGCTCGTCTTCCTCGTCCTCGCCTTCCTGCCGGCGCTCGCGCTGGGCGGGCCGTGGCGCGCCGGCGCGCTCACCCTGGGCCTCGTCGCGGGCTACCTCGCCTACACCGTCATGCACCACGCCACCCACCACTGGAGCGGGCGCATCGCCTGGTTCAACCGGCGCAAGCGCTGGCATGCCCTGCATCACCACGGCGACCGGCCCGCGTGCTTCGGCGTGACGACGGGCTTCTGGGACCGCGCGTTCGGCACGGCGGGCGCGGCGCGCCGCTGACCGGGCGGACGATGGACATCCTCGCGCACGCGCTCTGGGCGGGCGTCGGCATCGCGCTCGTCCGGCGGCACCGGTCCGTCTCGCGGCGCACCGCGGCGCTCGCGGTCACGCTCGCCACGCTGCCGGACGTCCTGCACCTGGTGCCGCTCGCGGCGTGGTGGGCCTTCGGCGACGGGACGCTCGAGTCGATCCGCGCCTTCGCGATCGCGGTGCCGGGCGACGAGCCCTCGCTGCCGCCGCTCGTGGGCCTCGCCTCGCACCACCTGCACTGCATCATGCACAGCGCCCCGGTCGCGCTGGCGGTCACGGCGCTCGCCTGGGCGCTTCGCGGCGCTCCCGGCCTCGCGCTCGCCGGCTGGTGGTCGCACATCGTGATCGACGTGCTCACCCACTCGGCCGACTACTACGCGGTGCCGGTGCTCTATCCGTTCACCGAGCGCGGCTTCGACGGCATCGCCTGGAACACGCCGTGGTTCCTCGCGCTCAACTACGCGGCGCTCGTCACGATCGCGCTGTGGCTCCGGAGCACGCGGCGCGTGGCGCAGGCCCCGCCATGAAAAAGGGCGGCCGGGAGGAGATCAACCCCCCCGGCCGCCCCGGGCCTCGCAGCCCCACACTCGGGTGATCAGGACTTGCCGAAATCCGTCTTCGCGTTCTGCAGGCAGACGGTCTTCGCGTCACCGGAGAACTTGTCGCACTTCTCGACGGCCACCTTGTACTGGGCGTTCTTCGTGTCTTCGTTCGCCTCGGCGCGCGCCTCGCTGCGCTTCTCCGCGCCGTCCTTGCGCGCGTCGGCCGCGACGCGGTCGACCTTCGCCTCGGCCTTGCCCGCGACGAGGGCGGCCTTGGCTTCCTTCACGCAGACGTCCTTCGGGTTGCCGGCGAGGTCGTCGCACTTCTCGATCGAGACCTTGTAGGCGGCCTCGGCGCGCGCGACGCGCGCTTCCTCGCGGTGCTTGGCAGTGTTCTTGTAGGCGACCTCGGCGTCGGCCTTGGCGACCTCGTGCTTGCCCTTGGCCTGCGCGAGGCAGATGTCCTTCGCGTTGGCGTTGAGCGAGCCGCAGCCGCTCTTGTCGATGCCGTACTGCGTGTCGGCGTCCTTCTTGGCGGACTTGTAGCCGTCCTCGGAGAGCGGCGATGCGCCGGCGCTCGCGGGGTACGACTGGGCGGCCGCGGACCCGGCGATGCCGAGTCCGGTCATGGCGATGAGGGAGATGAAGAGCTTGGACATGGTGTTTCCTCGTGATTCGGGTTCGGGTGCGGGCGCTTCGGCAGGCGGACGCCTTGGCGGCGGCCGGCCGGGGGCGCCTGGCGCGAAGTGCGCTGTTTCCCTTGCCCGCAGGATGGATTCGCCGCGCGCGCCCGTCTGTGCGCCTGCGTACGCAGCCCCGCGGCAGTCCCGGAACGGGCTTTCCGTGCGGCAGCGAACGGAACCCTGCCGGCCGTGGGGTCAATCTTCCTCCCATGGCTGCGCAACGCCGGATCTTCATCCGCCCCGCCCTCGCCCGCAATCTGGCGCCGATCCTCATCGCCATCGCCCTCCTCGCGGGGGCCGCCTTCGTCGAGATCGCGTTCGCCCTCTGGCCGGCGACGCCGCCCGCCGAGCCTGCGCGGGAATCGCCGCCGATCGCCGCCTCGAATCATCCCGATCCCGCGCCCCAGGCGCTCCCCGCGTCGCCACGCTCGCCGGCCCGCCTCTGGCGGTGGATGTAGCCGGTCGGGCCGTCCGAGGCCAGCCACGATGCCACTCGCCGCCGAACTCCTGCCGCCGCCAGGCGTGCCTCGCGATCCGCTTTCGCCCCCGGCGGACGCCGCGCTCATCACGGAGGTGAACCGGCAGGCGACCCTGCTCAAGACGGGCGCGCTGCAGGACGCCATCTTCAACAGCGCCAACTTCTCCAGCATCGCCACCGACGCGAAGGGCGTCATCCAGATCTTCAACGTCGGCGCCGAGCGCATGCTGGGCTACGCCGCCGCCGACGTGGTGAACCGGATCACCCCGGCCGACATCTCCGACCCCCAGGAGGTCATCGCGCGCGCCCAGGCGCTCAGCAGCGAGCTGGGCACGCCCATCACGCCCGGCTTCGAGGCCCTCGTCTTCAAGGCCTCGCGCGGCATCGAGGACATCTACGAGCTCACCTACATCCGCAGGGACGGCAGCCGCTTCCCGGCGGTCGTCTCCGTCACCGCCCTGCGCGACGCGAACGACGCCATCATCGGCTACCTCCTGATCGGCACCGACAACACCGCGCGCAAGCAGGCCGAGGAAGCCCTGCTCAAGGCCGGCGCCCTGCAGAGCGCGATCTTCAACAGCGCCAACTTCTCCAGCATCGCCACCGACGCGAAGGGCGTCATCC
>CAZPLW010000324.1:0-3829 GCA_964587315.1 uncultured Lysobacter sp.
AAAGATCCGGCACGCCGAGCATCGAATCCTTGCGGAACGCCTTCGGATCGAGGAAGGCGTCGTCCACGCGCCGGTAGATCACGTCCACGCGCTGCCGGCCGCTGGTGGTCCGCATATACACGACGTTGTCCTTGACGAACAGGTCCGGGCCTTCGACCAGCTCGACGCCCATCTGCTGCGCGAGGAACGCGTGCTCGAAGTAGGCGCTGTTGTACTGGCCGGGCGTGAGCACCGCCACCACCGGATCGCGCACGCGTTGCGGCGCGCCGGCCGGTTGAAGGCGAAGCGCGCCACCGGGCCGATGCGGCTGCCGGTGAGGTCGTCGTCGGTCATCGCGCGCTCGCGCCGGCCCGCGCGGCGGGCCAGGATCTCTTCATTTGTCCGGACCATAACGGCTGCGGGGCCGGCCTGTCAATCGCGCCGCCCGGCGCTTCGGCCGGACGGCCCGGCGCGCGGCTCCCGCGCGTTGACACCGGGTCCGCGCACGCTTTATTGTCCGGACCAAAGGCCCGCCGACAGGGCCGCGCCACCCTCCCGGAGGAGACCCCTGCATGAAACGCCTCATCGGCCTCGCGGCCGCCCTCGCCGTCCTCGCCGCCGGGCCCGCTTCCGCCCAGCCCGCGTTCCCCAACCGCACCGTCACGATCGTGGTGCCGCTCTCGGCCGGCGGCGGCAGCGACATCCTCGCTCGCAAGCTCGCGAAGGCGCTCGCCGACCATTGGGGCCAGTCCGTCGTCGTGGAGAACGTCCCGGGCGGCAGCTCGATCATCGGCGCGCAGCGCGTCGCCAAGGCCGCGCCCGACGGCTACACGCTCATGGTCACCACCAACGGCACGATCGTCGCCAACCGGTACCTCTTCAAGACGCTGCCCTACGATCCGGACAAGGACCTCGTGCCGGTCACGCAGCTCGCCGACATCGACATGATCCTGCTCGCCCACAGCGCGCTGCCGGCGAACAACCTGAAGGAACTGGTGGCGCTCGCGAAGAAGGAGCCGGGCAAGGTGTCGTACGGCTCCTACGGCAACGGCTCGCAGCCGCACCTGCTGCTCGAGCTCTTCAACAGCCGCGAGGACATCCAGCTGCTGCACGTGCCCTACAAGGGGCTCGGGCCGGCCCTCACGTCGGTCATGGCGGGCGAGACGCAACTCACGCTCACCGGGCGCGGCACCGGCGAGCCCGCCATCCGCTCCGGGAAGACCAAGGTGCTCGCCTACCTGTCCGACAAGCGCGATCCGTCGCTGCCGGACGTGCCGACCTCGGCCGAATCGGGCTATCCGTACTTCCGCGTGGCGACGTGGCACGGCCTTTTCGCGCCCAAGGGCACGCCGAAGGATCTCGTCGCGAGGATCCACCGCGACGTGGTGGCCGTCATGGGCAAGCCGGAATTCCGCGAGGACATGGCGAAGCGCGGCTACGCGACGCCGACGCTTTCCTCCGACGAGTTCGCCGCCCTCATCGCCGAGGAAGTGAAGAAGACGGGCGAAATGGTGAAGGCCGCGAAACTGCAGCCCGAGTAATCCCGTCTCCCGGACCCGCTCCCGCCTCGAAGTGGCGGGCGGGCGCGCCGCGGTGCACACTGCCGCGCATGCGATGCCCCGCGATCACCCGTCGGCTCCCGCTCGCGGTCCTGGCCTCGGCCCTCGTCGCCGGTTGCGCGATCCTTCCGGAGAACGCGCCACGAAACCGGCCCGAGATCCCCCTCGCCCAGAGGAGCGCCGACCGGCCGCGGCCACCCACCAATGTCGTCGGGGAGAACACCGTCGCCCTTTCCTTCTCCGGCGGCGGACTGCGCGCGGCGGCCTTCGCCCACGGCGCCCTCGTCGGGCTCTCGCGAATGCCGGGGGCGGGCGGCGCGATGCTGCTCGAGGACGTGTCCTTCATCACGAGCGTCTCCGGCGGCTCGATCACCGCGGCCTGGTTCGGCCTGCACGGCCGCGAGGGACTCGCGACCTTCCGGGAATCGGCGCTTCTGCGCGACGGCGAGGCCGACCTGCGCTTCAGCCTGCTCAACCCGCTCAACCTCGCGCGGCTCGCGGGCGGCGGGCTCAACGACCGCGGCAACTTCCACCGCTGGCTCGAGGAGGACGTCTTCCGGGGCGCGACCTACGCGGACCTGTTCCGTCGGGGAAGGCCCGACGTGTGGATCAACGCGACCAACGCCTACCACCGCCTCGCCTTTCCCTTCCACCAGCGCTCGTTCGAGGCGATCTGCAGCGATCTCGCGAGCTTCCCCATCTCCGAGGCGGTGGCCGCGTCGATGGCGGTGCCGATGTTCATCACGCCCGTGGTGCTCGAGAAGTTCCCGGAGCACTGCACGAAGCCGCTCCCGGGCTGGATGTACGACCCGACCGCGACCGAGGGAAAGCCTTTGCTCATGGCCGCCCTCGGCCGCGCCGTGCGCGACTTCCGCGATCCCTCGACCGGCCGCTTCCTGAAGCTCATCGACGGCGGCATCACGGACAATTTCGGACTCGTGAGCATCCTGCAGAGCCGCCTGATCATGGGCACGCCGTACGACCCGATGACCGAGCATGACGCGAGGGCCGTCCGCAACCTCCTCTTCATCGTGGTGGACGCCGGCCAGGGACCGAGCGGCGGCTGGACGCGCGAAGTGGCCGGCCCGGGCGGAATCGACATCGCCACGGCCGCGATCGACGCCGCCATCGAGGCCAACGTTCGCATGAGCTTCGACTCGTTCGTGACGATGACGAGGGCCTGGCGCGAGGACATCGTGCGCTACCGGTGCGCGCTCGGCGAGGACGTGGTGGCCGCCCTGAGGCGGCAGCGCGCGTCCTGGCGATGCGACGACGTGACGTTCGACGTGGCGAGGATCGCCTTCGACGATCTCGAGCCGGAGCGCGCGAGGCGGCTGCACGCGATCCCCACGCGGCTCAAGCTGCCGCCGGAGGACATCGATGCGCTGGTGGCGGCGGGAATCGACGCGATGGCGGTGAACCCGGCCGTGCAGGGATACCAGTGGCGGGTGTTCAACGCGGTGACGCGCTGACCGCGGGCGCGGCCGCCTTCGCGAGCCGTCCGGCCGCTACGCGTCCCCCACCGGCAGGCACGAGCAGAACAGGTTCCGGTCCCCGTAGACGTTGTCCGCGCGCCCCACGGGCGGCCAGTACTTGTGCTCGCGCAGCGACGCCAGCGGGAACGCCGCCATCTCGCGCGGATATTTCCGGTTCCACCCATCCGAGAGCACCACCGCCGCGGTGTGCGGCGCGTGCCGGAGCGGGTTGTCCTCGCGGTCCAGGCGCCCTTCCTCCACGGCGCGGATCTCCTCGAGGATGGCGATCATCGCCTCGCAGAAGCGGTCCAGCTCCCCCTTGGGCTCGCTTTCGGTGGGCTCCACCATGAGCGTGCCCGGCACCGGGAACGACATCGTGGGCGCGTGGAAGCCGTAGTCCATCAGGCGCTTGGCCACGTCGTCCACGGTGATGCCCGAGGTTTCCTTGAGCGGGCGCAGGTCGAGGATGCACTCGTGCGCGATGAGGCCGCCGGGTCCCGAGTAGAGCACCGGGTAGTGCGGCGCCAGCCGCCTCGCGACGTAGTTGGCGTTGAGGATGGCCACCTGCGTCGCGCGCCGCAGCCCCTCGCCGCCCATCATCGCGATGTACATCCACGAGATCGGCAGGATCGAGGCGCTGCCGTAGGGCGCGGCCGCGACGGCGCCCACGGCGCCGGTTCCGCCCTCGAGATGGCGATGTCCGGGCAGGAATCTAGCCAGGTGGGCCGCCACCGCCACGGGACCCACGCCGGGGCCGCCACCGCCGTGCGGGATGCAGAAGGTCTTGTGCAGGTTCAGGTGCGACACGTCGCCGCC
>CAZPLW010000325.1:0-3822 GCA_964587315.1 uncultured Lysobacter sp.
CGCGAGCCGCGTGAGCGCGCGCGCGCGATGCGGGGCGGCCGGATCGCGCGAGAGGAAGTCGCGCACGGCCGGCAGGAACTCGGGGTAGCGCTCGTCGACGATGCGCTGCGCCTCGGCACGCCGGCCCGCGCCCGAATTCCCGAACGAGACCTCGCCCTGGTGGAACACGAAGGCGTCCGCGCAGAGGCGATGGCGGAAGCCGGCGCGCGTGGCGCGCAGGCAGAAGTCCACCTCCTCGCCGTAGCCCGTGCCGAACGCCTCGGCGTCGAAGGCGCCGACCGCGTCGAGGCAGGCGCGGGTGACGTACATGCAGAAGCCCACCGCCGTGGGGATGTCGACGGCCAGTTCCGCGTTGGCCTCGGCGAACGCGCCGTGGACCTGCGCGAGCCCGAATCCCGCCGGCAGGGGATGGCCGCCCGCCATGTCGGGAAAGCTGCAGATGGTCGCGTTGTTCGAGAAGGGCGTGACCGTGCCGATGCGCTCGCCGCGCGCCGCGCAGGCCGCGATGCGGTCGAGCCAGCCGTCCGCCACTTCCGTGTCGCTGTTGAGCAGCACGACGTCGCGGTCGGGGTGCAGGGCCATCCCCTCGTTGGCCGACCGGACGAAGCCCCGGTTGGCCTCGTGGACGACGAGGGCGATGCGTCCGGTCCCGGCCAGCTCGCGCAGCCACGCGGACAGCGCGGGCTCCGGGCTCGCGTCGTCGATCACGGTCACCTGGTGCGCGGCCTCGACGCGGCTCGCGAGCACGCTCTCGAGGCAACGGCGCGTTTCGGGCAGCCCGCGGTAGGCGGGGATGATGACGTCGATCAAGGCGCGGGACCGGCCGGGGAGAACCGCAATTCTAGCGGAGTGTCCCGGCCGCGGCCCGTCAGTCGATCGTGACCTTCGCCTCGCGCGCGAGCCTGCCCCACTTCTCCGTCTCGGCGCGCACGAACTTCGCGTACGTCTCCGTGGGCTCGCCGCCGGGTGCGGGCCCTTGGGCGGCCCGGGTGCCGTGGGGGCGCGTCGGGGGGAGGGCCTTCGGGCCCTCCTCCGGCTTGCGCTTCACGAGTTCGGGCGGCGGGCCGGCCGGGGCCCAGAGGCCGTACCAGGAGGGCGACTCGAAGCCCGGCACGCCGGCCTCCGCCATGGTCGGGATGTCCGGGAAGGCCGGCGAGCGCTTGGCGGAGGTGACGGCCAGGGCGCGGATGGAGCCGCCCCGGATGTGCGAGGCCGCGCTGCCCAGGCCCTCGAAGATCATCTCGATCTCGCCGCCCAGCAGGGCCGTCATCGCCGGCCCGGAGCCCTTGTACGGCACGTGCTGGATCGAGGAGCCGGAGAGATTGTTGAAGATGATGCCCGCCAAGTGCCGCGTGGTGCCGTTGCCCGAGGAGCCGTAATTGAGCTTGCCGGGATTGGCCTTCGACAGGGCGACCAGTTCCTTCACGTTCTGGGCCTTCACGTTCCTGTTCACCACCAGCACGTCCGGCACGTAGGCGACGCCCGTGACCGGCGCGAGGTCCTTCGCGAGGTCGTAGGGCAGGGACTTGTAGACGCTCACGGCGAGCGTGTGGTGCACGGCGCCCAGCAGGAAGGTGTAGCCGTCGGGCGCGGACTTCGCGACCACGTCGGCGCCGATGGTGCCGCCGGCCCCGCCGCGATTGTCGATGACCACCTGCTGGCCCAGCTGGGTGGCGAGCTTCGCGGCGAGCGGCCGGGCGAAAGTGTCCGTGCCGCCGCCGGGCGGAAAAGGCACGACCAGCTTGATCGACTTGTTGGGCCAGGCCTGCGCGTGGGCCGGAACGGCGGTCAGGGACAGCGCGGCCACGAAGGCGGCAGCGGCGATGCGGGCGAGACGCCCGCCGGATCGGACGGCATGCGACATCGGGACTCCTCCTCGGTTCGGCGCCTCGGGACGGGCGCTCGCTGGATCGGGATATTACCGTGCGTCCAAGGTCCCATCGGTGACAGGCTTCGTTGACACCGCCATCCCCGCGCCTTTGACCCGGGTCAACGGGTGGTCGCCCCGTCCGTCGCACAGTGTTCGCACCGGCCCGTTTCCCGGGCGAAAGGGATGCCATGACCACCAGTCAAGAGACGATCGCGGGCGTGGGCCTCGCGGATCGGCCCCGAAAGAGCCGATGGCCCGCGCGGATGGACCTCGCGCAGAGCGCCACGGGCCTCGTCCTCGCCCTCTTCATGTGGGGCCACATGTTCTTCGTGTCGACCATCCTCATCTCGACGGACGCGATGTGGGCGGTGACCAAGATGTTCGAGGGCTACTTCTTCGTCGGCACCGCGTATCCCGGCCTGGTGTCGGTGATCGTGGCCGGCATCTTCGCGCTGCTCATCGCGCACGCCTTCCTCGCGATGCGCAAGTTCCCGGCCAACTACTCGCAGTACCGGGAATTCGTCGGCCACAAGAACCTCATGCACCACGGCGACACGACGCTCTGGTGGTGGCAGGTGCTCACCGGCTTCGCGCTCTTCTTCCTCGCCGCGGCGCACCTCTACCAGATGCTCATGCACCCGGGCGCCATCGGGCCCTACGGGTCGGCCGATCGCGTGTGGACGGGCTCCTGGTGGCCGCTCTACCTCGTGATGCTCTTCGCCGTCGAGCTGCACGGCGGCATCGGCCTCTACCGCCTCTGCGTGAAGTGGGGCTGGCTCGAGGGCAAGGACCCGGCCGCCTCGCGCGCGAAGCTCAAGACCGGCAAGTGGGTGCTGACGGCGTTCTTCCTCGCGCTGGGGCTCCTCACGCTCGGCGCGTACATGAAGATCGGCTACGAGCACCGCGACCGGGCCGGCGAGGTCTACACGCCCGCCTGGGTCAAACCGAATCCGATAGAGAAGGCACCATGAAGATCATCCACACCGACGTGCTGGTGATCGGCGGCGGGCTCGCCGGCCTGCGCCTCGCCATCGGGGCCAAGCGGCGCGGCCACGACGCCATCATCCTCTCGCTCGTGCCCGCCAAGCGCTCGCACTCCAAGGCCGCGCAGGGCGGCATGCAGGCGTCCCTGGGCAACGTGACGAAGGGGCAGGGCGACAACGAGGACATCCACTTCGAGGACACGGTGCGCGGCTCCGACTGGGGCGCGGACCAGGACGTGGTGCGCATGTTCGTGAACACCGCGCCCAAGGCCGTGCGGGAACTGGCCGCCTGGGGCGTGCCGTGGAGCCGCGTGAGGAAGGGCGACCGGACCGTCATCATCAACGGCCAGAAGGTCACCATCACCGAGCGCGACGAGGCCCACGGGCTCGTCGCCCAGCGCGACTTCGGCGGCACGAAGAAGTGGCGCACCTGCTATGCGGCCGACGGCACCGGCCACGCGATGATCAACGCCGTGGCCGACCAGGCCATCGCCGACTCGATCCCGGTGCACGAGCGCAAGGAAGCCCTCGCCCTCATCCACGACGGCAGCCGCTGCTACGGCGCGGTGGTGCGCGACCTCGTTTCGGGCGAAGTGTCGGCCTACGTGGCGACGGCCACCGCCGTGTGCACCGGCGGCGCGGGGCGCGTCTACCGCACCACGACCAACGCGGTGATCTGCGAGGGCATCGGCCACGCGCTCGCGCTCGAGACGGGCGTCTCCGCCCTGGGCAACATGGAGGCGATCCAGTTCCACCCGACGGGCATCTTCCCGGCCGGGATCCTGGTCACCGAGGGCTGCCGCGGCGACGGGGGCCTGCTCAAGGACGTCGACGGCCACCGCTTCATGCCGGACTACGAGCCGGAGAAGAAGGAGCTCGCCTCCCGCGACGTCGTGTCGCGCCGGATGGAAGAGCACATCAAGAAGGGCAAGGGCCACAAGTCGCGCTTCGGAGAGCACATCTGGCTCG
>CAZPLW010000326.1:0-3778 GCA_964587315.1 uncultured Lysobacter sp.
CCGCCGGTGCCGGGGAGCCCGCCGCGGCGGGCGTGCCCGTGGGTGCCGGCGCCACGGGCGGCGGCGTTCCTGGCGTCGGTCGCGTCCAGGAGGGCTGCCGGCATCCGGGGCGTTCCCCCCAGCCGAAGCCGCCGACCGGAAGCCCCGCGGCGCGCAGGAGCTCGGGAAGCATCACGCCGATGGAGCGGGAGGCGAGGCCGGTGGCCTCGAACGCGACCACGAGCGCGAGCGCCGCCAGGATGGCGCCGGCGAACGCCGGCACGAGCCGGTCGAGGCGGCGCCGGCGGAAGACGGCCCAGTCGATCACCTCGGCGATCCCGAGCACGCCCATGGCGTGGAAGACGCTCAGGTGCAGGGGCGCGCCGAGCGCGAGGATCGGGAAGGCGAGGTACCGCAGGGGCCGGCCGTCGAACCGGAACCAGGTCCAGACGGCGACGAGCAGGATAGGCGCCACGAGCGTGCGCGGCAGCAGGGCGGTGGAATCCGTGATGCCCCAGGATCCGAAGCCGAACGACACCGCGAATCCCGACAGCAGCGCGAAGAGGACGGCATGCGCGCGCACGGGCGTGAAGAGCGCGAACAGGCGCTCGCTCGCCAGCAGGAACGGAACCGAGAGGACGGCCAGCACCAGCTTCATCGACAGGACGTGCGATCCCGTCCAGCCGAAAAGGTAGGCGAGCAGCACGCCGAAGAAGCGGATCGAGTTGGTCTCGCGCCAGTAGTCGCCCTCGGGGCACGTGGCGAGGATCGCGTCGGCCACCTGGATGTACGTGAGGTGATCCGAGCCGAGTCCCGGCTGCCCGCCCTGCAGCGCGAACACGGCGGCGGCGAAACCCGCGTAGGCCAGCGCCGACATGAGCCGGTCCCGGCCCCGGGGGCGGACGGATCCCGGGGAGGGGTCGGGAGGGGCGGCCGGAATCAGGGGCCTGGCGCGTCGAGGCTCGACGCGGCGATGGGCGCCACCCGCGCGAGGTCGATGTTGCGCGTGGCGCCGACGATGTAGGTCGCCTTGTCCTGCGACTCGTGGTAGGTGCGCGTGAGCAGCTCCGCGAGCAGCCCCATCAGGATGCACATGACGCCCGTGATGGCCGTCATCACGAACAGCAGCGGCAGCGGCGTCTGGATGAACGAGATGTTCTCGTGCCACTTGAGCCAGGCGGCCCACAGGCCCGAGAGCACCGAGATCGCGAGGCTCATCAGGCCGAAGCTGCCGAAGAGGTACATCGGCTTCTGCGCGAACGTGGCGAGGAACTTCACCACGATGAGGTCGAGCACCACCTTGACCGTGCGCTCGAGCCCGTACTTGCTGCTGCCGAACTTGCGCGCATGGTGCGTGACCGGGATCTCCGTGACGCGCGCGCCCTGCCACGAGGCGTAGATCGGGATGAAGCGGTGCATCTCGCCGTAGAGCTTCACCTCCTTGATCACGGAGCGGTGGTAGGCCTTCAGCGAGCAGCCGTAGTCGTGCAGGTGGACGCCGGAGATGATCGAGATGAGGCGGTTCGCCATCCAGCTCGGGAAGTTGCGCGTGATCGCCGCGTCCTGGCGTGCCTTGCGCCAGCCCGAGACAACCTCGTAGCCTTCGTCCAGCTTGGCGAGCAGGCGCGGGATGTCCGCCGGGTCGTTCTGCAGGTCCCCGTCCATGGGGATGATGATCTCGCCGCACGCGAAGTCGATGCCGGCCATCATCGCCGCGGTCTGCCCGTAGTTGCGGCGCAGGTGCACCACCTTCACCTTCGGGTCGGCGGCGGCGATGCGGTCGAGCGCCTCCGTGGTGCCGTCGTGGCTTCCGTCGTTGACGAGGATGAGCTCCCACTCGCGGCCCAGCGTCCTCAGCACGCCCGTGACGCGCTCGTGGAGCAGGGCGACGCTCTCGACTTCGTTGTAGATGGGGACGGTGACGGAGATCATGGCCCGGGAATCCTGGAATCGCGGGCCGATTCGCGCATCCGGCCGCGCGCGGGCGACGCGGTCGCAACGGGACTCGCGCCGGGTCGACGGTCGAATGTCATATTCATCCTGCCCTGGGGGTTGCGGTCACCCCGGAATCGGGATGCCGCCGTTTTCGCAAGCGTCTGTAATTGTAATGTTTTTCCGGCGTCGCCGCCGGCACGCTAGGCGGCGTAGTAGCCCCGGTACCAACGCACGAACTTCGCCACCCCTTCCTCCACCGACGTCGAGGGCTTGAAGCCCACGGCCTCGGAGAGCGCCGCGGTGCAGGCTTCCGTCTCCTTCACGTCCCCGGCCTGCATGGGCATCAGGTTCAGCTTGGCGGTGATGCCGAGCTCGTGCTCGATCGCCCTGATGTAGCGCATCAGCTCGATGCGGGTGTTGTTCCCGATGTTGAAGACGCGCCAGGGCGCCTGGCTCGTGCCCGGGTTGGGCGCGCCGCCGTCCCACGCCGGATCGGGGGCGGCAGGCCGGTCCACGACGCGCACCACGCCCTCGACGATGTCGTCGACGTAGGTGAAGTCGCGCACCATGTGCCCCTGGTTGAACACGTTGATGGGCTCGCCCTCGATCATCGCCTTCGTGAAGAGGAAGAGCGCCATGTCGGGGCGTCCCCACGGGCCGTAGACGGTGAAGAACCTGAGGCCCGTGCAGCGCATGCCGAAGAGGTTGGCGTAGGAGTGCGCCATGAGCTCGTTGGCGCGCTTGGTGGCGGCGTAGAACGAGACGGGGTGGTCGGCCGTCTGCGTCTCGGCGAAGGGCATCTTGGTGTTGAGGCCGTACACGGAGCTGGTCGAGGCGAACACCAGGTGCGCCGCGGGCTGCGTGTGCCGCACCCCCTCGAGGACGTTGAGGAAGCCGGTGATGTTCGCGTCGACGTAGGCCTGCGGGTTCTGGAGCGAGTAGCGCACCCCCGCCTGGGCCGCGAGGTTCACCACGGCGTCGAACCGGTGATCCGCGAAGACCCGGTCCATCGCCGCGCGGTCCGCGATGTCGATCATCCGGAATTCGAATCCCGCCTTCGGGGTGAGCAGCGCGAGCCGCGCCTTCTTGAGGGACACCTCGTAGTAGTCGTTGAGGTTGTCGACGCCCACCACCTGGTCGCCGCGCGCGAGTAGACGCTCGGCCAGGTGATAGCCGATGAAACCCGCGCTGCCCGTGACCAGCACCTTCATCGATACTCCCTTGGCGCAATGCTGCGCGAGGTGAAGAGGGCTAAAATTATAGCTTCCTTCATCGCCTCACTCCCGGAAAGCTCCCCAAATGGCACTCGAAAAGGACCCCGTCGTCGGCGTGGTCGGGCTCGGCTATGTCGGTTTGCCGCTGGCCGTCGGATTCGGCCGCAAGTTCCAGACCCTCGGTTTCGACCTCTCGCCGGAGAAGATCGACCACTACCGGAAGTTCCACGATCCCACCGGCGAGGTGAGCGACGACGAGCTGCGCGCCGCCACCGGCCTCACGGTCTCGACGGACCCGGCCTCGCTCGCCCGGGCGGACATCGTCGTCGTCGCCGTGCCCACGCCGGTGGACGATGCCCGGCTGCCGGATTTCGGCCCCCTCTTCTCGGCCTGCGAATGCGTGGGCCCGCACCTGAAGAACGGCGCCATCGTCGTGTTCGAGTCGACGGTCTACCCGGGCGCCACCGAGGACGTGTGCATCCCGCGCCTGGAGAAGGTCTCGGGCAAGCAGTGGAAGCGCGACTTCTTCGTGGGCTATTCGCCCGAGCGCATCAACCCGGGCGACAAGCTGCACCGCCTGCACACCATCGTGAAGGTGGTCTCGGGCGACACGCCGCAGACGCTCGATCGCCTGGCGGCCCTCTACGGCG
>CAZPLW010000327.1:0-3737 GCA_964587315.1 uncultured Lysobacter sp.
TCGAGGATCGCGTCGCTGCGGCGGTAGATCCGCTGGCGCGCGGGGGAGAGGCGGTCGTAGTAGGCGAAGGGCATGGAAGGCGGGGGCGAGGCGAGGGAAGCCGCGCGCCGCGAGCCCCATTTTGCCCTAGACTTCCGCCATGAATCCGAGCCCATCCCGCCGCGCGTTCCTCGCGCTCGCGCTCGCCCCGATCCTCCTCGCCGCCGGCTGCGCCACCGCACCGGCGCCGGCCGCCGCGCCCAGGCCCAAGCTCGTCGTGCTGCTCGTCATCGACGGCTTCCCGCAGCGCCAGCTCGTCGACTACCGCGACCAGCTCGGGCCGGACGGCTTCAACCGGTTCCTGAACCACGGCGCCTGGTTCGCCGACGCGCACCACGTCCACAGCCACACCGCGACGGCGCCCGGCCACGCCACCTTCCTCACGGGCGCCTCCCCGCGGCGCACGGGCATCATCGGCAACGACTGGCGCGACCCGGCCACGGGCGAGATGACGTACTGCGCGCAGGACGAGGCGCACGCCTACCTCGGGCACAAGACCGCGAAGCTCGACGGCACCAGCCCGAAGAACCTGCTCGCCGAGTCGCTCGGCGATGTCCTGAAGGGCGTCGATGCGCGCTCCCGGGTGATCGCCATCTCGGGCAAGGACCGCGGCGCCATCCTGCCGGCCGGCAAGGCGGGCACGGCCTACATGTACATGAAGCAGACGGGGCAGTTCGCCACCAGCACCTACTACATGAAGGAACATCCGGCGTGGGTCACGGCGTGGAACGCCGCCCGGCCGGCCGACCGGTATTTCAAGGCCGAGTGGAAGGCGCTGCTGCCGGAGATGGCGTACGCGCGCAGCGTGCCCGATGCCCAGGCGTGGTACTCCGTTCCCGGCAAGCTGCCGCGCGTCTTCGGCGAGAAGCTCGACGCGCCCGGCCCGCTCTTCTACGACGAGCTGTACCGCAGCCCCTTCCTCGACGCGATGACGCTCGACTTCGCCCGCGCGGCGATCGACGGCGAACGCCTGGGCGAGGACGACGCGCCCGACATCCTGTCGGTGAGCCTCTCGAGCCACGACTACGTCAACCACGCGTGGGGCGCGGAGTCGCGGCTGTCCCACGACCACGTGCTGCAGCTCGACAATCTCCTCGCCGCCTTCTTCCGCGATCTCGACCGGCGGCTCGGGCGCGACAATTACCTCGTCCTGCTCACGGCGGATCATGGCTTCACCCCGGCGGTCGAGTACCTGAAGGCCCGGAACATCGAGGCCGGACGCCAGCGATCCGCGGAGGTGCTGGCCCGGCTCAACGCGGGGCTCGCGAAGCGATTCGGCGAGGGCACCTGGGCGCGGGCGATGAGCGCGCATGCCATCCTGCTCGACAACGCGCTCATCGCGCAGCGCGCCGTCGACCGCCCCGCGCTCGAAGCCGAGGCGAAGCGTCTGCTCCTGGCCGAGCCCAGCCTCGCGGCCGCGATCACGCGCGGCGAGATCCTGGACCCGATCACGCCCGACGCGCCGTACCTGGCGCCGGTGCGCAGGACCTACTTCCCGGGACGCTCGGCCGACATCCAGCTGGTGCACCGTCCGTACTGGATCTTCGCGTCGACAAGCGGGATGGCCACGCACGGCGCGCCGCACCCTTACGACACGCACGTGCCCCTGCTCGCGTGGGGGCCGGCGTGGGTCGCGCCCGGCCGTCGCGACGGTCGCGTCGAGGTGGTCGACATCGCGCCCACGCTCGCGCGGGTGCTGGGCGTCCGGCCGCCCGCCGCGAGCGAAGGCAAGCTCCTGCCCCTCGGTCCTTGACGCTCTACTACGCCGACCACTTCGTCCTGCCGCTGCCACCGGGGCACCGCTTCCCGATGCAGAAGTACGCGCGGCTGCGCGAGCGGCTCGCGGCGAGCGGCGCCTTCCGCGACGACGATTTCCGCGTGCCGCCCGCGGCGTCCGACGCCGACATCCGCCGCGCCCATTGCCCCGCCTACCTCGGGCGCGTGGTCGCGGGCACGCTCGGCGCGAAGGAGATCCGCGAGATCGGCTTCCCGTGGTCCGAGGCGATGGTGGAGCGCTCGCGGCGTTCCAGCGGCGCCACGCTCTCGGCCGCGCGCGACGCGCTCGTGCAGGGCTGGTCCGCGAACCTCGCGGGCGGCACGCACCACGCGTTCTTCGACCGCGGCGAGGGCTTCTGCGTGTTCAACGACGCCGCCATCGCTGCCCGCGCCATGCAGGCCGAAGCCGGATTGAAGCGCGTGGCCATCGTCGACTGCGACGTGCACCAGGGCAACGGCACGGCCGCCATCCTGCGCGGCGACGACTCGGTGTTCACGTTCTCCCTGCACGGCGCGCGCAACTTCCCGTTCGCCAAGGAGGAGAGCGACCTCGACATCGAGCTGGCCGACGGCACGGGCGACGAGGAATACCTGGGGCACCTGGAGCGCGGGCTCGACGAGACGCTCGAGCGCTCGGCCCCGCAGCTCGTGATCTACCTCGCGGGCGCCGACCCGCACGAGGGCGACCGGCTGGGGCGCCTCGCGCTCACGAAGCGCGGCCTCGAGCGGCGCGACGAGCTCGTGCTGGGGCGGCTCGCCGCGCGCGGCATTCCCGTCGCCATCGCGATGGCGGGCGGTTACGGCCGCGAGTTGGACGACACGGTCGACATCCACGCGGCGACGATCCTCGCGGCCAAGCGGCTCCTCGGATGACAGGCCGGCTCGAGCGCTGGTTCGCCGAGAGCGGCTGGCGCGCCTTCGCCTTCCAGCGCGAGGTGTGGGACGCCTATCTCGCGGGCGAGTCGGGGCTCGTGCATTCGGCGACCGGCTCCGGCAAGACGCTCGCGGCGTTCCTGGGGCCCGTGGCCGAGTCGCTCGCCGCGGGGGAGACCGGCGCACCGCCCCTTCGCGTCCTCTGGCTCACGCCGATGCGCGCGCTGGCGGGCGACACGGTGAAGTCGCTGGAGCGCGCGGCGAAGGGCGTGGGTATCGAATGGACCATCGGGCTGCGTACCGGCGACACGACGCCCGCCGAGCGCGCGAAGCAGACGCGGCGCATGCCCACTACGCTCGTCACCACGCCGGAGAGCATCACGCTGCTGCTGTCGCAAACGGATGCGCGCGAACGGCTCGCGGGCCCTCGCCCGGTGGTGGTGGACGAAATGCCCGAGCTCCTGGGCAACAAGCCCGGCGTGCAGGTGGAGCCCGCGCGCGCCCGCCTTCGCCGATGGAATCCCGGCCTTCGCATCTGGGGGCTTTCGGCCACGCTGGGCAACCTGCCCGAGGCGCGGGAACGCCTGCTCGCGGGTGGCCCCGGCCGTCTCGTCACCGGCGTGGAGGACAAGCAGATCGTCGTCGACACGATGATCCCGGCGGACGTCGACCGATTCCCATGGGCCGGGCACCTGGGGCTCGCGATGCTGGACGACGTCGTCGCCGCCCTCGACGCCTCGCCCTCGACCCTCGTCTTCACCAACACGCGCTCGCAGGCGGAGATCTGGTACCAGGCCCTCCTCGAGGCGCGGCCGGACTGGGCGGGACTCGTCGCCCTGCACCACGGCTCGCTGGACGCCGACGTGCGGAAGTGGGTGGAGGAAGGGCTCAAGGACGGCCGGCTGAAGGCCGTCGTCGCCACCTCGAGCCTGGACCTCGGCGTCGACTTCTCGCCCGTGGCGCGCGTGCTGCAGATCGGCAGTCCCAAGGGAGTCGCGCGGCTGCTGCAGCGCGCGGGCCGCTCGGGCCATGCGCCGGGCCGGCCCTCG
>CAZPLW010000328.1:0-3672 GCA_964587315.1 uncultured Lysobacter sp.
GGCGGTGCTGGTCACGGCGAGGGGGCTCGCCTGGCCGAAGGCGAGGCCGGCGGCGGCGAAGGCGGCGAGGCCCGCCAGGAGCGCGTGGCGGCGCGAGCTAGTCATGGCGCTTGAGGGCCTTCGCGAGGAGCCCGGCGAACGGGGCCGCGGCGGGAGCGGCGGGCAGCTCCCCGGCCTCGAGGTCGGCGAGCGGCTGGATGGACTGCGCGGTGACGCCGAGCACCAGCCAGCGGCCGCCCACCTGCACGACGACCAGCTTCTCGCGCGCGCCCAGGGCGAGGGAGGCGACGGGCTTGAGTAGCGAGGACGAGCCGCCCTGCATGCCGGTGCGCTTGAAGAGGAAGGCGGCCGCGAAGATCGCGGCGACGACCGCGAGGAGCGCGCCCAGCATCGGGGCGAGCGACACGGCCGGCGCGGCCTCGCCGGCGGCGAGCGCGCTGGCCGGCAGCACGCCCGCGAGGAGGGCGGCGCGCCTCATCGCGTGGCCCGGCGGATGCGCTCGGAGGGCGTGACGACGTCCGTGAGGCGGATGCCGAACTTCTCGTTCACGACCACGACCTCGCCCTGGGCGATGAGGCAGCCGTTCACGAGCACGTCCATCGGCTCGCCGGCCATCGCGTCCAGCTCGATCACCGAGCCCTGCGCGAGCTGCAGGATGTTCTTGATGGCGATCTTGGTCCGGCCCAGCTCCACCGTGAGGCACACGGGGATGTCGAGCACGAGGTCGATCTCGCGCGGCGCGCCGTTGGCCCCCTCGCCCGTGAGGCGGGTGAAGACGGCGGGCTGCGCGGCGGCCAGGACGGCGCCGGCGGCGCTCTGCTCCTGGAGGGCGGCGGACCAATCGTCGGAAGCGGTCTGGACTTCGGGTTCAGCGGACATGTTCATCTCCACGCGTGGTGTGATCCGGGGTCAGGAACTGACCGACCTTGAGGGCATAGCGTCCGTTCGAGACGCCGTAACGGGATTCGAAGAGGGGCACGCCGTCGACCTTGGCCTCGATCGAGCGCGGCATGTCGAGCTCGATGAAGTCGCCGGGGCGAAGCTCGAGCAGCTGGCCGATGGTCGCGTCGATGTGGCCCAGCTCGGCCACGACCTGCACCTCGGCGGCCTGCACCTGGCGCGTGAGCATGTCCACCCAGCGCCGGTTGGGCTCGGAGGAGTTGCCCTGCAGGCTCGTGAAGAGGACGTCGCGGATCGGCTCGAACGTGGAGTAGGGGATGGCGAGGTGCATCTCGCCGCCCGTCGAGCCCAGCTCGATGCGAAAGCTCGTGGCCACGACGATCTCGCTCGGGTGCGCGATGTTGGCGAACTGCGTGTGCATCTCGGCCCGCTGGTACTCCAGCTCGATGGGGTAGATGCCGGACCACGCGGCCTTGTAGTCGGCGAACACCACCTCGACCATGCGCTGGATGATGCGCTGCTCGGTGGCGGTGAAGTCGCGGCCTTCGATGCGGGTGTGGCGGCCCTGGCCGCCGAAGAGGCTGTCGACGACGCTGTAGACCAGCGTGGGGTCCATGATGAAGACGCCGGAGCCGTGCAGCGGTCGGATGGAGACGATGTTGATGTTCGTCGGCACCGCGATGTCGCGCAGGAACGCGCTGTACTTGAGCACGCGCACGGGCCCGACGGAGATCTCGGGGTTCTTGCGCATGAAGTTGAAGAGGCCGATGCGCAGGTTCCGCGCGAAGCGCTCGTTCACGATCTCGAGGGTCGGCATGCGGCCCCGGACGATGCGCTCCTGGCTGGCGAGGTTGTAGGTGCGCACGCCGTCGGGCGAGTCCGCGGCCTGCGGGGCGTCCTCGCCCTCGGAGCCCTCGAGCAGCGCGTCGACTTCTTCCTGCGAGAGGAATTGTTCGGACATGGCCGTTACTGGACGATGAGGCCGGAGAAGTGCACGGCCTCGACGATCGGGTCTTCCTTCGTCGCTCCCATCGCCTGGCGCGCTTCCCCGAGGATCTCGGCGGCGAGCTTCTCCTTGCCCTCGCGGCCGGCGATGTCCGCCGACGTCTTGGAGGTGAGCAGGAGGATCAGGCGGTTGCGGATCGCCGGCGTGTGCGCCTTCACGGCGTCCGCGGCCTTGGAGTCGGCGGCCTCGAAGGAGAACGAGACCTGCATCATCTTCTCGACGCCCTCGTCGCGCAGGTTCACCACCAGCGCGTCGAACGGGATGAAGGCGGGAGTCTTCTTCGCCTTGGGCGCGTCCGCGGCGTGCTCGCCCTCGTGCGGCTTCCTCAGGACGAAGTAGGCGCCCGTGCCCCCCGCCAGGAGGAGCGTGGCGACGACCGCCCCGATCACGATGAGCTTCTTCCGGCTCCTCGGCGCGACGGGTTCGGCGGCTGCGGGTGCAGGTGCGGCGGCGGCGGCGGTGGACATGGTTCCTCGCGATTCGGACGGGCGGCGCGCGAGAATCGCGAGCCGATGCGAGGAATTATGGGGACCGGGACCCCGCCGGAACCCCCGGATAAGCGGTGGTTTCCGGCGCCAATTCGGGATTCGTCAGGCGAAGAGGTCCACGCGGCCCGGGGCGGCGACCCGCACGTGGCGCACGGGGACGGCGGGCGCCTCTTCCCCGTCTTCCGGGGCCTCGGCTGCGCGGGGCGTGGATCCGGCGAAAGGCGAGGGCTCGCCGCCGTCCCGTCCCGGGTGGCCCACCTGCGTTCCTCCCAGGGTGAGCCCCGCGTCGGCCAGCATTTCCGCCAGGCGCGGCAGCGAGTCCTGGATCGCCTGGCGGGTCTCGGCGACCGGGGCGTCGAACCGGAAGGTCGCCGTGCCGTCCTCGATGCGGATGCGCACGTCGATGGGGCCCAGGTCGGCCGGGTGCAGGGTGATCCCGGCCTCGGTGCGGCCGCCGCGCGTGAGGATCGTCACGCGCTCGGAGAAGCCTTCCCGGAAGGCGGGCGTGCCCGGCTCCGCGGCGAGCGGCGCGGCGTCGGCGGGCGGCGCGGCGGCCGGTTCGATCCGGGGAGCGGGAGCGCGCGATTCCTGGGCGGCCACGAGGGCGGGGGCGAATTCGGTCTTGCGGGCCTCCGGACGCGGCACTTCGGGCGTTCCGGCCGGCAGAGCCACGCCGGCTGCAGCGTTCCCGACGTCCGGTTCGGGGCCCTCGCCCTCGCTCGGGGCGGGGAGGAGGTCGGGCGGGGGCTGCATGAATCGGTCGTCTGGCATTTCCCAACCAAGGACAAGCCCGAGGACTACCCGACACGTATCGACCTGCTGTTGCGTCTGGTATCAAAAACTGATGCTAGCGCCAAAGACCCCTATGCGGTGTTTGCCAACTTCCAGAAAGAATTCGACATAGAGACGAGCAAGGTTGGAAGTGCAGATGCGGCGCAAATTCTCCTATGGCAGCTTGTCTGGAAGCGTTACACGCTGTTGCGGGAATGGTTTGCCGACCGAAAGATCTATCACCGCTTCGGTTGGCTGGTGGCCAGTGGGGAAAAGATTGACAGCTTGATGAAGCGATGCGACCCCTATCGCGACGGTACCAAATCAGCGTTCATGGATTTTCTCGACACGGAGATTGCTCGGGTGTTGGCGGTCGATGAACTAGACAATCTGAGTTATGAACCAAGCGATCCCAAGCTCGGGAAGGCGGCATGTACACGCGACTTGCTGCTTTTCCATTTTCTTATGCTTTAAGAGGTTCGCCAAGGCCAATCGCACTAACACTTC
>CAZPLW010000329.1:0-3611 GCA_964587315.1 uncultured Lysobacter sp.
CCGGCTGGCCCGTGATGTTGAAGGGGTATGAGAACGGGGTCCAGCGCGCCCAGGGCACCGGCGACGAGAGGTCCATGTCCGGCGGTCCGTCCGCCTCCGCCGCGAACGGATCGATGGGGACCATCGGCGTCACGAGCAGGTCGAACTCGCGGAACGACTCCTCCGCGCGGCGATTGAACTCGGCGCGGTCCTGCAGCGTGCGCAGGTGGTCGGCCAGCGTGATGGACCGCGAGCGCTCGATGAGGCGCGCGAAGCCCGGATCGAGCTTCGCCAGGTCGGCGCCCGGAAGCCCGTGATACGCGGCGCCGCGCGCGGTCCACAGCCGGTCGAAGATGGAGACGGGATCGGGCCAGTCGACGCCCGTCGCCACGACCTCGACGTCCATCTCGCGGCGCATGCGCTCGAAGGCGGCAGCCACGCAGGCCGCGATGTCCGGCTGCACGGCCACGCCGAAGAGCGTGGGCGCGAGCACGACGCGAAGGCGCTTCGGGGGCTGCGTCGTCGAGTCGAGGTAGGCGGCCGCGTCGCGCGGCAGCGACTGCGGGTCGCGCGGATCCGGCCCCTGCAGCACGTCCAGCGCGAGCGCGTAGTCGGCCACCGTGTTCGTGATCGGGCCCGCGTGCGAGAGATGCTCCGACGGGCTGAGCGGCCACGTCGGCACGCGGCCCAGGCTCGCCTTGAGGGAAAACGCTCCGCAGAACGAGGCCGGCACGCGCATGGAGCCGCCGCCGTCCGAGCCCAGCGAGATCGGCACCGTGCCCGCGGCCACCGCGGCGGCCGATCCGGAGCTGGAGCCACCGGGCGTGCGCGCGGGCTCCCACGGATTGCGCGTGACGCCGGTGAGGGGAGAGGCCGACGAGGCCTTCCAGCCGAGCTCGGGCGTCGTGTTCTTGCCCACCATCACCGCGCCGGCCGCGAAAAGGCGGCCGACCGCCGGGCCGGTCTCGTTCGCCAGCGAACTCGCGTACAGGTGCGAGCCGCGCCGCGTGTGCGTCCCCTTCACCAGGAACAGGTCCTTGATGCCGACGGGCACGCCGTGCAGCGGGCCGCGGAACTCGCCGCGTCGCGCCTCGGCTTCGCGTTCGGCCGCCCGCGCGAGCGCGTCCTGCGCGAAGACCTCGCTCCACGCGTTGATCGCGGGATCGGTCGCCTCGATGGCGGCGAGCGCGCCGCGCACCAGCTCCACCGGCGAGATCCTGCCCTCGCGCACGAGGCGCGCCATGTCCACGGCCGTGAGCCGCGCGTAGTCCTTGGGGTTCATGTCGATGTCGTCCTTGGTATCAGCCGGCCACCAGGCGCGAGAGCGTCTCCGCGAGCACGTGCGCGCCCGCAGCGAGGTCCGCCGGCGAGGTGAATTCCGATTCGTGATGGCTCACGCCGCCGGCCGAGGGCACGAAGATCATCGCGCTCGGGCAGACGGCCTTCATGGGGATGGCGTCGTGGCCCGCGACGGTGTTGAGCCCGAGCGGCGGGTACCCGCAGGCGGTCGCGGCCTGCGCGATGATCCCGCGAAGGCCCGCGTCGAACGTGCCGGCCGGGCGATCGAGCGTCTGCACGAGTTCCACCGTGACGCCGGACGTCGACAGCGAGGCCGCCTTCGCCACGAGCTTCGCGCACGCCTCGGCGAGCATCGCCGGATCGACGGCGCGGAACTCGGCGAAGAGCCGGGCCTGCCCCGGCACCACGTTGGTCGAGTTGGGCATCACGTCCAGGCGGCCCACGGAGGAGAGCAGCGCGCCGCCCGTGGCGTCCGACAGCGCGCGCACGAACAGCACCAGCTCCGCGGCGGGCAGGAGCGCATCGCGCCGGTCGGCCATGGGCGTGGGCCCCGTGTGCGCGGCCCGGCCGCGGATGTCGGCCACGAACTTGGCGGTTCCCCAGTTGCCTTCCACGACGCCGATGCGATGCCCCGTGCGTTCGAGTTCCGGCCCCTGCTCGATGTGCAGCTCGACGTACGACGCGACCTTCGCCGGCC
Source organism: uncultured Lysobacter sp. (assembly GCA_964587315.1). GTDB lineage: Bacteria > Pseudomonadota > Gammaproteobacteria > Burkholderiales > Usitatibacteraceae > FEB-7. Next base: position 1,976 of record CAZPLW010000329.1, read on the forward strand.
CCCGGTCGGCGCCGTGGTAGCCGATGGCCGCGAGCGCCGCCCCGAGCGTGACGCCGTCGCCGTCCTCACGGGAGAGCGCGAAGTCCGTCGCGACGAGCCCCGCGAACACGGCGCTGCCGAGCGTGCTGGGAGAAAAGCGCGCGCCTTCCTCGTTGGTCCAGTTCACCACGCCGAGGTTGCGCTTCGCCGCGAGCCCGCCTTCCTTCGCGCGCTTCCTCACGGCGAGCAGCGCCTCGACGCCCGCCACGACGCCGTACGCGCCGTCGTAGCGCCCGCCGGAGGGCTGGCTGTCCAGGTGCGAGCCCGTGAGGACGACGGGCGCGTCGGGCGCGGCCAGCTCCGCCACGGCGAACATGTTGCCGACCGCATCGACCTTGACGGCGAGGCCTTCGGCCGCGAGACGGGCGCGCAGCCAGTCGCGGGCGAGGCCGTCCTCCGGGCCGGCGCACAGGCGCCGCACGCCGCCGCCTTCCGATCGCCCGAAGGCGGAGAGTTCCTCGAGGCTGCGGTTCAGGCGGTCGGCGTCGATCATGGCGGTATCGGTCATCTTCGAAGGCTCAGGCGAGGGGCGCGGGAAAGCCGGGCTCCCCCGCGAAATGGCATCGGACGAGACGATCGCCGATCGCCCGCAGGGCCGGCGCTTCCGAGGCGCAGCGATCCCGCTTCCACGGGCAGCGCGTGCGGAACCGGCAACCGCCGGGCGGATCCACCGGGCTGGGCACGTCGCCCACGAGGATGATGCGCGCGCGGCGCGCCGACGCGTCGGGGTCGGCCACGGGCGCCGCTGAGAAGAGCGCCTTCGAATACGGGTGCAGCAGCTCGCGCCGCATCGACTTCGTGTCGGCCAGCTCCACCACCTGCCCGAGGTACATCACCGCGATGCGGTCGGAGATGTGCTCGACCAGCGCCAGGTTGTGCGAGATGAAGAGATACGCGATGCCGAGCTTCGCCTGCAGGCGCTTCAGCAGGTTGATCACCTGCGCCTGGATGGAGACGTCGAGCGCGGACACGGGCTCGTCGCAGATGATCACCGACGGGTTCACGGCCAGCGCCCGCGCGATGGCCACGCGCTGGCGCTGGCCGCCGGAGAGCTCGTGCGGATGGCGGTCGGCGTAGCCCGGATCGAGGCCCACGGTCTCGAGCAGTTCCGCCACGCGTCTCCGGCGCTCCTCGCCGGAGACGTTCCCGTGCAGGCGGATGGGGTCGCCCACGATCGAGCCGATGGACCAGCGCGGGTTGAGGCTCGCGTACGGGTCCTGGAAGACGATCTGCATGTGGCGCCTGAGGCCCCGCAGCGCGCCCTGGCCCAGGTGCGTGATGTCGTCGCCCAGCAGCACCACGCGCCCGCCCGTGGGCTCGGCGAGGCGCATGAGGCACTTGGCGAGCGTCGACTTGCCGCAGCCCGACTCGCCCACCACGGCCAGCGTCTCGCCGCGCTTCAATGCGAAAGACACGCCGTCGAGCGCGTGCACGTGCCGCGCACGCTGGAAGAGCCCGTGCTTCACGGGGAAATGCTTCACGAGGTCCACGGCCTCGAGCACGACGTCGCCGCGGGCCCCGCTCACGACGCGCCCTCCTGCGCGACGAAGCACGCCACCGGGCGGCCCGGCGCCACGTCCGCGAGCGGCGGCGCGGC
>CAZPLW010000330.1:0-3574 GCA_964587315.1 uncultured Lysobacter sp.
GGATCTCGCCGCCGGTGATCTCCTCGAGCCCGGCGATCATGCGCAGCAGCGTCGACTTGCCGCATCCCGAAGGGCCCACGAGCACCGCGAACTGCCCGTCCGCGATCTCGACGTCCACGCCGCGGATCACGCGCGTGCCTCCGAAGGTTTTCTCGACGCCGCGGATGCTGACCGATGCCATGGGATCTTCCGAGAGACGGCCCTCCGCGTCTTTCGCGCGGGGTGGCGGCCGGATTGCGGTTGACGGGGATTCTACGCGCGGGCACCCGCCCCCGAGGGACGGCCTTCCACCACCACGTAGGTCGGCCGGCCGCCGCGGGCCCAGTCGACCAGGTTCTGTGCCGCCTTGCGCCGCAGCTCGCGCTCGGCCTCGACCGAATAGAACGCCGCGTGGGGCGTGAGCAGCACGCGCGGGTCGGCGAGCAAGGGGTGACCGGGCGGCGGCGGCTCCACCGGCAGCACGTCGAGCGCCGCGCCGTCGAGGCGTCCGGCGCGCAGCGCGGCGACCAGGTCGTCCGCGTTCACGACCGAGCCGCGCGCGGTGTTCACCAGCATCGCGCCCGGCTTCATGCGCTCGAAGAGTGCGGCATTCACGAGCCCGCGCGTCTCGTCGTTGAGCGGGACGTGCAACGACACCACGTCGGCCTCGGCGAAGAGCGCCTCGCGCGAGACGCGCGCCACGTAGGCCGGGAAGTCGCCGTCGATGATGTACGGGTCGCAGGCGATCACCTGGCGGAAGCAGTTGCGCCCGAGGTGGGCCATGCGCTTGCCGATGCGGCCCAGGCCCAGGATGCCGAGGGTCAGGTCGGAACAGCGGCGGATGGCGCCCGGCGTCGTGTAGTGCCAGCGGCCGGCCTTCACGTCGCGGTCGTAGATCGCGAGGTGGCGCACCAGCGCGAGCGCCATGCCGAGCGCGTGCGTCGCCACCTCGCCCACGCCGTAGTCGGGCGAGTTGGCGACCCAGACGCCGTGGCGCCTCGCGTCCTCGGTGTCGATCGTGTCGAAGCCGGCGCCGTAGCGCGAGGCGATGCGGATCTCCGGGCGCGCGGCGAAGACCTTCGCGTTCACGGGGGCGTACTGCACGAGCAGGCCCTGGCAGCCCTCGGATTCGCGGATCACGTCCTCCTCGCTCCGGCACTGGGCGGCTTTCACGTCCATGCCGGCCTCGCGGCAGAGGGCGAACTCGAGCTCGAGGTCGGGGAAATCCCAGTCGGTGATGAGGAAACGCGCCATCAGTGGTTGTCCCGCGGCACGGCCGAACCGCTCCCGCCGACGAGGAAGTCGAGGTCCGCGCCCTCGCTCGCCGGGTTCACGTGGTCCACGTAGAGCTTCCAGTAGCCGCGCTTCATCGGGCTCGCGGGCGGTTTCCACGCGGCGCGGCGCTTGGCGAGCTCGGCCTCCTCCACGTGCAGGTGCAGCAGGCGCCGGCCGACGTCGAGCTCGATCGTGTCGCCCGTCCTCACGAGCGCGAGCGGCCCGCCGGCGGCCGCCTCGGGCGAGACGTGCAGGACGACGGTCCCGTAGGCGGTTCCGCTCATGCGGGCGTCGGAGATGCGCACCATGTCCGTGACGCCCTTCTTCAGGAGCTTCGCGGGGATCGGCATGTTGCCGACCTCGGCCATGCCCGGGTAGCCCTTCGGGCCGCAGTGGCGCAGCACCATCACCGAACCGGCGTCGATGCGCAGCTTCGGGTCGTCCACGCGCGCGTGGAAATCCTCGATGTCGTCGAACACCACCGCCTTGCCGGTGTGCCTCATGAGCGCCGGCGTGGCGGCCGAGGGCTTGATGATGGCGCCGTCGGGGCAGAGGTTGCCGCGCAGCACCGCGAGCCCGGAGTCCTTCCTGAACGGCTTCGCGAACGGCATGATCACGTCGGGGTTGAAGTTCTCCGCCTTCCGGCAGTTCTCCCAGATCGTCTCGCCGTTGGCGGTGAGCGCCTTCTTCCGGAGCAGGCCCTGCCGGCCCAGCTCCCGGATCACCACCGGCAGCCCGCCCGCGTAGCAGAAGTCCTCCATGAGGTACTTGCCGTTCGGCATGAGGTTCACGAGCGTGTGCACGCCGCGGCCCAGCCGGTCCCAGTCGTCCAGGTCCAGCTTCACGCCGATGCGCCGCGCGATGGCGATGAGGTGTATCACGGCGTTGGTGGAACCGCCGATGGCCGCGTTCACGCGGATGGCGTTCTCGAAGGCCGCCCGCGTGAGCAGGCGCGACAGCGGGATGTCCTGCTCGACCAGCGCCACCGCCCGCCGCCCGGCCATCCGGGCGAGCACGTTGCGCCGCGCGTCGACGGCCGGATAGGCGGCGTTGCCGGGCAGGCCGACGCCGAGCGCCTCCACCATCGAGGCCATGGTCGAGGCCGTGCCCATCGTCATGCAGTGCCCGTGGGAGCGGTGCATGCAGCTCTCGGCCTCGTGGAACTCGTCCTTCGTGATCCGGCCCGCGCGCAGGTCCTCGGAAAGCGACCAGGTGTTGGTGCCCGAGCCGATGCGCTCGCCCTTGTGCCATCCGGAGAGCATGGGGCCGCCGGAAACGCCGAGGGTGGGCAGGTCCACGCTGGCCGCGCCCATGAGCAGCGCCGGCGTGGTCTTGTCGCAGCCCATGAGCAGCACGACGCCGTCCATGGGATTGCCGCGGATCGACTCCTCCACGTCCATCGAGGCGAGGTTGCGGTAGAGCATGGCCGTGGGGCGAAGGAGCGTCTCGCCCAGGGACATCACGGGGAACTCGAGCGGGAAGCCGCCCGCCTCCAGCACGCCCGCCTTCACGTGCTCGGCGAGGACGCGGAAGTGGGAGTTGCAGGGCGTGAATTCGGAATAGGTGTTGCAGATGCCGATGACCGGGCGGCCGTCGAACTGGTCGTGCGGAATGCCCCGGTTCTTCATCCACGACCGGTAGATGAAGCCCATCTTGCCCTCGCGGCCGAACCAGTCCTGGCTGCGACGGCGCTTCCTGGGTGCCGCCATCTGCGTGTCTCCTCCGACTCGCGCGGTCCCGGTGCGTGGCCGGGGGACGCCGGGGCGGTCGTTGCCGCCCGTGGTCTTTCGCGGAGGGTACGGGGGGACCGTACCGTGGTCAAGTGGTCAGGCCAATTTTGCGGTATCCTCGCCCGACCTCGACCGGGAGACCCCCATGAACCAGCTCGACCTGAAGGGCCGCCAGGCCGTCGTCACGGGGGGTGCCGCCGGCATCGGATGGGCCATCGCCACGCGGCTCGCCGCCTCCGGCGCGCGCATCGCCCTCTGGGACCGCGACGCGGACGCCCTCGCCGCCTCGGCCGCGAAGCTGGGCCCCGGCACCCACGCCGCGCAGGTCGACGTCGCCGACGAAGCCCAGGTCGAGGCCGCGCTCGCCTCGACCGTCCGCGCCCTGGGCCGCGTCGATGCGCTCGTGTGCAGCGCGGGCATCACCGGCCCCAACACGACCGTCGCGCAGTACCGCGTCGAGGACTGGAGGCAGGTCCTCGACATCAACCTCACCGGCGTCTTCCTGTGCAACAAGACGCTCGTGCCGCACATGACGGCGAACGGCTACGGCCGCATCGTGAACATCGCGTCCATCGCCGGCAAGGAAGGCA
>CAZPLW010000331.1:0-3552 GCA_964587315.1 uncultured Lysobacter sp.
GTCGCCGAGGCGAAGAAGCAGACGGGCGCCACGGTCTCCGTGATCTACGTGCCACCGCCCTTCGCGGCCGCGGCCATCGACGAGGCGGTCGAGGCGGATCTCGACCTCGTCATCTGCATCACCGAGGGCATCCCCGTGCGCGACATGATCCGCACGCGCGACAAGATGAAGGGCCGCCGGACGCTGCTGCTCGGGCCGAACTGCCCGGGCACCATCACGCCCGACGAGATCAAGATCGGCATCATGCCGGGCCACATCCACAAGAAGGGGCGCATCGGCGTCGTCTCGCGCTCCGGCACGCTCACCTACGAGGCCGTGGGCCAGCTCACCGCGCTGGGCCTGGGCCAGTCCTCGGCCGTCGGCATCGGCGGCGACCCCGTGAACGGCCTCAAGCACATCGACGTGCTCCGGCTCTTCAACGACGATCCCGAGACCGACGCCGTGATCATGATCGGCGAGATCGGCGGCTCCGACGAGGAAGCGGCCGCGCAGTGGGTCAAGGCGAACATGAAGAAGCCGGTGGTGGGCTTCATCGCCGGCGTCACCGCCCCGCCCGGCAAGCGCATGGGCCACGCGGGCGCCATCATTTCCGGCGGCAAGGGCACGGCGCAGGAGAAGCTCGCCGTGATGGAGGCATGCGGCATCAAGGTGACGCGCAATCCGGCGGAAATGGGCAAGCTGCTGAAGAGCGTCCTCTGACGTTCCTCGCGCGCCTCGGCGACGAGGCGCGCGACCTGCTGCTCGGCTCGGCCCGTCCGGTTTCCTTCGTTCCCGGCGCTCCGCTGGTGCGCCACGGGGATCCCGCGCGCGGCGCGTGGCTGCTGCGCGAGGGGATCGCGGAGGTGAGCGTGCCCGCCCCCGGCGGCAACGCCATCGTCCTCGCCCGCCTGGGTCCTGGCGACCTCTTCGGCGAGATGGCCCTGGTGGACCAGGGCACGTGCATCGCGAACGTGACGGCCGCCGCGCCGCTCGACGGCTGGTTCGTCGAGCGCGAGGCCTTCCGAGGCGCCGTGACGCGGCGCGGCCCGGCCGCGCGCGACCTGCAGCACGCCCTCACGCTGCACCTGGCCGACCGGCTCCGCGCCATGAATGCGCGCCTCGCGGCCGTCGATCGCGAGGACGCGCCCACGCATTCGCCGCAGCCCGCCGCGCCCTTCGAGCCGGTGCGCTCGCGCAAGGGCTCGTTCGACGCGGCGCGCTTTCTCGCGAAGCTGCCGTTCTTCGCGGGGTTTCCGGCCGACGAGATCGACGAGGTCTTCGCGGCGGGACGCATGCTCGAGCTTCCCCGCGGCGCGAGCCTGTACCGCGCGGGCGACGCGGCCACGACGGTCTACGTGGTCGTGCGCGGCGCCGTCGAGATCGCGAGGCCCAGCCCGGCGGGCGACCGGCGCCTCGCCGTCCTGGGCCCCGGCCAGCCCGTGGGATTCGTGGGGGCGCTCGCGGGCGGCACGCACGGCGCCCATGCGGCGGTGCGCGAATCGGCGGCCTTCCTCGAGATCGCGGCGGAGGATTTCCGGACGCTCTATTTCGGCGACGAGGGGGTCTCGGTGCGCGTTCGCGCGGCGACGCAGCGGCACCTGCTGGAGTCCCTCGCGCGCACCAACCGCGCCCTCGCGCGCCTGGCCACCCATGCGCGCCTCGCGGGCGCGCCGCTCGCCGGCCCCGCGCTCTGGGTGCAGACCGCTCAGTCCAGGTAGCGGACCGCGATCGAGGGCCGGCCGCCCGCGACGCCCGCCGTGAGCAGCCCGTACTCCGGCAACTCGACCCAGGAGGCCACGTCGCGCGTGAGCGGCTCGGAGGCGACGAGGATCGAGTCGGCCCCGGCCGCATCGCCCGTCATGCGCCACTCGCCGTCGTGCAGCCCGTAGTCGCGTCCCAGCGTGTACCAGAGGCTGAGGTAGTGCAGGTTCGCTTCGTGCACGCGCGCCGGGTCCTCGGTGGCGTAGCGCCCAAAGTCGAAGCAGTAGCGCGCCGCCGCCAGCTGCGTGCCGTCGCACGCGAAGAGGTTCACCGAGGACGAGCTGTCGATGCCGAGCCGGTCGCGCTCGCGGCGGATGATGGCGAGGGCGCGCTGGATGGCGTCGGCGAGCTCGTCGCCTTCCGGCGGGCGGGAGGGATCGGGCAGGCCCGAGAGCACCAGCGCGTAGATCCACTCGCTGTCCGTCGTGCCGCGCACGTGCCGGGCGATGGACGCGGGAACGTGGGCGGCGAGGGCCGGCTTCAACTCCGCGAAGCGCGCGAGGTCGCCGTTGTGCGCCATCGCGAGCGGCGTGTCCGGGAACTGGAACGGGTGCACGTTGGCGGGCGTCACGTCGGCCGTGGTGCTGTAGGAGACGCCGCGCACGTGGGCCAGCACCGCCGAGGCCTCGACCTTGCCGGCGAGGCCCTCGAGGTTCCGGTCGAAGATGGGCAGGTCCGTCGACGCGTACGTCCACGGCCGGCGCGGGTCGCGGGAGGCGCGGTCCCAGGCCCGCAGGCCGAACCCGGCGAGGTTCAGCATGTGCAGCATCTTGGGCATGTAGCTCTGCCGCACGAGCGCCGAATCCGGCCGGTGCAGCAGGGTGTCCAGCGGGACGGGCGAGCCGAGGTAGAGGAGGGCGCGGCACATCGGCGCATTCTGGCATAGTGGATGGGGGACCTTGCCGTCCCGGCGCCCTTGACTCGGGTCAACCCCAAGAGACCGCCCCCTTGGGTAGTCTGGACGCCTGTCGATGCGCCTTCCCCCGAGCAGCTACGCCGGGGCTGCCGCGCCCACCCGACCGGAAGAAATGCCGGTCGCGAAACCTTCCAAGACGAGTTCGCCATGAACGACCGGGTCGCCATCCCGCTTTCCGCCATTCGCAAGGCCCGCCCGCATCCCAAGGGCCGCGCCGTCGACGCCGCCGCCCGCGCGGACGTGGAGTCGCTGCTGGGCGACGCGCCGCGCGCGCCCGAGTACCTCATCGAGAACCTGCACAAGGTCCAGGACCGGTTCGGCATGCTCTCGGCGGCGCACCTGGCCGCGCTCGCCGAGGCCATGAAGCTCTCGCAGGCCGAGGTGTTCGAGGTCGCGACCTTCTACCACCACTTCGACGTCGTGAAGGAAGGCGAGGCGGCCCCGGCGAAGATCACCGTGCGCGTGTGCGACACGCTCTCCTGCCAGATGGCGGGCTCGGTGGGCCTGCTGGAGCGCCTCCGGTCGACCCTCGGTCCCGCGGTGCGCGTCGTCGCGGCGCCGTGCCTGGGCCGCTGCGAGGAGGCGCCGGCCGTGTGCGTGGGCCAGAACGCGTTCGGCCAGGCCACGGCCGAGAAGGTGGCCACGGCGGTGAAGGAAGGCCTGGTGCGCGCCCCGGACACGGGCCACATGGGCTACGACGAATACCTCGCGCACGGCGGCTACGCGACATGGCGGCAGTGCGTGAGCGGCGAGCGCGACGTCGAGTCGGTGATCAAGGTGATGGAGGATTCGGGCCTGCGCGTCCTGGGCGGGGCGGGCTTCCCGGCCGGCCGCAAGTGGCGGATCGTGCGCGCGGAACCTGGCCCGCGGCTCATGGCGGTCAACATCGACGAAGG
>CAZPLW010000332.1:0-3528 GCA_964587315.1 uncultured Lysobacter sp.
CGACGATGAGCTCGACCTCGCCCGCGGCGCCGGGATCGACGCCCGCGGTCGGTTCGTCGAGGAAGAGGATGGCCGGCTCCAGGGCCCAGGCGCGCGCGAGGGCAAGGCGCTGCTGCTCGCCGCCGGAGAGGACCCGGGCGGGGCGGTCGGCGAGCGACTCGAGGCCGACCTTCGCGATCGCCTCGCGGGCGCGGCGCTCGCGGGCGCCGCCGTCGACGCCGTTCACCGCGAGGCCGTACTCGATGTTGGCGAGGGCCGAGCGGCGCAGCAGCACCGGGCGCTGGAACACCATGGCCTGGCGGGGCGCGCGGCCCCCCTGCCAGGCGAGCGTGCCGGAGGCGGGGGCGATGAGGCCGTGAAGCGTGCGCAGCATCACGCTCTTGCCGGCGCCGTTGGCGCCCAGGACGACCGTGCGCAGTCCCGGCGCGATCTCGAGCGACAGGCGGTCGAGCACGGTGACCCCGCCCAGCACGACGGTGAGATCGCGCGCCTGGAGCAGGGAAGCGGGCCGCTCAGCCATGGCGCGCCGCGCTCCATTCCCGGATGCCGTAGGCCGCGGCGTTCACCGCGAGCACCACGAGGATCAGCACGACGCCCAGGGCCAGGGCGAGGGGCAGGTCGCCCTTGCTGGTTTCGAGGGCGATGGCGGTGGTCATCACGCGCGTCACGCCGTCGATGTTGCCGCCGACGATCATCACGGCGCCCACCTCGCTCGCGGCGCGCCCGAAGCCGGCGAGGGCCACGGTGAGCAGCGAGAAGCGGGTGTCCCAGACCAGCGTGCCGACGGCCCGCGCCGTGCCCACGCCCAGGGAGCGCAACTGCTCCGCGTACTCGGTCCAGGCGTCCTCGATCACCTGGCGCGCGAGCGCGGCGACTATCGGGATCACCAGCACGGTCTGCGCGATGACGATCGCCCCGGGCGTGAACAGCAGGCCCCACGAGCCCAGCGGGCCGGCTCGCGAGAGCATCAGGTACACGATCAGGCCCACCACGACGGAGGGCAGGCCGAGCAGCGCGTTCAGGAAGACGATGACCGCGCGCCGCCCCGGGAAGCGGGCGATGGCCACGAGGGCGCCGGCCGGCAATCCGATGGCCGAGCCGAGGACGGCCGCGGCGAGCGAGAGCTCCAGCGACAGGGCGACGACGCCGAGGAACTCCGCGTTTCCGGTCGCCATCAGGTGGGCCGCGAGCCCCATGCTTGCAAATATTTCAAACATGATGCAATTTTACCAAACTCATGGGAAAACCCGCCTTGACCGCCGACCGCCCTGCCCGCCGGACCGCCCCCGCGCCCGCCCACCTCACCGTGGCGGAGGTCGCGCGCCACCTGCGCCTGGGCACGCGGACGGTCTACGACCTCGTGGCGCGCAAGGGGCTGCCGCACCGGCGCGCCGGGGGCAAGCTGCTCTTCGACCTGCCCGAGGTGGAGGCCTGGCTCTCCGAACGTGCCGGCGGCACTGCCCCGACGCGCGGCCTGCCCCCGCCGCTCGTGGCCGGCAGCCACGACCCGCTGCTCGAGTGGGCGGTGCGGGAGTCGCGCTGCGGCCTCGCGCTCCTCACGCAGGGCAGCACGGACGGTCTCGAGCGCCTCTCGCGTGGCGAGGTGAGCGCGGCGCTCGCCCACCTGCCCTCGGCCGACCTCACGGATTTCAACCGGGACGAGGCCGATGCGCGCCTGGCCGGACGGCAGTGCGCGCTCGTGGAATGGGCCCGGCGCGAGCAGGGACTGCTGGTCGCCCGCGGCAATCCGAAGCGGATCCGCGCCGTGGCCGACCTGGCGCGGCGGGGCGTCACGGTGGCGGCCCGGCAGCCGGGCGCGGGGAGCGCCGTCCTGCTCGAACGGCTGCTCGCGCGCGAGGGCATCGAGCCGCGCCAGCTGCGCTTCGCGCCGGCCGTCATGGGCGAGGGCGATCTCGCGGCGAGCGTGAAGTCCGGGGATGCCGATGCGGGCCTGGGCGCGCGGGCGGCGGCGGTGCTGCTCGGGCTCGACTTCGTCCCGCTCGTCGTGGAGCGGCTGGACCTGGCCGTCGCGCGCGCGGCCTGGTTCGAGCCGCCCCTGCAGGCGCTCTTCGCCTTCGCCCGCGGCAAGCGCTTCGCGGAGAAGGTGCGCGCGCTGGGCGGCTACGACGTCGCGGGCCTGGGCACTGTCACCTGGAACGACCGGGCCTGAAACCGGGGGACCCGAAACCGGGGACGCTTCCCGGTTTCGACTGCTGAGAAGACAAGTGAAGACAAGTGCGGCCGCGAAACCGGGAAGCGTCCCCGGTTTCGGGCGGTTTCAGGCGAAGCCGACGGCGTGGCGGTCGAGGGCGACGGCCTTCACGAGCGCGTAGGCCTTCATGCCCGGCGCGAGGCCGAGGCGATCGGCGGAGCGGCGCGAGAGACGCGAGACGATCGTGGCGCCGCCCACGGCCAGGGTGATGTCCACCAGCGGGCCGGGACGGTCGGAGATCGCCGAGATGCGCCCCTCGAGGATGTTGAGGAAGCTGGTGCCCGCCGGCGGCTCGAGGGCGATGGCGACGTCGCGGGCGCGCACGCGGATCTTCACCGGCTCGCCCGGCAGCGAATCGACCACGGGCACCACGAACTCGCCGCCGTCGAAGGCGAGCGTCGTGAGCCCGTCGTGCTCGTCGTGCCGCGCCACGCGGGCCTCGATGAGGGCGCCGGACTGGAATCGGCCCAGGTAGGGCTCCAGGTCCACGCGGCCCATGATCTCCGTGAGCGGGCCCGAGGCGACCGCGAGGCCGTCCGACACGAGCACGAGGTGGTCGGCGACGCGCGTCACCTCCTCGATGGAATGGCTCACGTACACGATGGGGATGCGAAGCTCGTCGCGCAGGATCTCGACGTAGGCGAGGATCTCGCTCTTGCGCGCCCCGTCGAGCGCGGCGAGCGGCTCGTCCATGAGCAGCAGCCGCGGGCTCGCGAGCAGGGCTCGGCCGATGGCCACGCGCTGGCGCTCGCCGCCCGAGAGGTTCTCGATGCGCCGGTCCTCGAGCGCGGCGAGGCCCAGCAGCTCGATCACCTGGCGGCGGTCCACGTACCGCTCGCCCGGGGGCGTGAGGCGCTCGCCGTAGTCGAGGTTGCCGCGCACGGTGAGGTGCGGGAAGAGGAGCGCGTCCTGGAACACGTAGCCGATGCGCCGGCGCTCGGGCGGCAGGTTCACGCCCGAGGCGGAATCGAAGAGCGTGACGCCGTTCACGCGCACGTGGCCGCGCACCGGGTCGACCAGGCCCGCGAGCGCTTTCACGATCGAGGTCTTGCCCGAGCCCGAGCGCCCGAAGAGCGCGACGACGGGCGCGTCGGTGGCGAAGTCCGCGCGCACGGTGAAGGTTCCCCGGCGGATCTCCAGGCTCGCCTCGATCATGGCGCCCCCCGCTTCGCGCGCCGCGCGAGCCATTCGGAGCCGGCGAGGGCCGCGAGCGACAGGGCGACGGAGATGCCCGAGAGGGCGAGCGCCGCCGTCTCGCCGCCGGGCACCTGCGTCGCCGCGTAGATCGCGAGGGGCAGCGTCTGCGTCTCGCCGGG
>CAZPLW010000333.1:0-3520 GCA_964587315.1 uncultured Lysobacter sp.
CGTTCGGCGAGACGAGGCCCGCCTCCGGCAGCGGCTCGGGCAGCGCGCGCGGCTTCACCTCGGCGGCCAGCAGGTAGCGCTCCGTGTTGGGCGTCTGCCCCTTGGTGAGCGGCGACTTGAAGCTCGCGTTGGCGAGCGTGTCGGACTTCTCGATCACCTCGACGAGTTGCGTGGACGACCCGGTCTCGCCGGCGATCTGCACCTCGCGGCCCTTGGAGGTCGAGCGCAGGTCGAGCTGCTGCACCCACGTGGTGTCCGGCAGGGCCTTCGAGAGGTCCTCGAGGATCGCGATCGCGGTGTGCGCACCCTGCTTCTTGCCGACGATGAAGTTGTGCTCGGCGGCGATCTTCTCGATCTCGCGCGCGAGGCGGTCGGCGACGTCCGCGCCCACCTTCGCGGTATCGAGCCGCGGCATGAGCGTGATGACGCGCTCGCGCTTCTGCCAGAGCGGGTACACGAGCGCCGCGACGACGAGGACGCCGGTGCAAGCCGCCAGCACCCGCGCGGCGAGCGCGGCGCGCGACGGCGCGGGGCGCTCGCGGCGATCGACCGGCAGCAGGTTGAGCGGCGCGGCGCCGGCCGCCACGTCCTCCGCGAATCCCACCCCCAGGACCGTCGCGCCCAGCTCGCGCAGCTCGGCCACGACGATCTCCGCGCCGGCCCGCGGGGTGACGGCGAGATCCACCTCGAGGCGCTGCGCGTTGGCGTCGCGCGAGGCGATGCGGCAATCGAACCAGGCCTGCTCCGCCGTGAACGGGGTGAAGCGGTCGAGCTCGAACCCCACCGCCTCGGCGAGCGATTCCTCCGCGGCGAGCGGGAGGGTCGCGTGGCGGCGCAGCACGGAAGCCTCGGGCAGAAGCAGCCACACGTTCGGCGCGACGCCAGCGCCTTCTCCCAGGAGGCGGCGGAAGGCGGCGCGGCGGCCGGCCGCATCGAGATTCGCGAGTCGGGCGCGGCCGGCCTCGGCCAGGGCTCCCTCGCTTCGCCTCCAGGCGATCCAGTCGCTGCCCTCGGGCGACACGATCGCGGGCCCGCCGCCGTCGACGCGGGCCCGCCACGAGGACGGCACGGCCGCGACGAGTTCCGCCTTCCACCAGCGCAGGAACTCCGCGACGCCGGCCCGCTCGGCCGCCTCGCGGATCGGGGCGAACACGGACTCAGCGGCGCTGGCCAACGGCGTTCTCCGCTGTCTTGGCGCTCTCGCGCTGCGCGTCCTGGTCGCGCGAGACTTCGCGCCACGCGAGCAGGGTCCACGGGCGCCGCGGGAATTGCGGGGTGAGCATGGCGACCGCCTCGCGCTGCACGGCGATGCCGCGCTCGAGGCGCACCTCGGCGCGCACCGTGATCGCCGTGGCCTGCGCGTACGTGGCGTAGGCGCCCGCGGCGGTGAACACCGGCAGCGCGCGTCCCTCCGCCCGGGCGCGCTCTCGCTCGCCCAGGTAGAAGTCGACCTGCTCCGGCGTCACGCCGGGAATGGCGAGCAGCACGTTGCGGCTGGCGAGATGGGGGTTCACGCCCGGCTGGCGGGAGTACACGGTGATCATGGGCGCGATGCGCTGGAAGACCTCGGGGCGCATGCCGAGGACGAGCTGCAATTCCTCCGTGGACTGGAATGGAAAGTTCGCCGGACGCCCCTTGAGGCCGGCCTGCGAGTATTCGGCCTCCTCCGCACCGAAGGGCCGCTTGAGCGAATCCGGATCGCGCCAATCGAGGACCGCGTCGAGCAGCTTCACCGCGTCTTCCTCGGAGAGGCCCGCGTAACGGAACAGCCCCTTGAGCAACTCCTGATTGGCGGTGTTGACGTCGATTTTAGCAGACTCATCCGAGAGCCTGACCGCCACCGGCGTGTCGTCGAAGACCCATTCGTGCAGGCTTCCGTCGCGCCGCCACCCCTCTGGACTGCCCGGAGGCTTGAAAAGTTCCATCAGGGCCCTCGCGACCGCCGCCCGGGCGATGCCCTCGCCCCTCGCGATGGCGGCCGCGTTGCGCGAGGCGCGCGCGTCCGTGCGCATCGCGTACGTGAAGCTCCCGGCGATGACGAGCAGCAGCGTGACGAGCCAGATCACCAGCACCAGGGCGATGCCGCGCTCGCGGCGGGGCGGGGCGCCTCTCATCGGCGCGGCACGCAATTGCGCTGGAAGTTGGTCTCGTAGCAGCCCGCTTCCTCGCCGATGCCCAGGGCGACGACGATCTCGGGCAGCGCCGCCTCGCCGCTCTTCATCACGAGGCGAACGTGCGAAGGCAGCCGCTGCGGGAAGTCCCACTTGTCGCTCCAGGCCGGCTTCGCCGTGTCGTTCTCGGCGCCGAAGTACTCGAAGCGCAGCTCCGTCACGCCCTCGGCGAGCGTGAAGGCCTCCGCCGCCTCGACGCCCTCGAAGTCCTTCGCGTCGGCGAGCGCGGGCGCGCGGCGCATCACCAGGCGGCCGGCGCGCTCGGCCCCCTTCGGGCCCGCCTTCTCGAAGGAGACGAACGCGAGGCCGCCGCCGCCCAGCTCGGCGGGCCGCATCGACACGAAGCGCAGGCGCTCTCGCTCCCCGGTGAAGGCGATGCGCACGGCGAGCGGGTCCTTGAAGCGCCACGGGAAGGCCGCGGAGAGCTCCTTGCGCACGAAGGAATACGTGAGCAGCAGCTGGTCCGCGCGGTCGCCGCGCTCCGTGCCCGCGTCCCAGGCGCGCACGCCCATGCGCAGGCCCCCGAAGAGCAGGCCGAGCATCATCGCGAGCAGCGTGAGCGCGACCACCGTCTCCAGGAGCGTGAACCCGCCGGAACGCGCGCGGCTCACGGCTTGGAGACCAGCACGAGCGTCGCGAGGCGCACGTCGCGCTCCTTCCCGTCCGCCGCGGGCCAGGCGACGATCGAGTCGACGCGCACCAGGCGCACGCGCAGGTTCGCCTCGCGGTTCGCGTCCGCGCCCGGCGTTTCGCGGCGCTCGTCGTAGGCGGTGGCGACGATGCGCCAGCGGAAGCGGTCCTCGCTGCCCTCGGCGTTCTTCTCCTCCACCGTCTCGACCGCGGTGAAGGCCGCCAGGCGCGACTGCGCGATCATCACGGCGCGCGCGTACTCGTCGGCGAGCTGGGCGTCGCGCAGGCCGCTCGTGAACAGCTGCATGACGCCGGCGAGCGCGAGGCCGAACACGACGAACGCGGCGAGCACCTCGACGATCGTGAAGCCCGCCTCGCGGGCCGGGCGGCAGGACGGGCGCGCCATGGGGGCGCGGGCGGGGCGCTAGCCCCCCTCCTTGATGCTCACGCGGCCGGTGAGCCAGTCGACGTCGACGAGGAGCTTCCTCTCGCCCGCGGCGACCGTGACGCGCCCGCCCGTGGAGCTGCCGTCGGGGTAGAAGCGGATGGCGCCGTGGCGCTCGTCCGTCACCTCCGACTGCGCGGTGAAGAGCTTGAGCTCGAGCCGCTCGGGAAGCGCGCGCACCTTCGCGGCCCCCGTCACCTCGATCGTTCGCTTGTCGAGATCGACCCGCAGCGCCGCCGATTCCTGCGTCGCGATGGCGGCGCCGCGCGCCTCG
>CAZPLW010000334.1:0-3497 GCA_964587315.1 uncultured Lysobacter sp.
GCCCAGGCCGCTCGCGAAGGCGAGCGTGCCGCGCACGTCGAGGCCCTTGCGGCCCGCGAGCGCGAGATCCTGCGCCGCCGCGGCCTACGCTGGTGGCTGCGCCTGCCGCTCGTGCGACTGGGCCTGCTGGACGAGGGCCGCCGCTAGCCCCTGGCGATTCGCGGGATAATCGCGGGATGAACCCGCGACTGAAACTCCTCCAGCCCTACCCCTTCGAGAAGCTGCGCACCCTGATGGCCGGCGTCGTGCCGCCCGCCGGCCTCGCGCCCATCAACCTGTCGATCGGCGAGCCGCAGCACCCGACGCCCGGATTCCTCAAGGACGCGATCGCCGCGAACCTCGCGGGCCTGTCGCGCTACCCGCTCACGAAGGGATTGCCGGAGCTGCGCCAGGCCATCGCCTCGTGGCTCGAGCGCCGCCACGGGCTCGAGCGCGTGGACCCGGAGACGCAGGTGCTGCCGACCTCGGGCAGCCGAGAGGCGCTCTTCTCCCTGGCGCAGGCGATCCTCGACCCGCTCGAGCACGACGCGCTCGTCATGTGCCCCAACCCGTTCTACCAGATCTACGAGGGCGCGGCCCTCCTGGGAGGCGCGCGGCCGTTCTTCGTGAACGCCACGGCCGACCGCGGCTTCGCGCCGGACTGGGACCACGTGCCCGAGACCGCGTGGAAGCGCACGCGCCTCGCGTTCGTGTGCTCGCCCAACAACCCCAACGGGCGCGTGAAGCCGCTCGCGGAATGGGCGCGGCTCTTCGACCGCTCGGACCGCCACGGCTTCACCATCGTCTCGGACGAGTGCTACGGCGAGATCTACTTCGACGAGGACGCGCCGCCGCTGGGCGCGCTGGGCGCGGCGCGGCAGCTCGGCCGCGAGGGCTTCGAGCGGCTGGTCGTGATGGGCTCGCTCTCCAAGCGCTCCAACGCGCCCGGGCTGCGTTCCGGCTTCGCGGCGGGCGACGCGAAGCGGCTCGCGGACTTCGCGCTCTACCGCACCTACCACGGCTCGGCGATTTCGAACACGGTCCAGCTCGCTTCCGTCGCGGCGTGGAACGACGAGGCGCACGTGCGCGAGAACCGGCGCCTCTACCGCGAGAAGTTCGATGCCTTCTTCGATCTCGTGAACCCCGTGCTGCCTCTCGCGCGTCCGGAGGCGGCCTTCTACTACTGGGCGAGCGTGCCCGGCGACGACGCGGCGTTCGCCCGCGAGCTTTATGCGAGCACGGGCGTGACCGTGCTCCCGGGCAGCTACCTCTCGCGCGAGGCGCACGGACGCAACCCGGGACGCGGCCAGGTGCGCATCGCGCTCGTGTCGACCGTGGCCGAGGCCGCGGAGGCCGGCCGGCGCATCGCCGAATTCGCCCGGCAAGTCTGCCCGGCGACGCCCTGATCGGGTAGGAAGCCTACCTACGCCGGCGTAGGCAATTCCCTGCGGGCGTCCCCGGCCCGGCCTTGGTAGAATCCGGGGATGTCTGGGCAAACAAATGCAACCCGGGCCGACGACGACCCGCGACCCGGGCCGGCGATGTCGATCCGCGAGAGGCTCCAGGCGCTCGAACCCCTGATCGGGCAGTTCGGGCGGGAGGATCTCCACGCCGCCCTCGTCCCGGTGCTCGAGGCGCTGGCCGCGTTTCCGGCCCGGGGCGCCGTGCGCGAGCCCATCGAGAGCGCCGTGGCCTTCTGCCGGGTGCTCTTCTCGGCCGCCCGCTCCCCCGACGCGATCCCGCTCGCGAACGCCGCCCACGAGCTCGCCTGCCGCGCGGGCGACCGCGACCTTCGCTTCCGCACGTCGGCCGCCAGCGGCATCGTCCACGGCGACGCGGGAGACGTGGTCGCTTCCATCGAGTTCCACCTCGATTCCCTGCGCGTCGCGGCCGCGGCCGGGCTCGCGGACGAGATGCGCCGGGCCTGGTGCAACATCGGCGTGGTCTTCTCGATGGCCGGCAACTATGCCCTCGCCACGCCCGCCTTCCACCGCGCCCTCGACCTGTGCGCGCCGGACGACCCGGCTTGCGCCCCCTCGCGGTTCTTCGCCTCGTCGAACCTCGCGAGCGCCTACTTCCACCTCGGGCGCTTCGAGGAGGGCCTGCGCCTCGCGCGGCTCGCGAGCGAGAGCATCACGCCGGAGGCCCGGCGGCGCGATCCGCAGGCCGAGATCCTCCTGCACCGCAATTTCGTGAACCTCCTGGTGGCCACCGGCCGCGCCGCCGAGGCGGAGAGCCACGCGCTGGAGGCCGTGCGCCTCTCGCAGGCGCTCGGCACGGCCCGGGCGGCGGTGGCCGCGGCCGTCGCCCGCGCCACGTGGGAAGTCGCGGCGGGACGGCACGAGTTCGCCCTCACGCGCCTGGAGAAGGCGATGGAGACCGCGCGCGGCCTGCCGGCCAGCATCCGCGAGACGCTGGTGTGCGCCATCCGCGCCGAGGAGGCCGCGGGCAATCCGGAGCGTGCCCTCGTGCGCCTGCAGGAGCTCGCCGACCACATCTACCGCGCCGCCATCGATCGCGTGAAGGGGCGCGTGGAGATCTCGCGCCTGGCCGAGGTCTCCGGGCCGCCGACGGGCCCGTTCACCGAGCAGGACCGCGCCCGGCTCACGTCACGGCTGGAACCGCCGAGATCGCCGCCGGAATGGACGACCTACGAGCGCCTCGCGCAGGGCGCCGCCTTGCGGTTCGATCCCACCACCCGCCATGGCGAGCGCGTGGGCGCCCTCACCCACGCGGCCGCGAGCGCCTGCGGCATCGATCCGCTGCTCGCCCTCGAGATCGGCCTCGCCTCGCGCCTGCACGACATCGGCATGTCGTCCGTGCCCGAGGCGATCGCGGGCGGGCCGGGGCCGCGCAACGCCGTCGAGAGGCAGCTCTGGCTCCGGCACACCGAGGCCGGCGCCGAGATGCTGGACGACGCGCACCACGCGCGGATCCTGCTCGCTCGCGAGATCGCCCGCTATCACCACGCCCACTGGGACGGCACCGGCCATCCGGAGCACGTGGGAGGCCTCTCCATCCCGCGTCCCGCGCGCCTGTGCGCGGTGGCAGACACCTACGACGCCCTCGTCTGCGGCGAGGGCACGCGCCCGCCGTGCTCGATGGACGAGGCGCTCGCCGAGCTCGCCCGCGGCGCGGGCACCCGATTCGATCCCGAGATCGTCCCGCGCTTCGACGCGCTGATCCGCGAGCAGGCCGACGAGCTCGGCCTGGACACGCGGGCGGCCGGCGGCGCGGACGCCTTCGGGGAACTGGTCACCTCACTTCAAGAAGACAGGGGATTCCTATGACGAAGCTAGCCATCGACATCGACGCGCAGGAACGACAGATGCTGGAGCTGCTCTCGCGCGGCGAGTCGAGCCGCGAGATCGCGAAGCACATGGGGTATCGCGAAGGGACGATGCGCGTGTACCTGCACGAGCTCTACCGCAAGCTCGGCGTGGCCAACAAGACCAACGCCGTCATCTGGTACCCCGACCGCACGCGCGACCGCGGCACGGTGGCCCCGCGCGTGGCGG
>CAZPLW010000335.1:0-3474 GCA_964587315.1 uncultured Lysobacter sp.
GGGGGGCGTTGCGGGGGGGCTGTCGGCGGGGGGGGGGTCTGGACGGGCGGTTGGTGGGGGGTGCGCCGGCCGGCCGGAACGGGCGGCTGGTGGTGGCGGCGGAACGGCGGTTGGGCCTTCCTCACGTTGACCCAGTCGGTGAAGCCGTGGCCCCACCACTCGTCGTTCTCGGGGATGGCGTGGAACTGCGGGAAATAGAGCGCGACGAGCCTGACCAGGTTTTCCGGAGTCATCGAATGGGGGGTTGCGAAGGGCGCGCCTCTCGCGGGCGCTCGCGTGGCGGCGGTGTGGCTCAGGCGGGGTTCGCGCTCCCCAGCACGCGCCGCGCGACGCGGCGCAGCTTGCCGAGGGCGCGCGCGGCGAACGAGCCGCTGCCGGGGTACGCGCCGTGCCGCGGCAGGGGAATGCCGAGCGCCTCGTACTGCTTCGAGACCGCGGCGCCTTTCTCGGCGAAGTACGCCCGGAAGGCGGGGTCCTTCGCGGCGGCCACCAGTTCGAGCGCTTCGGCCGGCACGTTCCGGCCGACGAAGAGCACGCCCAGGCCCCAGCAGTGATCGAACTCGAGGTGCGGGTACTTTCCCTTCACCTCGTCGAAGAACTGGCGCACGCCGAACTTGAGAGCGGCCTCGCCGGCGTTCTGGACGGTGACGTTGGTGTCGTGGAAGAGCACGATGCCCCGGTCCGAGAGCTTGTCGAACCAGGTGTGGTAGTCGTTGCTGACGGCCTCGTAGGTGTGCGTGCCGTCGATGTGCAGCAGGTCCACCGAGCCGGGGGCGAAGTCGTTGGCCGCCTCGTTGAAGTCCTTGCGCACGAGCACGGCGATGCCGGGGTAGGTCGACTGCACGTAGCCCGAGATCTCGTTGTAGAGCGCCTCGTCGAACGTGCCCATGTGGATGTCGCCGGCCCACAGGTCGACGCCGTAGCACGTCGCGTCGATCCCGCACGCCTGCACGACCTGGCAGAACGCGGCGAAGGACGATCCGCTGTAGGTGCCCAGCTCCACGACGCTGCACGGCTTCTGCCGGGCGATGAGCTCGTAGGCGAAGGGGATGTGCCCGATCCACCACGGCGACTTGAGCAGCCGCGGGGTGAGGCGGGCGGCCCAGGGGAAGCGGGTATCGGGGGACGCGGCAGGGGTATCCAAGGCTTTGCTGTCCTCTTCGCGGGGGGGCGGGCGCTAGCCGCGCGCGGTCCCGGTTTCGTCGGGCGGCCCGGGTGCGGCGGCGCCCAGGGTACGCATTTTCTCACGGGAGTCCTCGACGCGTCGAAGGGCTTCGGGCGCGTTCCACCATAGGTGCCCCAGGCGCAGCGCCTGGATGTCGGCGCCGGTGCGCTCCCAGAGCTCGCGCACGGCGGCGAGTTCACCCGCGGCGCGCTCGTAGGCCGCGCGGGTGTGGTCGTAGGCCCGCTGCACGTCGTCGTACGAGCCGCGCAGTCGCGCATAGGCCTCGCTCAGGTGGCGATAGGGCTCGGAAAGGCCCGTCTGGGCGCCGATGCCCACGCGGAAGCGGGCGGCGGGCCGGGCGCCGCCCGGGAGGATCTCGCGCAGCGCCGCGACCATGTCGGTGGTGCTGGGCTCGCGCGGCCGGAGCGCCAGGCGGGCCGCGACATCGGCCAGGCGCGCCGGTTCGTCGTGCAGCACCCGGACCAGGGCCGCCAGGGAATCGGGATCCGGCGCGAAGAGAAAGCCGCCGTCGCCGTGCACGATGCGGTCGCGGAAGGCGCCGAGGTCGGTCGCGAGCGGCGGCACGCCCAGGTTCCACAGTTCGCTCAGCGTGTAGCTGAAGGTCTCGGGCACGACGGAGGCGAGCACGGCCGCGTGGGGCGCGATCCGCGCGAGGATCGCGGGCAGCTCCTCCTCGCGGTAGGACTCGATGGCCTCCCAGCCGCAGTCCCGGGCGAGCGCGACGCCGTTGCCGCCGCCGCCCACGATCGTGACGTCGGCGTACGCCCGCAGGAGCGCGCTCGCGGCCCGCAGCAGCTCGCTGCCCTTCTGGCGCGACTGGCGACCCAGCACCACGAGGCGAAGCCGCTCGCCCGCCTTCTGCCCTGGCCAGGGCAGGCGGGGCGGGCGCAGGTCGATGCCGTGCCCCACGACGCGGATCGAGGCCTTCGCGAGGCGCGGATCGAGCTGGCGCAGCGTCCCCGCCATCCACGGGCTCGGCACCACGATCCCGTGGCCGCGCGCGAGCACGAGGTCGGTGAAGCGGCCGCGCATCGCGTGCCAGTCGTCGGGCGACTGGTCGCGGAAGATGTGGTTGAGCGGGTTGCCCTTCGCGCAGGCTTCGAGGTCGTCGCGCGTGCAGCGCTCGCAGGTCCTGCCGAACAGCGGATTGATGGCCTGGCAGACCGGATAGAAATCGTGGAGCACCACGACGGTCGGCACGGCGAGCGCGAGCACGTCGAGCGAGTGCCCGATCAGCGAGGACACGATCACGCAATCCACGCCGAACTCGGCGAGCACCTGGTCCAGGACCCGGCGGTACTCGAGGCTCCCCGCGGCCGTCGAGCGCAGGGGGCGCGCGAGGTCCCACGTGCGGATGGGCGCGCGGGCGCCGGGATCCGCGTAGAGCACGACGCGCTGGCCGCCGGATTCGCCGATGCGGTAGGTGGCGAGCGACAGGTGCACGCGGGACGGGTCGGCGCGCGCGAAATCGCGCACCCACTTGTCCAGGCCGCCGCCCCAGTAGTGCATGACGTGCAGGCAGACGGGCCGGGGGTCCAGCCCGGGGGCGAGGACGGCCGGCAGCCCGCGCGACACGGCATCGGCGACCGCGCGGCGAAGGGCGCCCAAGGGGTGGTGCTGCGCGAGGGCCGTGGCGTCGACGGTCTCGAACGTCGCCGGTTTGGCGTCCGGCTCGGCCCCGGTCACGTGCAGGTAGTCGCAGAGCACGCAGCTGCGGCCCTGGACGCGCAGGCGGCTCGCGATCGCATCGACGAGGGCGCCCGCGGTGGCGGCCCCGATCCCCGGGGACGCGAGGGCCTCGTCGAGCGCGTCGCGGCGCAGCCAGGCGCAGGCCGAGGGCAGCCCCGGCACCTCGTAGTACGCGCGGTCGCCGAGGCAGTACGCGATGCGGTCGATCGCCTCGGCGTTCGCTCGCGTGTCCGCACCGGCCTCGAGCAGCGAGAAGGCCGGATCGCCTTCCACGAGCGGCGCCGCGGCGCCGATGGCCGGATCGGCGTGGGCGGCCTTGCGCAGGCGCGCATCCCAACCATAGGGGAGCAGGACGCGCGGGGTCGTGAGGACGACATCGCGGCCGGGATGGGCGTCGATCGCGGCGCGCAGGCGGCCGGCGAGGCCCGGGCCGACAGGGACTTCGGCGACGAGCCCGCCCGCCAGGAGCGCCTGGGTCTCGCGCTGGCGCCGCGCGCGAAGGGCTTCGGGTCCCGCGCCGTCGCCCAGGACGGCGACGAGCGGGCCGGCGTCTCGCGCGGCGAGATCGGGTGGCAGCGGGACGGCTCGCGCGGCCTCGA
>CAZPLW010000336.1:0-3472 GCA_964587315.1 uncultured Lysobacter sp.
CGCTCGCCTGCTGGAAGGACCTCGCCGCCACCGCCAACGTCGGCCGCGCGCTGCACAACCTGGGCGTGGTGGCCACGCGCCGCGGCGACCTGCCCCTCGCGCTCGAGCGCTACCGCGCCGGGCTCGAGGCGCTGCGCAAGGCCGGCGACCGCAACCTCATCGCGCTCAATCTCATGTCGACGGGCGACGCGCTCCTGCGCATGGGCCGGCCCGCCGAGGCGCGGGAACCGGCGCGGCAGGCCCTGGAGATGGCCGAACGCGACGGCCACCTGCTGCCCGCCCTCGACGCGCGCATCGTCCTCGCGCAGGCCTCGATCGAGCAGGGCGAGCACGGCGACGCGGCCGCGAACCTGGCCATCGTCCTCGACTCGGCGGGCGAGAAGCGCTTCGCCAACGTGCTGGCCGACGCGGTCGTCACGGCCGCGCGGCTGCTGGCGGTGGCGACACCCGCGATGCGCGGCGAGGCGCTCGTCTGGGCGCGGGAGGTGGCGGCGTCCTCCGAGTTCACCGCGGCGATCCGCAAGGACGCCGGGACGTTCGTCGCGGGCGCGGGTGGCCGCGACGAGGCGTTCACCCCCCGGGGCCTCCCCGCCCTGGCCGCCGCCGCCCGCGCGGCCCTCGCTCCCCTCGCGCCACCCGCGGGCTAGCCTCTCGCCGCTCCCGCCGGGCTTCCCGTCGTTACGTCGCCGTTAATCCGGGCCGGACGCGCGCGCGCGCGCGAAATCCGGCCGTTTCCCGCCCGTATGGTCGCTGCGATGGCCGCCTTGGCCGAGAACCCGCATCGGAGCAGCCGACATGCGCACCTTCCGACTCCTGATGTTCGCCGTGGCCACCTTCATCGGCGCCGCCCTCATCGTGACCCACGCCCGAGCCCAGGCGCCGCAGGCGATCGCATTCACCGCGCCGGCCGGCCGGGCCACGGACGCGCCGCCCTTCGTCGTGAGCGCCACGGGCGGCGGCTCGGGCAACCCGGTCACCTTCTCCTCGCAGTCGACCGCCACGTGCGTGACCACCGGCGCGAACGGCAGCACGGTCACCCTCATGGGGCTCGCGGGGCAGTGCACGATCCGCGCCTCGCAGGCGGGCAACGGCGCCTTCCTCCCGGCGCCCGACGTCGACCGCACGTTCGCCATCACGCCGTCGGTGGCGGGCGTGCCGCTCATCTCGAACGCGGCGGGTACCGGGGCGCCGGGCGCCAACGTCTCGGGCGTGCCGGCGACGACGGCGTCCACCTTCAGCCCGAACGGCCTCGCGCGCGACACGGCGGGCAACATCTACATCGCGGAGTCCAACAGCTGCCGCGTCCGCCGGATCGACCCGGCCGGGATCATCACGAACGTCGCTGGCAGCGGCAACTGCACCACCAGCGGCGACGGCGGGCCCGCCCTGGCCGCCGGCATCCGCTTCGCGCGCGCGATCGCGCTGGACGGCGCGGGCAACCTGTACATCGCGGAAAACAGTTCCCACCGCGTGCGCAAGGTGACGCCCGGCGGGACCATCACCACGTTCGCGGGCACCGGCGTGCAGGGATTCGGTGGCGATGGCGGCCCCGCCGGCGCGGCGCTCCTCTTCGAGCCGCGCGGCGTCACGGCCGATGCCGCCGGCAACGTCTACATCGCGGACTCGGGCAACAACCGGATCCGCCGCGTCGCCTTGGACGGGACGATCACCACGATCGCCGGGACGGGCGACTTCCGCTTCGGCGGGGACGGGGGTCCCGCGACGCTGGCCGGCATGAACGAGCCCGAGGCGATCGCGGTGAACGCCGCCGGCGTCCTGTTCATCGGCGAGTACAACAGCCCGCGCATCCGCAAGGTCGACACGCAGGGCATCATCACCACGATCGCCGGCACCGGCCAGCGCGGCGTCGCCGGCCAGGGCGTCGTCGCGAAGGGTGCGCCGCTCGACACGCCGATCGGCTTCGCCTTCGGCAGCTCGGGCGACCTCTTCGTGACCGAGGCGGGCGTCTACAGCGTGCGCAAGATCACCGCGAGCGGGCTCACCTACACCATCGCGGGCACCGGCCAGCGCGTGAACGGTCCCGACGGGATCCCGGCCAAGCTGTCGGCCGTGCACTATCCCTACGGGCTCGCGGTGGCCAACGATGGCAGCCTGCTCATCGCCGAGGCCGAGGGCAACCGCGTGCGGCGCGTGAGCTTTCCCGCGCCCACCGTGCCCGACGCGCCGGTCATCACGAACGTGACGGTGACCTTCGGGCAGGTGCTCCTCGACGTCCAGGCCCCGAACGACGGGAACGCGTCCATCCTCGACTTCACCATCACGTGCGGCGCCCTCGTCACGACGAAGACGACGCCGCCCTTCCTCATCACGGGCTTCGCGCCGGACACCGCCTATTCCTGCACGGTGAAGGCGCGCAACAGCGTCGGTTCGGGGCCGTCGTCGCTGCCCACGGCGAACGCGACGCCCACGCCCTCGGCGCCCGCGTTCCTCAGCGCGCCACCCGGATCCGGGCTCGCGCTGCAGAACTACGCCTACACGGTGGTGGCCACCGGCCTGCCCGCGCCGACCTTCGCCGTGACGCAGGGCGCGCTGCCCCCCGGTCTCTCGCTCGATGCGGTGACGGGCCTGATCTCGGGCCCGCCCACGGCAGGCGGAACCTTCACCGGCGTCATCACGGCGTCCAACGGCGTGAACCCGGCGGCGACGCAGCCCTTCTCGATCACCATCTACAAGCTCGGGCAGGAGATCGGCTTCGACGAGACGCCGCCGGTGCTCACGGTGGGCGCGTCGACGGTGGTGGTGCTCTACTCCAGCGAGTCCGGCCTGCCGATCGTCGTCACGTCGAAGACGCCGGCCACCTGCACCACCTCCGGCGCGGACGGCACGACGATCACGGGCGTGGCGGTGGGCACGTGCACGCTCGCCGCGAACCAGGCGGGCAATGAGGTGTACGACCCGGCGCAGGAGGCGACGATGAGCTTCGCGGTCGGCCCGGCCATCGTGCCGGCCAACCCGCCGCGCCTGGCGAACCTCTCGACGCGGATGCAGGTGCTCACGGGGAACGACGTGCTGATCGGCGGGTTCATCATCGGCGGCTCGCAGGCGAAGACGGTGGTGGTGCGCGCGCGGGGGCCTTCGCTCGTGGCGCTGGGCGTGCCCAATGCGCTCGCGAATCCCGTGCTGCAGCTCTTCTCCGGCGCCACGCAGATCGCCGCGAACGACAACTGGCAGGAAGCGGCCAACGCCGCCCAACTGCAGGCGAGCGGCTTCGCGCCGGCCGACCCCTTCGAGGCGGCGATCCACACGACGCTCGCGCCGGGCGCGTACACCGGCATCGTGACGGGCTTCGGAGGCGGGACGGGCGTGGGCATCATCGAGGTGTTCGAGGTGGACCTGCCGCAGGTGCCGCTGCTGAACATCGCCACGCGCGGCAAGGTGCTCACGGGCGGCGACGTCATGATCGGCGGGTTCATCATCCAGGGCGACGCGCCTCAGACGGTGATCGTCCGCG
>CAZPLW010000337.1:0-3461 GCA_964587315.1 uncultured Lysobacter sp.
CCGTGGCTGCCGTCTTTCAGCAGGTCGGCGATCGCGATCGCGTAGTCCTCGGTGCTGATCTCGCTGTTGCCGTCCTCGTCAACGAGTAGCTGATCCCCGCCAAGGCGGTAGCGCTCCGTGCGCTGACCCGGGTGGGTCGAGGCGGCCGGGCTGGCGAACGTCCAATCGAGATCGTCGCTACGGCGGTAGACCTCGAGCGCGTCCGCGTGCTGCAGCGCCTCGTCTTTCCACTCGGCCGGAACGGCGGGCGTGTCAAGGAGACGAACGCCGGGCGCGACCTCGAGGGCCTCCCCGGGCGCCGGCAGGCTCGTGGCGAAGGGGTAGGTGACCCCGGCGGCGGGCGTCACTTCGTCGTGAACACGAACACGCCGTTCCAGTCGGACGGCGGCGGGTTCCGGCGGAAGTGCGCGACGCGCTCGAGGTAGAGGCGGTAGAGCTTCGTGTCCGGCGAGGCGTAGGCGAGGTTCTTGAAGACCTGCTCGGCGTCGTCCCAGCGCTGCTTGCGGTAGAAGTCCAGGCCCTTGTGGAAGCGGTCGACCTCGACCTGCGTCTGCTCGCCCACCTCGCTCTTCTTGCCCAGGGGCTCGTAGATCGCCACGCCCTCGAGCTTGCCCTTCACGCGCACCTTGTCGACCTCGCGGTACACGAACGACGGGGCGGCCTTCACGATGTTCTCCGTGACGAGGATGCCCACGCCGTATTCCTTCGTGAGGCCCTCCAGGCGGGAGGCCAGGTTCACCGAGTCGCCCATCACCGTGTAGGAGCGCCGGAACTTCGAGCCCATGTCGCCCACGCTCATCACGCCGCAGTTCACGCCCACGCCGATGGCGAGCGGCGGCCAGCCTCGCTTCGAGAATTCCGCGTCCAGGCCACGCAGGCCCTTCTGCATGGCGATGGCCGATTCCAGCGCGTGCGGTGCGTGGTCGGGATCCGACACCGGCGCGCCCCAGAACGCCATGATCGCGTCGCCGATGTACTTGTCGATCGTGCCGCGCTTCTCCTGCACCTTCTCCGTCATCGCCGTGAGGTAGGTGTTCATCAGGTCCTTCAGGCCCTCCGGCGTGAGGCCCTCGGAGATCGAGGTGAAGTCGCGCACGTCCGAGAAGAGCACCGTCATCTCGCGGCTCTCGCCGCGCATCGAGTACTCGCCCGGGTTCTTCGACATCTCGGCCACGAGTTCCTTGGGCACGTAGGTGCCGAACAGCCCCGTGATGAGGCGGCGCGAGCGCGCCTCGGCGAAGAAGCCGTACGCCATGTTGAGGAAGTAGAGCACCACCAGCATGCTCAGGGTCGAGGCGATGGGCACCACGAGGTTCTGCGATTGCCAGGCCCAGAGGTTGAGCGCCACGCTCAGGACGAAGAGCACGCCGACGACGGCGGTCGACCAGACGGCGGAGAGCCGGGGCAGCAGGAAGGCGCACGGGATGCCCACCAGCAGCAGGCAGATCACGGTGATGCCCAGGATCTCGGGCGGGCGGCTCTTGACCGACTGGTCGAGGATCCCGGCCACGAGATTCGCGTGCACCTCGACCCCGGCCATGTCCTCGCGCACCGGCGTCGCCCTCAGGTCCAGCAGGCCCGCGGCCGAGGTGCCCATGATGACGATCTTGTCCTTGAGCTCGTCCTTCTCGAGCTTGCCGCGCAGCACGTCGGTGGCGGAGACGTAGCGGTAGCCCCCGGAGTCCCGGTAGGGCACGAGCGCGGACATCGCGCGGTCCATGGGGATCGACACCTCGCCGATCTTCACCGAGCGCATCCAGCCCTCGAGCCGGTTGCCCACCTGGCTCGGCTTCTCGACCTGGACCTTGATGGTGGCGTTGCCGAGGTAGGTGCGCGTGATCGCGAGCGACAGGGACTCGTAGAAACCGTCGCCGTAGCGCATGAAGATGGGAACGCGCCGCGTGATGCCGTCCATGTCGAGGGCCGGGTAGATGTGGCCGCCGGCCGCCGCCGCCTCCTGCAGGAGCGGGATGTTGCCGCTGTAGCCGCTCGCCGAGTAGTAGCGGTACTCCACGTTGCCCAGTTCCTTCACCAGGAAGTTGGGCGGCGGCAGCACCCCCGCCTTGTCCTCCTTGCCGCCCAGGGCGACGCCGAGGACCACGGGCCACTTGCGCACCTCGTCGGCGAAAAGCTGGTCGTAATTGAGCGAGGGGCGCAGCTTCTCGAGGACGGACTGGAAATCCGCGTTGTTCTTCAGGTCCGTCTTCGCGATGTTCTCGAGCACGGGCAGGCCCGAGCTGGGATCGGCCTCCGCGAAGGCGATGTCGAATCCGATGACCTTGATCCGGTAGTTCTCGAAGAGCTGCTTGATGAGGTTGGCCATCTTGTCGCGGCTCCACGGCCAGCGGCCTTCCGCGTTGAGGCTCTTCTCGTCGATGTCGAGGATGATGATCCGCGGATCGCGCGTCTTGGGCAGGAACAGGCGCACCCGCGCGTCGTAGGCCCACAGCTCCAGCTGCTGCAGGAAGCGGAAGTCCCTCCACTCGGCCTCGTGCGCGAGGAAGAAGGAGACGACGGCCAGGCCGATCACCAGCCGGGCCATGTCGTTCACGGAGAACTTCGGGATCCAGCGCGCGAAATGGGCCACGGTGTCTCGCTCTTGTTGTGGGGGGTGGCTTGGGGCCGGGAAATGATACACCGGGCGTGCCATCGGGCACCCCCCTTCCGTGGCAGGGGATTGCCCGGACTTGGGCCCCTAGGGGGGCGGCGCTCCTCCCGGCGCGCCGGCGCAGGCGGCCAGGGCGTCCCGCACCGCTTCGAGGTAGGCGAGCCCGTGGCGCTCGTCCGGCTCGAGGTACGTCCCCTCGGCCCACTCGTTCCAGGCGTTGAGGAAGATGAGGCGCTCGGGGTCGGGCCGCGTGGCCGTCACCTCGACCAGCTGCCGGAACCAGTAGGCGAACCGGTCGGGCGTGGCGCCCTGGAAGATGCGGGCGCGCTTCACGTAGCGGGCCGTGTTGTCCCAGTCCACGAACGCGCCGGGGAAGGCGGGGATGCCGCCTTCGCGCTCGACCTGCAGGATGTGCTTCCAGACCTTGTCGTAATCGTAGAACGTGAGCTTCGGGAACCACTGGTAGCGGGCGGCGCGCAGGAAGTCCTGCGCCTTCTCGGGCAGCAGCCGGAAGGGCGCGAGGGCGCGCCGCGCGATGGGCGGGTTGTCCTCGAAGTCCGGCGAGAAGATGGCCTCGAAGGGCTGGAACTGCATGGTGGCGTCGAAGTGCCGCAGCACGTCGGGCACCGGGAACTCGTACTGCTTCATCGCGACGAGGTAGATGCCGGGCAGCCCGCGCTCGCGGGCGAGCTCGCGCCAGCAGTCGATCATCGCGCCCAGCTCGAGGATCAGGTGCGCGCGATAAATCATGAAGAGCGGCTTGCCGTCGACCTTGAGGGCCCGCTCGTCGCTCCAGGCGCGGAAGAGGTACTCGAAGTGGCGCTTCCACAGCGCGGGGTCCGGCGTGTGGCGC
>CAZPLW010000338.1:0-3457 GCA_964587315.1 uncultured Lysobacter sp.
GGCGACCCGGGCACCGCCCGCGGCGGGGTGGAGGGCGTGAGGCCGCAGCCGTCGCCGCCCGCCCGCGAAGTCGTCCTCCTGCAGCGCAAGGCCTCCAAGCCCGGCGCGGGCCTGGGCAAGACGACCGGCTGGATCCACCGCGCCGCCCTCAAGATGAAGCGCGTCGAGATGCTGGCGGGCGTCAACTACGAGGGCGTCGTCCCGAAGGGCCTCGCCATCAGTTTCGGCGAAAAGCGCGAGAAGGGCACCGTGCTCGAGGTGGACACGATCGTGATCTGCGCGGGGCAGGAGTCGCTGCGCGAGCTCGAGGCGCCGCTCGCGGCCGGGGGCGTGAAGCCCCACGTCATCGGGGGCGCGAGCTTCGCCGGGGAGCTGGACGCCAAGCGCGCCATCGAGGAGGGCAGCCGCCTCGCGGCCTCGCTCTAGCCGCATCCGGGGCCGTGCGAGGCGGCCAATCGCCGCGCATTAGATCGGCGTCAACCCCGGCCGCCTTTCGCGGGCGCATCGTGTGAAGACGGTGGCGCGCCTTCCCGGCGCCCGCCGCCCGCCATGTCTTCCGCATTCCGCGACAGCCCCGTCGATCCCGCCCGCGCCGCCGGGGCCGCCATCGAACGCCACCAGGGCAACGCGCTCGAGCTGCTGCAGGTCCTTCGCGAGGTGCAGGAGGCCTGCGGCTGGATCCCGCCCGCGGCCGTCGACCGCATCGAGACGGGCCTGCGCCTGCCCCGCAACAAGATCGAGGGCGTCGCGTCGTTCTACTCGTTCCTGCACGCGAAGCCCGCCGGCCGCTACCGCGTGCGCTTCAGCAACAACATCACGGACCGCATGCTGGGCGGCAAGGCGCTGATGGACCGCCTGTGCCAGAGCCTCTGGGTGGAGCGCGGCAAGGTGTCGGAGGACGGCCTCGTGAGCGTCGACACGACCTCCTGCACGGGCCTGTGCGACCAGGGCCCGGCCCTGATCGTGAACGAGGGACACGCCATCGGCCGGCTCACCGAGGCGCGCATCGACGAGATCGCGGAGCTCATCCGGGGCGAGGTGCCCCTCGCGGACTGGCCCGCGGCGCTCTTCGTGGTGGAGGACAACATCCGCCGGCGCGAGCTGCTGCTCGCCGAGCCGATCGCGCCGGGCGAGGCGATCGACGCCGCGCTCGCGCGCGGCCCGGGGGCGATGCTGGACGAGGTGAAGGCCTCGCGCCTTCGCGGCCGCGGGGGCGCCGGCTTCTACACCGGGGTGAAGTGGGAGGCCTGCCGCCGCGCGCCGGGACGCATCCGCTTCGTGGTCTGCAACGCCGACGAGGGCGAGCCCGGGAACTTCAAGGACCGCGTGCTGCTCGCCACGCGCGCCGACCTCGTGGTCGAGGGCATGACGGTGGCGGCCCAGGTGGTCGGCGCCCGGCGCGGCTTCATCTACCTGCGCGCCGAGTACCGCTTCCTGCTGCCGCGGCTCGAGGCGACGCTCGCCCGGCGGCGCGAGGCGGGCCTGCTGGGCGAGTCGATCCGCGGCGTGGCCGGTTTCGACTTCGACATCGCGATCCACGTGGGCGCGGGCGCCTACGTGTGCGGGGAGGAAAGCGCGCTCATCGAGTCCCTCGAGGGCAAGCGCGGCACGCCGCGCAACCGCCCGCCCTACCCGGTGACGAACGGCTACCTCGGCGAGCCCACCATCGTGAACAACGTCGAGACCTTCGCCTCCAGCGCCATCGTCGCGCTGCGCGGCGGCGCCTGGTACGCCGCCATCGGCACGCCCGTCTCCGCCGGCACGAAGATCGTGTGCATCTCCGGCGACTGCGACCGGCCGGGCGTGTACGAATACCCGTTCGGCTTCCGCGTGGCCGAGGCGCTCGCGGACTGCGGGGCGCGATCGCCGCAGGCGGTGCAGGTGAGCGGCCCGTCGGGCTACTGCCTCGCCGCGGGAGAGTTCGACCGGCGCATCGAGTTCGAGGACCTGCCCACCGCCGGCGCGCTCATGGTGTTCCGCGAGGGACGTGACATGTTCCAGGTGGCGCGCAACTTCGTGCACTTCTTCGCGCACGAGAGCTGCGGCTTCTGCACGCCCTGCCGCGTGGGGACCGCGCTCCTGAAGCGCCTCATGGACAAGCTCGCCCACGGCCACGGCTCGCCCTACGACTTCGGCGAGATCGAGCGCCTGAACGGCCACCTGCACGCGCTCAGCCACTGCGGGCTGGGGCAGACGGCCTGCAACCCGGTGCTGCACACCATCGCGCGCTTCCGGCCCGCCTACGAACGCCGGCTCGAGCACGGCGAGTTCCGGCCGGCCTTCGACCTGGACCGCGCGCTGCTCGCCGCGCGCCAGATGACCGGCCGCGACGACGAGGGCGCGCACCTGGCGCAGGACCCGGAGGAGGAGACCCCGTGAGCGAGACGTTCCTCCTGGACGGAAGCCCCATCGCGTTCGCGCCGGGACAGACGATCCTGCAGGCCGCGGTGGCCGCCGGCGCGTACATCCCGCACCTGTGCTTCCACCCGGCGTTCAAGCCCCACGGCTCGTGCAAGGTGTGCACGGTGCGCGTGGAGGGCCACCCCCGCTCCTCCTGCACGACGTTCGCCGCGGACGGCATGGAGGTCGAGAGCGACACGCCGGCCATCAACGCCGAGCGGCTCGTCCTGGTGCAGATGCTGTTCGTCGAGGGCAATCACTTCTGCCCGTCGTGCGAGAAGAGCGGCGACTGCAAGCTGCAGGCGACGGCGGTGGACCTGGGCATGGACACGCCGCATTACGACCACTTCAACCCGGACCGCCCGGTGGACGCCTCGCACCCGGAGCTGCTCCTGGACTTCAACCGCTGCATCCTGTGCTCCCTGTGCGTTCGCGCGAGCCGGGACGTGGACGGCAAGAGCGTCTTCGCGCTCGCGGGACGCGGCATCGGCACGCGGCTCATCGTGAACGCCGCCTCGGGGCGCCTCGCGGACACGGACGTCGCGACGGGCGACCGCGCCGTGCACGTGTGCCCCGTGGGCGCCATCCTGCCCAAGCGCCGCGGGTTCGCGGTGCCGATCGGCGCGCGCGTGTTCGACCGCCAGTCCATCTCCGACGTCGCCGACCCGTCGGCCGAGATCGAGGCCCGCTGAGATGAACGCGCCCGCCCGCAAGCTGCGCGTGGCCACCACGTCCCTGGCCGGCTGCTTCGGCTGCCACATGTCGCTCCTCGACATCGACGAGCGGCTCTTCGACCTGCTCGAGATCGTCACCCTCGACCGCACCCCGCTCACGGACATCAAGGAGCTGGGCGAGTGCGACATCGGCCTCGTCGAGGGCGGGCTTTGCAACGCCGAGAACGTGCACGTGCTGCGCGAGTTCCGCCACAAGTGCCGCGTGCTCGTCGCGGTGGGGGCTTGCGCCGTGAACGGCGGGCTGCCCGCGCAGAGGAACCACCTGCCGCTCTCGCTCGTGCTGAACGAGGTCTACGCGAGCCGGCCGGGCCTGGTGGACGGGG
>CAZPLW010000339.1:0-3453 GCA_964587315.1 uncultured Lysobacter sp.
AGCGCCGCCGCCGCGCAGGCGGCCGCGAGCGTCGCCGCGAGCGAGACGCCGTACGCGCCGGCCACGGGCGCGAAGCCCGCCAGCGGGCTCGCGGGAACCTGCGAGTAGCCCATCGCGAGCCACGGAAAGCCCGTGAAGAGCCAGCCGCGCACCCACTCCGCCACGACGAACCACGCGGCCATCGACACGGTCTCGCCCAGGCCGCCCGCGGGCGCCGTGCGCCGCGCGGCCCAGCCCGCCCCCGCCGGGAAGATCGCGAGGAAGGCGCAGAAGAGGAACGTCGCCAGGGCCGCGAGCGGCGCCGGCATGGCGCCGAACTCGTGCAGGCTCACGTAGACCCACGAGACGCCCGCCAGGTTGAGTCCCAGGCCGAACGCGTAGCCCGAGAGCGCCGCCTGCAGCGGCGAGCCGCTGCGCTTCCAGGCGAGGAAGAGCGCCGCGAGGGCGACGAGCGCGACGGGCCAGGCGTAGAAAGGCGCGAACCCGAGGACGGCCGCGGCGCCGGCGAGCGCGGGAAGCGCGAGGCCCCGCGCCAGGAGGGCCGCCGGGGACCCGGCGCTCCCTTCGCTCACGCCCCGGGCGCCGTCGCCTCGGGCGCAGCCCGGCGCTCGACGAGCAGCGAATGCACCTTGCGGCTGTCGGCCCGCAGCACCTGGAAGGCGAAGCCCTCGATCACGACCGTCTCGCCGCGCTTGGGCAGGCGGCCGAAACGCGAGAGCACGAGGCCGCCCACGGTGTCGTGGTCGTCGTCGGCGAAGCGGGTGCCGAAGCGCTCGTTGAAGTCGCCGATCTCGGTGACGGCCTTCACGCGGAAGCGCCCGTTCTTGTCGGCGAGGATGTTGTCCTCGGTCTCGTCGAAGTCGAACTCGTCCTCGATGTCGCCGATGATCTGCTCGATCACGTCCTCGATGGTGATGAGGCCGCACACGCCGCCGTACTCGTCCACCACGATGGCGATGTGGTTGCGGTTCGCGCGGAACTCCTTGAGCAGCACGTTCAGGCGCTTGGCCTCCGGGACGAACACCGCCGGGCGCAGCATGTCGCGGAAGTCGAATTCCTCCTCCGCGTAGAAGCGCAGCAGGTCCTTCGCGAGGAGGATGCCGATCACGTTGTCGCGATTGTCCTGGTAGACCGGGAAGCGCGAGTGGGCCGTCTCCATCACGAACGGGATGAAGGACGCCGGGCTTTCGGCCGCGTCGATCATGTCCATCTGCGAGCGCGGGAGCATCACGTCCGCCACGCGCATCTCGGAGACCTGCAGCACCCCCTCGATCATCGACAGGGCGTCGGCGTCGAGCAGGTGGCGCTCGAAGGCCGAATGCAGCAGCTCGACGAGCTGGTCCCGGTCCTCGGGTTCCCGCAGCAGCAGGGAAGACAGCCGTTCGAGGAGGCTCGGTTTGGGGGGGTCGTCCATGGGCGGGGCGGAAAGGCTCGGAAATACTCTATCAGAGCCGGCCGGACGGCACCGCGACGGGCGCGTACGGATCGGCGAAGCCGAGCGAGGCGAGGATGCGGCGCTCGCGGGCCTCCATGCGCCGGGCCTCGTCGTCCCGCTCGTGGTCGAGCCCCGCCAGGTGCAGCAGCCCGTGCACCAGCAGGTGGGCGTGGTGGGCGGCGACCGGCTTGCCCTGGGCCTTCGCCTCGCGCGCCACGACGGGCGCGCACACCACGATGTCGCCGCACGGCGGCTTCGCGCCGTACGCGAAGGTGAGCACGTTGGTCGCGTAGTCGCGGCCGCGGAACTCGAGGTTGAGGCGGCGCCCCTCCCGCTCGGCGACGTAGCGCAGCGTGACCTGCGCCTCGCGCGGGAGCGCGGCGCGCGCCCAGCGGCGCAGCACGGGATCGGACGGGATGTGCGCGGCCCGGGAAGCCCGCTGCACGGCGAGCGAGAGCCGGGGTCCCGCGCTCACGGCTTCTTCTTCGCCGAGCGGCGCTCGTAGGCGTCCACGATCGCCTGCACGAGGGGATGGCGCACGACGTCCTCGGACTGGAAGACCGTGAAGGCGATGCCGCGCACGTCGGAGAGCACGTTGCGCGCGTCGACGAGACCCGAGGCCTGCCCGCGCGCCAGGTCGATCTGGGTGACGTCGCCCGTCACCACCGCCTTCGAGCCGAAGCCGATGCGCGTGAGGAACATCTTCATCTGCTCGGGCGTGGTGTTCTGCGCCTCGTCGAGGATGACGAAGGAGTGGTTGAGGGTGCGCCCGCGCATGAACGCGAGGGGCGCCACCTCGATGGCGCCGCGCTCGAACAGGCGCCCGACCTTGTCGTAGCCCATCAGGTCGTAGAGCGCGTCGTAGAGGGGGCGCAGGTACGGGTCGACCTTCTGCGCGAGGTCGCCCGGCAGGAACCCGAGCTTCTCGCCGGCCTCGACCGCCGGCCGCGTGAGCACGATGCGCTTCACCGCGTCGCGCTCGAAGGAGTCGACGGCCGCGGCGACCGCGAGGAAGGTCTTGCCGGTGCCGGCCGGGCCCACGCCGAAGGTGATGTCGTGCGACTGCATCTGCTGCAGGTACTGCGCCTGGCGCGGCGTGCGCGCGGCGAGCTCGCTGCGCCGCGGCAGCCGCAGGCCCGCGGTCTCGGTGGCGGGGCCGCGGCCGGCCGCCTTCAGCTCGACGAGCCCCAGCTGGATGTCCTCGACGGTGAGCTCGCGCCCGGCAAGGTCGTAGAACCGCTCGAGCGCCCGCGCGGCCAGCGCCGCCTGCGCCGGCGGACCGGCGATGCTGAAGCGCTCGGACCGGTGCGCGATCGTCACGTCGAACGCGGTCTCGACCTGGCGCAGGTTGCCGTCGAACGGGCCGCACAGCATGGCGAGACGGGCGTTGTCGACGGGCGTGAACGCGAGATCGTGGGTGGCGGGGCGGGGGTGGGCCATCGGCGGAAAGGAAAAAGGCCTGCCGGCTTCGGAACCGGCAGGCCTATTGTAGCGGGCGCGGGCCTCAGGCGCCGGTGCGCGCCAGCGGGGCCGCGAGGGCCTGGTCCAGCGTGTTCAGCGCTTCCCGCAGGTGGGCCCGGGTCTCCTTGGAAAGGCCGCCCTTCGCGGCCGCGCCCCGGAGGCTCGCCTGGAGCGCCACGGCGCCCTCGCGCTGCAGGGACCGGGCATCGGGCGGCAGCGTGGCCGACGGGCGCACCAGCGCGTTCGCCATGCGGGTGAGGTGCTCGCGCTGCAGGTTGCGGCGCAGGCGCGGGATCTCCTCGCCCGTCTTCAGCTCGGCCCAGATGGCGCCTTGCAGGGTGCCGTAGACCTCCGAGAGCGCAAGCGCCTTCGCGCCGTCCGACACCTTCTCGCGCGCATCGAGCAGTCGCGTGGCGACGCCGTCGTCCAGCAGCGCGTCGAGCGCCGCCTTCTGCACGTTGAGCACGGTGTTGGCGATGGAGAAGTCCGGGTTGCGCGGGCGCTCGAAGTGGTCGATGCCGATGCGGCTCACGAACTCCGGCTTGAAGCGGAAGCTG
>CAZPLW010000340.1:0-3447 GCA_964587315.1 uncultured Lysobacter sp.
CGCGCGCTGGCGGGGCGCCTGTGCGCCGAGAACCCGGCCAACGGCTTCCTGCCGGGGACCGGGGGCCTCGCCGGGCGGCGCACCCCGCCCGAGGACGACGACCTGCGCCTCGAAACGGGCGTGCGCGAGGGCGACGCGGTCAGCGTCTTCTACGACTCGATGATCGCCAAGCTCGTCGTCTGGGGCGGCGACCGCGACGAGGCCATCCGGCGCCTGTCGGAGGCGCTCGCGGGCACCGAGATCCTGGGCGTCGGCACCAACCTGGCGTTCCTCGAGCGCGTCGCCGCGCACCCGGCCTTCCGCGCGGGCCTGACCGACACGGGTTTCATCGAGCGCCATCGCGCCGACCTGCTGCCCGCCCCCGGCGAAGTGCCGCTCGAGGCCCTCGTGGCCTGCGCGGCGCGCGTGCACCTCGACGAGCGCGCGGCCACGCCGGGCGACTCGCCCTGGGACGACGCGAGCGGCTGGCGGCTCAACCGGCCGGGCCTGCGCACGATGGAGTTCCGGCGCGAGGACGGCGAGCCGGTCGTGGTGCGGGCGGAGCTGCATGCCGGCCACGCCCAGGTGAGCGTCGGCGAGCGGACGCATCGCGTGCGCATCGTCCCGTCGGACGGCGACCGGCTGCAGGTCGAGCTGGACGACGAGACCTACTTCGCGCGCGTCTCGCGCCACGGGCAGGCGCTCAGCGCCTCCACGCCCGCCGGCCGCCATGTCCTCCGGCTCGTGGACCCGTTCCACTACGAGCCCGCCGACGCCCTTCCCGACGCGCGGCTCACGGCCCTGATGCCGGGCCGCGTGGTGAAGGTGCTGGTGAAGGCGGGCGACGAGGTCGCGAAGGGCGAAGCCCTGCTGATCCTCGAAGCCATGAAGATGGAGCACACGATCGCCAGCCCGCGCGCCGGCACGATCGAGCGCATCGCCTACGCCGAGGGCGCGCTCGTGCCCGCGGACGCCGTGCTCGTCGCCTTCCGGGAAGAGTAGGCCGCCCGGCGACTCAGGCCGGCGGATCCTGCACCCGCACGAGCGGCTTGCCCCCCAGCCACGCGGCCAGGCACTCGACCACGCCGCCGGCGAACTTCCGGTACACCTGCTGCGCGACGAAGCCCGTGTGCGGCGTGAGCACCGCGCGCGCATGCCGCGCGAGCGCGAAGCCCTCCGGCAGCGGCTCCTCGTCGAACACGTCCAGGGCCACCGTGCCCGGCCGGCCCGCATCGAGCGCCGGCACGACCGCGGCCATGTCCACGAGCGCCGAGCGGGAGGTGTTCACGAGGATGCCATCCGGACGCATGAGGGCGAGGCGCTCCGCGTCGATGAGCTTCCTCGTCTGCGCGCCGGGCACCAGGTGCAGGCTCACCACCTTCGAGGTCGAGAGCAGTTCCTCGAGCGGGACGGACTTCGCCCCGCCCGCGGCCGCGCGCTCCGGCGTCATGTGCGGGCTCCACGTGACGAGTTCCATGCCGAACGCCGCGCCCACGCGGCCCACGCGCTGGCCGATCTCGCCGAAGCCGACGAGGCCGAGCCGCTCGCCCTTCAGGATCGAGGGAAGCGCACCGCCATCCCGCCATTGCCCCGCGCGCACGAGGGCCATCTGGGTCTCCAGGCGCCGCGCCGCGGCCAGGATGAGCGCCCAGGCGTGCTCCGTGGTGCCGTCCTTGCCCGGGTCCTTGCCCGTGTTGCTCACGGGAATCCCGCGGGCGGCGAAGGCCGCGACGTCCATCTGCGTGTTGCGCCCGCCGGTGAAGACGAAGTAGCGCAGCTTCGGCAGTTTCGCGAGGAGGTCGGCCTTGAACGGCGTGCGGTCGCGCACGAGCGCGATGGCGTCGGCGTCCACGATGGCCGCGAGGAGCGCCTCGCCGCGCAGCTTCTCGTGGTGCACCGTGACGTCCGCGACGAGGTCGATGGCCGACCAGTCCGCCTCGCGGCGCATCGACTGCTCGTAGTCGTCCAGGACGACGATCTTCGGCCGCGCGCTCAAGGGCGGGCCTCCTTCACGACGGCACCCACCGAGGGCGCATGGCCGAGATCGCGGCACGCGGCCACGAGGGCCGCCGCGCGCGCGCGGCCCAGGACCGGGTCGGCCATCGTGCGGAACTTGTCCTCCAGGGCCGCGTCCGAGAGCGGCCTCTGGAGCGAGCCGATGGCGTGCTCGACGAACACGTGCTCGCGCCGCCCGTCCTTCATCACCGCCGTGACGTCGGCCGAGGCCTCGTCGATGGCGTCGTCCACCGTGGCGACGACCTTGCGGCGAAGGGCCACCACGTCCTCGCGGTTCACGAACGCGTCGTCGTATTCCGGCTCGCCGGCCCGGCCCGCGACGAGTCCCGCCGCGCAGCCGTGGTACACGCTGAACTTGCCCTCGAGCCCGTCCTTCGGCTCCTTCTTGCCCGTGAGCTCGAGCACGAGCGAATGGACCTTGAGCTCGATGCGCTCCACGTCCGCCGCCTTCACGCCGCGCTCGCGCAGCTGCACGCACGCGTCGATGGACGGGTGGATCACGATGCCGCAGGCGAAAGGCTTGTAGGTGTTGAACGAGATCTCGAAGCGGCTGCCCAGCTCGTCGGTGATCTCGTTCCAGTCGCTCTTGGTGGAGACGGTCTGCATCATGCCGCGCGGGGCCTCGAGGGCCTTCGGGCTCGCGGTGAAGCCGTGCTTCGCGAGGAGCGCCGCGAGGAGCCCCGCCCGCGCGGCGGCGCCCGGATGGAAGGGCTTCGTCATCGTGCCGAACTGCTCGCGCATGCCCACGGGCTGCGAGGCGGCGATGCCCAGGGCCATGGCGGTCTGTTTTTCGTCCAGACCCAGCAGGCGCGCGCAACCGGCGGCCGCGCCCAGCATGCCGGTGGAGCCGGTGATGTGCCAGCCGCGGTCGTAGTGCTCGGGGTACATGGTGTTGCCCACGCGGCAGGACACGTCGATGCCCAGCACCAGCGCGTCAATCACGGCACGGCCTGACAGGCCCTTGTGCTCGGCCAGCGCCAGCACGGCCGAGGCCACGGGGCCGGCCGGGTGGATGATGGTCTTGAGGTGGGTGTCGTCGAAGTCGAAGGTGGGCGAGGTGATGCCGTTGACCAGGGCGGCGCTGGCCATGTCCACCTTGTCGGTGCGGCCCAGCACGCTGGCCTGCGGCGCGGGTTGCAGCATGTTCACGGCCCCGAGCGCGGCATGGGCCGACTCGTGCTGCGCGGCGCCCACGGCGCAACCCAGCCAGTTCATGAAGGTGCGGTGCGCTTCGTGGTCCACCGCGTTGCTCCAGCCGCGCGAGGGATGGCCGGCCACAAAACGGGCCAGGGTTTGCGTGACGGCGGGAGCGTTGTGGTCGGCGGTGACCTGGGTATTGCGGGCCATGGGAAAAGCTCTTTGGTGTATGAGGTCTAGAAGACGATAGAGGATAAATCCGTTCGCGTTGAGCTTGTCGAAACGCAGGCGCCTGCCAGGCAAGCACCTGCAAAG
>CAZPLW010000341.1:0-3436 GCA_964587315.1 uncultured Lysobacter sp.
GCGCATTCATGATTCCGCCATCACGGCGGCGCTTCAATTCGAGCGCGATGATGAACCCCCGGTTGCGACCAAAGGGCAACGCCGGCGCGTCGGCACCCGGCTGCGACGGCGGGGGCGCGCCGGTGCAGCCCGCGAGCACGGCGGCGAGCAGCGCCGCCAGGAATCTCATGCCTTGATGAACCAACGCCTTCTCCACAGGAAGAGCGCCACGGCGAACATCGCGGAATCGAACGCGATGGCGAAGGCGAGAGACGCATTGTCGGCGGAAACGGGAAGGGCGCGGAAGGGCGCGTAGATCGCGGCCTTCAGCGATTGCGCGCCGCCATGCTCGCCCGCGACCTTCACGGCCACGAGCAGGCGCGCGACGAGTCCCGAGAACGCGAACAGGAAGAGCGCGTTCATGCCGTAGATCGTGAGCGGCAGGGCGATGCGCCGGGACGCGGCGCGAAGGGGGCCGGAAGCCTCGTCCATCGCGGCGTGCAGGAGCGCGAGCGTGACGAGCGACCATCCGGTCATGAAGATGGCGTAGGAGGGCGTCCAGAGGTTCTTGTTGATCGGCATGAGCGCGGCATCGAGCATCCCGCCGAGGACGAGGAAGAGCAGGCCCACCACGAAGAGCCAGGGTGACTTGCGCGCCGGCGCCGCGGCCGTCACGAAATGACCCGTGACCACGCCGCCGAGCAGCGATGCGGCCGCGGGCAGCGTGCTCCAGAGCCCCTCCGGATCCCAGGTCCCCGCCCGGGCCCACAGGTGCGGTCCGAAGACGTGGCGATCGATCCAGGCGCCGAAATCGCGGCCGGGCTCGAGCGCGCCCGCGACCCTGACGCCGTTCGCGTCGGGCACCGCGATGGCGAGCATGGGCACCGTGTAGGCCGCGAGCAGGAGTGCGGCGGCGGCCAGCGCGGCGCGCCAGCCGCCCCAGATCACCACGGGCGCGGCGATGAGCACGCACAGCGCGATGCGCTGGAGCACGCCCGGGATGCGCACCGTGGCGAGGCTGAATTCGGGAATGAAGTTGAGCGCGAGCCCCACCGCGAAGATCACCGCGGCGCGCCTCGCCATGGCGACGAGGAGGGCAGGTCTGTCGTCTCCGGCGGCCGCGCGGCGCGCGACGGAGAGCGGCATCGCGAGCCCGGCCGCGAACAGGAACCACGGGAAGACGAGGTCCGTGAAGGTCCAGCCGTGCCAGGCCGCGTGCGCGAGGGGCGGGTGCAGGTGGCCCCAGTCGCCGGGGTTGTTCACCAGCACCATGCTC
Organism: uncultured Lysobacter sp.; assembly: GCA_964587315.1. Taxonomy (GTDB): domain Bacteria; phylum Pseudomonadota; class Gammaproteobacteria; order Burkholderiales; family Usitatibacteraceae; genus FEB-7. The sequence continues at coordinate 1,256 of CAZPLW010000341.1, forward strand.
GCGATGGCGAGGCCGCGGAAGGCGTCGAGCGAGGCGAGCCGTTCAGGCGGCGACACGGTCCCTCCGGCCGAACGCGGGGTCGATGCGCAGGAAAGCCGTCACGGCGAGCGAGGGAATCGTGCAGGCGCACACCCAGAGGAAGAAGTCCGGGTACCCCAGCTTCTCCTGGATCCAGCCGCTCACCATGCCCGGCAGCATCATGCCGAGCGCCATGAACCCGGTGCAGATGGCGTAGTGCGCCGTCTTGTGGGGCCCGTCGGCCACCCCGATCATGTACATCAGGTAGGCCGCGAAGCCGAATCCGTAGCCGAACTGCTCGAGGGCGATGACACCCGCGACGAGCGCCGGCTCGCTTGGCTGCGCGTGGGCCAGCCACACGAAGGCGAGGTTGGGCACGTGCACCGCCAGCACCATGGGCCAGAGCCAGCGCGCGAGGCCGTGGCGCGAGATGGCGAGGCCGCCCAGGATGCCGCCCACCGTGAGCGAGAGGACGCCGAACGTGCCGTAGACGAGCCCCACCTGCGCGGTCGTGAGGGCGAGGCCGCCCGCCGACTTCGGGTCCAGAAGGAAGGGCGTCACGAGCTTGAGGCCCTGCGCCTCGCCCAGGCGGAAGGTGAGCAGGAACGCGAGCACGAGCAGGATGTCCCTGCGCGCGAAGTAGCTCGCGAAGGTCTCGAGGAAGCCGGCCGCGAAACCGCCGGCGGACTTCACCGGGCCGTCGGCTGCGGGCCGCGGCAGCACCACGCGGTGCCAGGCGAAGAGCAGCACGAAGAACCCCGCCAGCACGCCGAAGACGACCTGCCAGGCAAAGCGCGTATCGCCCGTGTGGTCCGCGAGCCGCCCGGCGAGGTACACGAGGCCGCCCTGGCCCGCGATCATCGCGGCGCGGTAGAAGGCGCTGCGCACGCCCACGAAGGCCGCCTGCTCCTTCTCCGCCAGGGCGAGCAGGTAGAAGCCGTCGGCCGCGATGTCGTGCGTGGCCGAGGCGAATGCCATGAGCCAGAACACGGCCAGGGAAAGCTGGAAGAAGCGGTCGACGGGCAGCGTGAGCGCGACGAGCGCCAGGGCCGCGCCCACCAGGAACTGCAGCGCCACGACCCAGGCGCGCTTGGTTCCCAGCAGGTCCACCACCGGCGACCAGAGCGGCTTGATCACCCACGGCAGGTAGAGCCAGCTCGTGTAGAGCGCGATCTGCGCGTTCGACACGCCGAGGTTCTTGTAGAGGATGACCGAGAGGGTCATCACCACGACGTAGGGCAGGCCCTGCCCGAAGTAGAGCGTGGGAATCCACGCCCACGGACGCACGGCGGGGCGCGGCGCGGCGTTCAATCGGCGGGCGCCGCGCGCACGCTGCCGTGCACGGCGGCCAGGCGGGCGCGGGCCTCGGCCGGGGCGATCCGCCGCGCGATCGAGACGATGGCGACCTTCACGTGGAAACCGCTCGCCTCGAGCGCCGCCTGCGCGGCGGCCTCGTCGGCGCCGGTCGCGAGCGCGGTGAGGCGGATGGCGCGGCGCACGAGCTTCGCGTTGGTGGGCTTCAGGTCCACCATCAGGTTCCCGTACACCTTGTTCAGCCGCACCATGACGGCCGACGAGAACGTGTTGAGCGCGATCTTCTGCGCCGTGCCGGCCTTGAGCCGCGTGGAGCCCGAGACGAGTTCGTGGCCCGTGTCGAGCTCGATGCCGATGTCGGCTTCGCGGACCAGGACCGAGCCGGGATTGTTGGCGATGCCGATGGTGAGGGCGCCCGCCACCCGCGCCTGCGCGAGCGCGCCCATCACGAAAGGCGTCCCGCCGGAGGCGGCGATGAGGATCGCGACATCGTTCGGCGTCGGCGCGAGGGCGGCGAAATCGCGCTCGCCCTGCCCGCGGTCGTCCTCGGCGCCTTCGACGGCGACGTGGATGGCGGAAGGCCCGCCCGCCAGGAGCGCGATCGCCCGCTCGCGCGGCCAGGAGAACGTCGGGTGCAGCTCCACGCTGTCGAGCAGGCCCAGGCGCCCCGACGTGCCCGCGCCGACGTAGACCAGGCGGCCGCCGGCCTCCAGCCGCGGGACGGCGGCTTCCACGGCGCGCGCGATGCTCGAGGCGGCCGCGCGCACGGCCACGGCCGCGAGCCCCTGGTCGTGCACGAAGGCCTCGACGAGTTCGTGCGTGCCGTACTCGTCCAGGCGGTCGTGCTCG
>CAZPLW010000342.1:0-3425 GCA_964587315.1 uncultured Lysobacter sp.
CGCGTCGATGACCTGCCGCCCCGTGGCGCCCGTGCCCTCGGCCAGGGCGAGCAGCGCCGAGGCGACCGGGCCCGCCGGGTGGATGATCGTCTTGAGGTGGGTGTCGTCGAAATCGAACGTGTGCGACGAGATGCCGTTCGCGAGCGCGGCGCCCGCCATGTCGAGGCGCTCCTCGCGCCCCAGCACGGCCGCCTGCGGCGAGGGCCGCAGCATGGCGAGGGCGCCGAGCGCGGCCTCGACCGATTCGTGTCGCGCGGCGCCCACGGCGCAGCCCACCCAGTTGAGGAACGTGCGGTGGGCCTCGCGGTCGACGGCGTCGCTCCAGCCCCTCGACGGGTGCGACGCGACGAACTTCGCGAGCGTGCGGGTGACGGGCGGGGCGTGGTGGGCGGCGGCGACCTGGGTGTTGCGGGCCATGGGCTATTCCTCGAGGGAGATCTTGCGGTCGCGCGCGAGCTGCGACCAGCGGGTGATGTCGGCCTGGATGAAGCGGCCGAATTCGGCGCTCGTCATGGGCATGGGCTCCAGCGCCTCGCCGGCCAGCCGCTCGCGCAGCGCGGGCGTGGCGAGGGCCTTGTTGATCTCGTCGTTCAGGCGCTTCGTCACGGCCTCGGGCATCTTCGCGGGACCGACGATGCCGTACCACTGCACGCCGTCGAAACCCTTGAACCCGAGCTCCTCGAACGTGGGCACGTCCGGGATGAGCGGATGGCGCTTCAGGCCCGTCACCGCGATCGGCCGCATCTTGCCCGCCTTGATGTGCGGGATGGCCGCGGCGAGCCCGGGCATCATCATCTGCGTCTGGCCTCCGAGGATGTCGGTGATGGCCGGGCCGATGCCGCGGTAGGCGGCGTGCGTCGCGTCGAGGCCGGTCGCCTGCTTGAACTGCTCCATCGCCAGGTGCGTGAGCGAGCCCTGGCCCGAGGAGCCGTAGCTCAGCTTGCCCGCGTTCTTCTTCCCGTAGTCGACCAGCTCCGCCAGGGTCTTCACGGGCACCCCGGGGTGCACGACCAGCACGTTGGGCGTTCCGCCCACCATGGCGACGGGCGTGAAGTCCTTCACCGCGTCGTAGGGCACCTTGCGCACGGCCGGGTTGGTGCCGTGCGTGGCGACGTAGCCCACCATCAGCGTGTAGCCGTCGGGCGCGGCCTTGGCCACTGCCTGGGACGCGATGACGCCGCCTCCACCCGAGATGTTCTCGACGACGAAGGACTGCCCCATCGCCTTGGTGAGCTGCTCGGCCACGGTGCGGCCCACGAGGTCCACGCCGCCGCCGGGCTGCACGGGGGCCACGATCCTCACGGTCTTGCTCGGATAGGCCTGCGCGAGCGCGAAGGCAGGCGCGAGCGCGGTCGCGAGCGCCAGGACGGCCAGTCGGGTCTTCATGGTGTCTCCTCCTCGGGAAGTTGCTGCAGTCGTTCGTGCGCGGCGCCGACGTGGGCCGCGAGCAGGGATTCGGCGCGCGGCGCGTCGCCCGCCTTCAAGGCGCCGGCGATGGCCTCGTGCTCCGCGATCGAGGCCGCCATGCCGACGGGCCGCGAGAGGTTGCGCAGGCGCCACAGGTGCAGCCGCTGCACCACGCCGCGGTAGCTCTCGGCGAGCGGCGCGTTGCCCGCGGCCTCCACGATGGCCCAGTGGAAGCGCAGGTTCTCCGCGTAGTACGCCGGGACGTCGTGGCGGCGCGCGGCCTTGCGCATCGCCGCATCCGCCTCGGCCAGCAGGCGGGCGAGCGCGCGGCGGGGAGCGTCGGCGAGGCCCGCGGCGCACCGGCCCGCGAACGCGTCGAGCGCCCCGCGGAACGCGTAGAGATCGGCCGCCTCGCCCGTGTCGAGACGGCGCACGAAGACCCCCGCGTTCTTGCGCGCCACCACCAGTCCGCTCGCCTCGAGCTCGCGCAGGGCCTCGCGCACCGGCACGCGCGAGATGCCCAGGCGCAGGGCGACGTCCGGCTCGTTGATGCGCTGCCCCGGCGCGAGGCGCCCGCCCAGGATGAGCGCGAGCACCTCGTCGCGCGCGCGCTTGGCGAGCGGCTCTCCCGCCGCGTCCGGCCGGTCCGTTTCGCGCCAGGGAAGCGTGTCATGCCAGGGAAACATCGCAGCAGTATATCGTATACGATCGTCCCGCCGGGTCCCCTCCGCGAGCGTCGTCCGGACGACAGCCGGCGGGTCCCGAAAGCCTATAATCGGCCCTGAGAGCCCGAAGGTTTCGCCCCATCCGCCCGCCATCCCCGAGGAGAGTCCCATGGCTGCCAATCCCCAGGCCGTTGCCCAGGCCGCCCCCACCGTCAAGCTGCTGATCAACGGCCAGCTGGTCGAGTCGAAGACCACGGAGTGGAAGGACGTCGTGAACCCCGCGACGCAGCAGGTGCTCGCGCGCGTGCCCTTCGCGACGCCGGCCGAGATCGAGGCCGCCATCGCCGGGGCCGCCGTGGCGTACAAGACCTGGCGCCACACGCCCGTCGGCGCCCGCATGCGCGTGTTCCTCAAGCTCCAGGAACTCATCCGCCGCGACATGAAGAAGATCGCGGCCTGCCTCACCGCCGAGCAGGGCAAGACCCTCGCGGACGCCGAGGGCGACGTTTTCCGCGGGCTCGAGGTCGTCGAGCACGCCTGCTCCGTCGGCACCATCCAGATGGGCGAGCACCTCGAGCAGGTCGCGAACGGCGTGGACGTCTACGCCATCCGCCAGTCGATCGGCGTGTGTGCGGGCATCACGCCCTTCAACTTCCCGGCGATGATCCCGCTGTGGATGTTCCCGATGGCGATCGTGTGCGGCAACACGTTCGTGCTGAAACCCTCGGAGCAGGACCCGATGACCACCATGATGCTCGCCGAGCTCGCCATGGAAGCCGGCGTGCCCCCGGGCGTGCTCAACGTCATCCACGGCGGCAAGCAGTCGGTGGACGCGCTCTGCACGCATCCCGAGATCAAGGCCGTCTCCTTCGTGGGCTCCACCCCCGTGGGCACGCACGTGTACAACCTGGCCTCCACGCACGGCAAGCGCGCGCAATGCATGATGGGCGCCAAGAACCACGCGGTCATCCTGCCCGACGCCCACAAGGAGCAGTCGCTCAACGCCATCGTCGGCGCGGGCTTCGGCGCGGCCGGCCAGCGCTGCATGGCCATCAGCGTCGCGGTGCTGGTGGGCAAGGCGAACGAGTGGATCCCGGACCTCGTCGCCAAGGCGAAGACGCTCAAGGTGCACGTCGGCACGGAGCCCGGCGCGGACCTGGGGCCCCTCATCTCGAAGACGGCGTATGCGCGCGTGAAGTCGCTCATCGAGGCCGGCGTGAAGGAAGGCGCGAAGCTCGAGCTGGACGGGCGCGGCATCCAGGTGCCCGGCTACCCGGACGGCAACTTCGTCGGCCCCACGATCTTCTCCGGCGTGAAGCCCGCCATGACCATCTACAAGGAGGAGATATTCGG
>CAZPLW010000343.1:0-3413 GCA_964587315.1 uncultured Lysobacter sp.
GGCGCGCCCGGCATGCCGGAGGCGGGGCTGCTGCCCATCCCGAAGAAGCTCGCGCGCGCCGGCGTGAAGGACATGGTGCGCATCTCGGACGGCCGCATGAGCGGCACCGCGGCCGGCACCATCGTGCTGCACGTGACGCCCGAGGCGGCGGTGGGCGGCCCGCTCGCCTACGTGCGAAGCGGCGACCGCATCCGCCTCGACGTGGCCGCGCGCCGCCTCGAACTTCTGGTCGACGACGCGACGCTCGCGGCGCGCCGGGCCGAGGCGCCCGTCACCTCGCCGACGGCCGAGCGCGGCTACCGCAAGCTGTTCCTCGACTCGGTGACGCAGGCGGACGAGGGCGTCGACTTCGACTTCCTGCGCCCGCCGCGCCGCCCGGAGTAGCCGACCGCGGGAGGCGAGGCCGCTACTCGACCTTGATGCCCGCGTCCTTGGCGACCCGGGCCCAGGTGGCGATGTCGAGCCTGATCTGCTCGCCGAACTGCGCGGCGCTGCCGCCCGCCGGCGCCACGCCGTCGCTCTCGAGCGTCTCGCCCGTCTCCTTGAGCTTGAGCGCCTTCGCCACCTCGGCATTGATGCGCTCGACGACTTCCTTCGGCATGCCCTTGGGGCCGATGAGGCCGTGCCAGAGGATCACGTCGTAGCCGGGCAGGCCCGATTCGGCGATGGTCGGCACGTCCGGCAGGGCCGGCAGGCGCTTCGTGCCGGTGAGGGCGATGGCGCGCAGCTTGCCGGCCTTCACGTGCGGGATGGCCGAGGCGGTGCTGGTGAAGAAGATGTCGGCGCTGCCGGAGATCGTGTCGGTGAGCGCGGGACCCGTGCCCTTGTACGGGATGTGCGTCATCTTCACGCCGGCCTTGTAGGCGAAGAGCTCGCCCGCGAGCTGCGTGATGGAGCCCTGCCCCGCCGAGGCGTAGTTGAGACCGCCCGGCTTCTTCTTCGCGAGCTCGATGAGCTCCTTCGTCGTCCTGGCCGGCACGTTCGGGTTGGCCACGAGCAGCATCGGGCCCTGCGAGATCTGGATGACGGGCGTGATGTCGTTCACCGGGTCGAACGACATCTTGTAGAGCGCGGGAAGCACCGTGTAGCTGCTCGCGATGAGCGCGAGCGTGTAGCCGTCCGGCTTCGCCTTGCTGGCCACCTCGACGCCCAGGAGGCTGCCGGCGCCCGGCCGGTTCTCGACGAGCACGGGCTGGCCCAGGGCCGTGGAGAGCCGCTGCGCGATGAAGCGGCCGATGAAGTCCGAGCCGCCGCCGGGGGCGAAGGGCACGACGATGCGGATGGGCTTGGCGGGCCAGGCCTGCGCGAGCGCGGGCGAGGGCGCGACGGCGGCCAGCGCGAGGGCGGCGAGGAACGCCGCGAGGATGCGGGACATGGATTGCCTTCCGGGAGGGGGATCGGTTCGCGGCGCGCAGGACGAAGCGCCGCGCTCCGGCAGGATTCTGCACGCGCCGACCGCGAAAGGCGAATGCCTCAGGGACCGGGCAGCTTCGAGGCCGCGTGCCTCGCGATGGCGAGCGAGGCGGTGAGCCCCGGCGATTCGATGCCGTAGAGCGCGACGAGTCCCGGCACGCCATGCGCCTCGGGGCCGTCGATGCGGAAGTCCGCGGCCGCCTCGCCCGGCCCGGCGATCTTGGGACGGATGCCCGAATAGCCGGGCTCGAGCGACCCCTCGGGCAGCCCGGGCCAATAGTGCCGGATGGCGGGATAGAAGCGCTCCGCGCGGCCCGCGTCCACCGGGTAGTGCATCGCGTCCACCCACTCGACGTCCGGCCCGAAGCGCGCCTGCCCGCCCAGGTCGAGCGTGAGGTGGATGCCCAGCCCCCCCGGCTCGGGCACGGGATACACGAGGCGGCTGAAGGGCGGGCGTCCGCGCAGCGTGAAGTAGTTGCCCTTGGCGAGATACGCGCGCGGCACGGTCGCGGGCGGAATGCCGTCGATGCGCCCCGCGAGCCCCGGCGCGCCGTTGCCCGCCGCGATCACGAGCTCGCCGCAGGTGAGCGTCGTCGCCTCGTCGCCGCCGAACCGCAGCTCGAACCCGCCCCCGGGCAGCGCGCGCCCGCCGAGCATCGGGGTCGCGAAGGCGAAGGACGCCCCCGCGTTCTGCGCGTCGCCCTGCAGCGCGAGCATGAGCGCGTGGCTGTCGACGATGCCCGTGGATGGCGAGTGGATGGCGGCCTCGACGCGCAGCGCCGGTTCCATCGCGAGGGCCTCGGCCTTCGTGAGCCGCACGAGGTCCGTCACGCCGTTGGCCCTCGCCTTGGCGATGATCTCCTCGATCACGCCCACCTGCGCGGGGCTCGAGGCCACGAGCAGCTTGCCCAGGCGCCGGTGCGCGATGCCGCGTTCGGCGCAATACGCGTAGAGCCGCGCCTTGCCCTCGACGCACAGGCGCGCCTTGAGGCTGCCCGCGGGATAGTAGAGGCCCGCGTGGATCACTTCGGAGTTGCGCGAGCTGGTCTCGGTCCCGATGCCCTTCGCCTGCTCCGCCACGAGCACCTCGCGGCCGGCGAGCGCCCGCTCCCGGGCGATGGCGAGGCCGACCACGCCGGCCCCGATCACCACGCATTCCACGTCGTACGCCATGCGGCCTTCCGGATGGGTTCGGATCCGTCGCTTGAGGTGGCGAAGTGCCCCCGGTAGGCTTCGGGTCTGTTGCGGCATTCTAGCCGCCCGCGTCCTCTCCCCCTCTTGTTGATACGCCGAAGACATTCCCTCTACGACCGTCGTCCCTCGCTCGCGCGCTTCGTCGCGCTGTCGATGCTGCTGCACGCGATGCTCGTGCTGCTCTTCGCGCAGCCGGGCGGCGGCGGCTCGAAGGACGCGCGCGCGATCTGGGGCTCGATCGACGTGACGATCCGGGGCCCGCTGCTCGAGGGCCTCGCCGGCGCGCGCCCCGATCGCGAGCGGCCCGGCCGGCCGGGAACGGCGCCGAAGGCCGCGGCACCCGCCGTTCCCTTGCCCGCGCCGAAAGCGCCCCCGGAGAAACCGCCCGAGCCCGGCCCGTCGTCGAAGCCCGAGCCCGCCGCCTCGACGCAGGCGCCGCCCCTCATGACGGCGCCCGCGCCCGAGGCGCCGAAGGTCGAGACGCCGCCCGCCCCCGCGCCCGTGATGCCGGAGATGCCCGCGGTCTCCGCCCCGCTCCTCGATCCGGTGGCCCCGTCGCGTTTTCGCGGCGAACTCGCGCCCAAGGCGGAGATCGAGACCGTCGTCGTGCCCGAGATCGTGGTCTCGCCCCTCAAGCCCCTCGCGCCCGCGCGCGTCGAGTCGCGCCTCGCGCCCACCGTCGAGATCGAGGCGGTGAAGGTCCCGGACGTGACCGCGCCCGCGATCCCGAGGTTCGCGCCGGCGCGCATCGAGCCCCGGCTCGCGCCGCCCGTGGAGGTCGAGGCGGTCACGGTGCCCGGGGTGAC
>CAZPLW010000344.1:0-3393 GCA_964587315.1 uncultured Lysobacter sp.
AGCCGCTGTGCCGCCGCCGATTCCGGGCGCCGTTTCCTTCCACGTCGCGGTGAATGGCCAGCAGGCCGGCCCGTTCGACGCGGGCACGCTGGCCCAGCAGGCGGCGAGCGGCCAGCTCACGCGCGCCTCGCTCGTGTGGAAGGCCGGCATGGCGCAGTGGACGAAGGCGGGCGACGTGCCCGAACTCGCGATGCTGTTCGCCAACGTGCCGCCCCCGGTTCCGCCGGCGGGCTGATCGCGAGCCGCCGTCCCCGCCGCCCGCGGGGATGGCGCCGACCCCATGGAACAGGCCGACCTCCAGCCCACGCGCCCCGAGAACGCGTTCATCAAGACGTTTCCCTGCGCGGGCTGCGGGGCGAAGCTCTCGTTCTCGCCGGGCACCCGGGAGCTGAAGTGCGAGTACTGCGGCACCGCGAACGCGATCGCGGAGAACGACGCGCGCATCGAGGAGCTCGACTTCTCGACCTACCTGAAGGCCCTCGAGGGCAAGATGGAGGCCGCGGAGGTCGAGGCCGTGAAGTGCGGCAAGTGCGGGGCGGAGCAGACGCTCGCCGGCAACCTCTTCGCCGGCCAGTGCACCTTCTGCGGCGCGGCCATCGTCTCGGCGAGCTACGCGAGCCGGCGCATCAAGCCCCGGTCGATCGTGCCCTTCCAGGTGAACAAGGCGCGCGCGCAGGAGAGCTTCCGGCGCTGGGTGAAGGGCCTCTGGCTCGCCCCGAACGACCTGAAGCGCTACGCGCAGAGCGACGCCGGGCTCTCCGGGATGTACCTGCCGTACTGGACGTACGACTGCCACACCGAGAGCGACTACCGCGGCGAGCGCGGGGACGACTACTACACGACCGAGACCTACACGACGCAGAACGACAAGGGCGAGAGCGTCAGCGAGACGCGCCGCGTGAAGCACACGCGCTGGAGCCCGGCCTCGGGGCACGTCGCGCATTTCCACGACGACGTGCTCGTGCCGGCCTCGAACAGCTTGCCGCCGGGCATCACGGATGCCGTGACGCGGTTCAACCTGAAGGGGCTCGTGCCCTACCAGCCGGAATTCGTGAGCGGCTTCCAGGCGGAGGCGTACCAGGTGGGCCTGCGCGAGGGCTTCCCGGTCGCGAAGGCGACCATCGACGCCACCATCGCGACCCTCGTGCGGCGCGACATCGGCGGGGACCAGCAGCGCATCCAGTCGGTGTCCACGCGCTACGACGACGTGAAGTTCAAGCACGTGCTGCTGCCGGTGTGGATCTCCGCGTACCGCTATCGCGACAAGGCCTTCCGCTTCGTCATCAACGGGCAGACGGGCGAGGTCTCCGGCGAGAGCCCGAAGTCGTGGTGGAAGATCGCCTTCCTCGTCGCGGGCGTGCTGCTCGTGCTCTTCCTCGTCCTGATGGCCGGCGGGAGGCGCTAGGCGCCAGGCGCGCGGCCCGGTCGCCGCGAGCCGCACGAAAAGGGAAGGGGGCCGCGAGGCCCCCTTCCCCGGTCAAGCGGAACGGGTTCAGGCCTGCGAGAGCATCGTCGCGCCGTCGGAGACCTCGAACTTGCCCGGGCCCTCGACGTTGAGCGTCTTCACGACGCCGTCCTCGACCAGCATCGAGAAGCGGTTGCAGCGCACGCCCAGGCCGCGCCCGGTGAGATCCAGCTCCAGGCCGAGCTTCTTCGTGTAGTCGGCGCTGCCGTCGGCCATGAAGCGGATCTTGCCGGTCGCCTTCTGGTCACGGGCCCACGCGCCCATCACGAAGGCGTCGTTGACGGCGAAGCACCACACCTCGTCCACGCCCTTCGCCTTGAGGCCGGCGAGGTTGTCGAGGTAGCTCGGCACGTGCTTGGCCGAGCAGGTCGGCGTGAAGGCGCCCGGCAGGCCGAAGATCGCGATCTTCTTGCCCTTCACGGCCTCCTCCACCTTGAAGGTGTTGGGGCCGATGGAACAGCCGTTGCCCTCGACTTCGATGAACTCCGAGACCGTGCCCTCGGGCAGGCGGTCGCCGACCTTGATCGTCATGGGTGTTGCTCCTCTCTCGTTGTGGGGGGGTGTTGCCAACCGGGTGCTAAGGGGTCGCCGCGTGGCCCCGGCGGAAGGCCGCGAGCGCGAGTCCCGCGGCGACGAACGCGCCGCCGAGGATGCGGTTCACCCAGCGCAGGTGCGACGGGTGCTTCATGACGGCGAGCACGCGCGCGGCGAGCCCGATGTAGCCCGCCATCACGACGAGGTCCACGACGAGCGTGGTGACCCCGAGGATGGCGTATTGCGCGAAAGGCGGCCGCGCCACGTCGATGAACTGCGGCAGCACGGCGGCGTAGAAGATGATGCCCTTCGGGTTGGTGATGTTGACGAGGAAGCCCTTCCAGAACACCTCGCGCGCGTCCTTGCCCTGCGGCGCGTCGGCGCGCTCGTCGAAGCGGTGCGGCTCCGCGCGCCACGTGGCGATGCCGAGGTAGACGAGGTAGGCCACGCCGCCCCACTTCACGACGTTGAAGAGCGTTTCGCTCGCCAGGAGGATCGCGCCCAGCCCCACCGACACGAAGCCCATGAGCGTGAAGTTGGCCAGCTGCATGCCCACGGCGTTCCACATGCCCCGGCGAAAGCCGTGATTGAGGCCGGCCGCGAGGCTCGAGAAGACGCCCGGGCCCGGCGACACCGAAAGGATGATCGTCGCGACGAGGTAGGTGATCCAGACGGAGAGGTCCACTAGCGTCCCGTTTCGATGGCGCGGCGGGCGATGCGGTCGACGAGCCCCGGCGCCACCAGCCTGAGGAAAAGGCCGATTCTACCGCGAGCGGTCATGACCACCTCGCGCTCGCGGCGTTCGATGGCCTTCAGGGTGATGCGGGCGCATTCCTCCACGCCCATCACCTCGCCTTCCTTCACCGGGCTCACCCGGATGGGCCTGCCGTCCGGGCCCGTGGCGTTCTCCCGGATTCCCGTCGAGACGAAGCCGGGGCAGACCATCGTGACGGTGACGCCGGCATCGGCCAGCTCGATCCGCAGCGAATCGAAGAAGCCCATCATCGCGTGCTTGCTCGCGGCGTAGCCGGTGCGGGTCGGGACGCCGGTCCGGCCGGCGAGGCTCGCGATCCCGACGAGACGTCCCCGGGTCGCCTTGAGGTGGGGCAGGGCGTGGTGGGTGCAGTAGACGGCCCCGAGATAGTTCACCTTCATGATGCGCTCGAGGATCGCCATGTCGTGGATGTCCTCGAAGCGCGCCCACATCGTGGCGCCGGCGTTGTTCACCAGCGCGTCGAGGCGGCCGAAGGCGGCCACCGTGCGCTCCACCAGGCGGCGGCAGTCGTCCTCCTGCGCCACGTCCGTGACGATGGCCTCGGCCTTCGCCCCGCGCGCGGCGCACTCCGCGGCCACCCGCCCGAGCGCCTCGCCATCGCCGCCCGCCCGCCCCCGCC
>CAZPLW010000345.1:0-3335 GCA_964587315.1 uncultured Lysobacter sp.
GCAGGCGGTGCGAGAAGGTGCCCACCTCGCGCGCCGTGCCGCAGGCGGAGGGCTGTCCGGTGAGCGAGAAGGGCGAGTTGCCCGGCGTCGCGATCTTCCCGGCGAGCAGGTGGATGTTGTAGACGAGGTTGTTCGCCCAGACGCCGCGGGTGTGCTGGTTGAAGCCCATCGTCCAGAAGGACGTCACCTTCACCTTCGGGTCCGCGTAGAGCTCGGCCAGGGCCTTGAGCTTGGCCACCGGCACGCCGGAGAGCTTCTCGGCGTACTCGGCCGTGTAGGGCTTCACGTAGGCCTTGAACTCGTCGAAGGTCATCGGCGTCATCTCGTTCGCCTTCGCCGCGTTCTTCGCCTTCTTCTCGAGGGGGTGCTCGGGGCGCAGCCCGTAGCCGATGTCCTCGGTTCCGCGCTTGAAGGTGCAGTGCTTCGCGACGAAGTCCTGGTTCACGCGCCCGGTCTGGATGATGTGGTTCGCGATGAAGTTGAGGATCGCGAGGTCGCTGTGGGGCTTGAAGAGGATGGGCAGGTCCGCGAGGTCGAAGCTGCGGTGCTCGAAGACCGAGAGCACGGCCACCTTCACGCCCTTGTTCGACAGGCGCCGGTCCGTGACGCGCGACCAGAGGATCGGGTGCATCTCGGCCATGTTCGAGCCCCACAGGACGAACGCGTCGGCCGCCTCGATGTCGTCGTAGCAGCCCATCGGCTCGTCCATGCCGAACGTGCGCATGAAGCCCATCACGGCGGAGGCCATGCAGTGGCGCGCGTTCGGGTCGATGTTGTTCGAGCGGAAGCCGGCCTTGAAGAGCTTGTTGGCGGCGTAGCCCTCCCAGATGGTCCACTGGCCCGAGCCGAACATGCCGACGGCCGAGGGCCCTTTCTTCTTCAGCGCGTCCTTGCACTTCTGCGCCATGATGTCGAAGGCCTGGTCCCAGCTCACCGGGACGAAGTCGCCGTTCTTGTCGTACTTCCCGTCCTTCATGCGCAGCAACGGCTTCGTGAGCCGGTCCTCGCCGTACATCACCTTCGACAGGAAGTAGCCCTTCACGCAGTTGAGCCCGCGGTTCACCTCGGATTGCGGATCGCCGTGGGTGGCGACGAGCCGGTTGTCCTTGACGGCCACCGTCACGCCGCAGCCCGTGCCGCAGAAGCGGCACGGCGCCTTGTGCCACTTCGTGCCGGCCGCCGCCGAATCGGTGATGACGTTGGAGGCGTCGGCGGGCAGCCCGGCCGCCGCCGCGGCCACCGAAACGGCGGTGCTGCGGATGAATTCGCGTCGCGTGAGCTTCATGGGGTTTCCTCCGGTTCGGATTCTTCTTCGGAATGCTGGTAGGCGAGTTGCAGCGCGATGAGCCCCGGCAAATCCCGTACGGCGTCGATGGCGTCCATCACCTCGCGGGCGCTCGGTCTTTCGATGAGCAGCACGATCCGCCCGCTGGGATCGGTGCGCGAGACTTCCGCGAGGCCGCCGCGCGAGATCGCGTGGACGACCGCGTCGAGCGACTCGGGGCGGCACAGCCCGACGCAACTGGCCACATGGATGCCCGCCATGGTGCGGCGCGCGTCAGCCCGTGGGGGGGCCGGCCAGCGCCTGGAAGAGCCAGACGGCGAAGCCGAAGCCGGACACGATGAGCACGGCGAGCACCGGGGCCAGCACCACGGTGAGGAAGAGAAAGGCGCGCAATTCCGACTGGCGGGTGGCCGGGGGCGAGGCATCCATGCGGTCCTCCGATGTAACGCGGTGCGTAACAGCTTAACGCGATTCCGCGCGGGACATTCATTCGGTTCGCGCGTGGCGACGCGAATCGCGGCATGGCCGAATACAATGGGGGACTTCGCCTGACGGAAATGCCCATGATCCGCACACGATTCGCCCCCAGCCCCACGGGCTACCTGCACATCGGCGGGGCCCGCACGGCGCTTTTCTGCTGGGCCTACGCGCGCCGCCACGGCGGCAAGTTCATCCTGCGCGTGGAGGACACGGACCAGGAGCGCTCCACGCAGGCCTCGGTGCAGGCGATCCTCGACGGGATGGCGTGGCTCGGCATCGACTGGGACGAGGGCCCGTTCTACCAGATGCAGCGCCTCGACCGGTACCGCGAGGCGGCCGACCAGCTGCTGCGCGAAGGCAAGGCCTACCGCTGCTATTGCACGAAGGAGGAACTCGACGCGATGCGCGAGGCGCAGGTGGCGCGCGGCGAGAAGCCCCGCTACGACCGCCGCTGGCGTGATTCCGCCGAGACCCCGCCCGCGGGCCGCGAGGCCGTCATCCGCTTCAAGAACCCGCTCGCCGGCGACGTGACCTGGGACGACCTCGTGAAGGGGCCCATCACGGTGTCCAACGAGGAACTCGACGACCTCGTGATCCTGCGCGCCGACGGCGTTCCCACCTACAACTTCGGCGTGGTGGTCGACGACCTCGACATGGCCATGACCCACGTGATCCGCGGCGACGACCACGTGAACAACACGCCTCGCCAGATCAATCTCTACCGCGCCCTCGGCGGGGACATGCCCCATTTCGGCCACATGCCGATGATCCTGGGCGCCGACGGGCAGCGCCTGTCCAAGCGGCACGGCGCGGTGAGCGTGTTGCAGTACCGCGACGAGGGCTACCTGCCCGATGCGCTGGTGAATTACCTCGCGCGCCTGGGCTGGTCCCACGGGGACGACGAGGTCTTCTCGCGCGAGCAGCTGGTCGCCTGGTTCGACCTGGAGCACGTGAGCCGATCGCCGGCCCGGTGGGATCCGGAGAAGCTCAAGTGGCTGAACGGCGAGTACCTGAAACGCATCCCGGCCGCCGATCTCGTGGAGGACATCAAGCGCCGCAACCCGTCGCTGCACGCCGAGATCGTCGCCGCGATGGACCCGGTCGCGATGACCGAGGTGGGGCAGGGGAGCTGGTCGCTCGTGGGTGAGCACGAGGCCTTCCTGCACGAGCTCGCCTCGCCCGTCGCGCAGGACAGCACCATCGTCCCCCAGTACCTCGACGTGAAGGGCCGCGGCATCGTGGCCGAACTCGCGGTGAGGCTCGAGGGCGTCGCCTGGCAGCGGGAGGCGATCGGCGCGGCGCTCAAGGAATTCGTGAAGTCCCAGGGCCTCAAGATGCCCGAGGTGATGATGCCCCTGCGCGTCGCCCTCACGCGCAAGACGCAGACCAAGGCCATCGACGCCATCGCGGCGGCCCTGCGCAAGGAAGTCGCCCTCGAAAGGTTGCGCCACGCCGCGCAGGGTTAGGGGCGGCTTGGCAATTGGCCGGGTCCGCCGGTATAATTGCTGGCTCTGTTGGGGGTATAGCTCAGCTGGGAGAGCGCTTGCATGGCATGCAAGAGGTCAACGGT
>CAZPLW010000346.1:0-3332 GCA_964587315.1 uncultured Lysobacter sp.
GCAGCGGTGGACCCGGTGACAGGCCCCGGTCACCCCGGGCGCGCCGCGCCGCTCGCCGCCGGCCCCGCCGTCGCCGCGGCCCCCGCGGCGCAGCCCCGGCACGCGGACCCGGCGAAGGTCTTCCGCTACGCCATCGAGGTGGCGGAGACGAACCTCGACCCGCACCGCATCTCCGACCTCTACTCGAACATCATCATCCAGGGGATGTTCGAAACGCCCCTGCGCTACGACTACCTCGCGAGGCCGCCGAAGCTTGTGCCCCAGCTGCTCGCCGCGATGCCCGAGATCAGCGCCGACGGGCTCACCTACACGTTGCGCGTGCGGCCCGGCATCTACTTCGCGGACGACCCGGCCTTCGGCGGGAAGAAGCGCGAGCTCGTCGCCGCGGACTTCGTCTATTCGATCAAGCGGGTGCTCGATCCGCGCAACGCCGCCCCGCTGCTCTCGGAGATCGAGGGACTGGTCGCCGGGACCGACGAGATCCTCGCGAAGGCCCGCAAGGCGAACCGCCTCGACTACGACGAGCCGGTCGAGGGCCTGCAGGTGCTGGACCGCTACACCTGGCGGATCAAGCTGACCCAGCCGCTCTTCAATTTCGTCTACCAGCTGGCCGACTGCCGCGTCTCCTGCGCCGTGGCGCGCGAGGTGGTCGAGCGCTACAAGGACGACGTGGGCGGGCATCCGGTCGGCACCGGCCCCTTCACGCTTTCGCTCTGGAAGCGGTCCTCCAAGGTCATCCTCGACGCCAATCCGGGTTTCCGCGAGGAGTACTTCGACGGCGAGCCCGCGCCCGGCGACGCCGAGGGCCAGGCGATCCTCGCGAAGCTCAAGGGCCGCCGCCTGCCGATGATCGGGCGCGTCGAGGTCTACGTGATCGACGAGCAGCAGCCGCGCTGGCTCGCCTTCCTCAATGCCGAGCACGACCTCATCTTCCGCATCGGCGAGGAGTTCGCGAACGTCGCGATGCCCAACAACCGGATCGCGCCCAACCTCGCGAAGCGCGGCATCCTGATGGGCCAGGTCCCGGGCATGGACATCACCTACAACTACTTCAACATGGACGACCCCACCGTCGGCGGCTACACGCCCGACAAGGTCGCCCTGCGCCGCGCGATCTCGCTCGCCTACAACACGAAGGACGAGATCGCGATCATCCGCAAGAACCAGGCCGTGCCGGCCAGCACGCCCTACGGTCCGGGCGTCGTCGGCTACGACCCGAACTTCCGCACGGCGATGGCCGAGTACAGCCCGGCCAGGGCCAAGGCGCTGCTCGACATGTTCGGCTACGTGGACCGCGACGGCGACGGCTACCGCGAGATGCCGGACGGCTCGCCCCTGGTGCTCCGGTCCAACTCCACGCCCAACGCGCGCGACAACCAGCTCGACGAACTGTGGAAGCGCAGCATGGACGAGATCGGCATCCAGTTCACCGTGCGCAAGGCCAAGTGGCCGGACCTGCTGAAGGAGTCGTACGCCGGCAAGCTCATGTTCTGGCAGCTGGGCGGCTCGGCGTCGCAACCCGAGGCGGACACCTGGCTCACCTCGCTCTACGGGCCCAACACGGGCATCAAGGGCAACCAGGCGCGCTTCCGCCTGGCGGCCTACGACCGGCTCTACGAGAAGGCGCGAGTGACCCTGGACAGCGACGAGCGCACCCGGCTCAACCGCGAGATGGCGCGCCTGGTCGCGGCCTACGCCCCCTGGAAGGTGAACACGCACCGGATCCTCACGGACATGTGGTACCCGTGGGTGATCGGGTACCGGCGGCCGCAGATCCAGAACCAGAACTTCTGGCGCTACATCGACATCGACACCGCCACGAGCCCCGCGACGCCTCGCTGAGGTCGATATTGCGAGGGCTCACTAACCGCCTGCCGGCCGTGCAGATTCGGCACTTGCCGGGGGCGGGATCGCGTACAATCCGCATCCAAGGTTTCCGAGGCGCTTCAACCGGTTAGCGCCTCCCGCCCCACCGCCGCCGCCAAGGCGCGGATTTCCAACGCCGACAGTTTTTCTGCCTGAACCGGTCGGAAGGCGCTGAGCCTTTCCAGGCCGATCCTTCAGGAGAGAACCATCAGCCAGACTTTCGAGAGTCTCGGGCTTCTGCCCGAGCTGCTTCGTGCCGTCACGGAGCACGGTTACACCGAACCCACCCCGATCCAGCAGCAGGCCATCCCCGTCGTGCTCGCCGGGCGCGACCTGCTCGGCGCCGCGCAGACCGGCACCGGAAAGACGGCCGGCTTCGTGCTGCCCCTGCTGCAGCGGCTCGCGCCGATGGCGAGCAAGAGCTTCTCGCCCGCGCTGCACCCCGTGCGCTGCCTCATCCTCACGCCGACGCGCGAGCTCGCGATCCAGGTCCACGAAAGCGTGAAGACGTACGGAAAGTACGTCCCCCTCAAGCCCTTCTGCGTCTACGGCGGCGTGAACATCAACCCTCAGATCCAGGAGCTGAGGAAGGGCGTCGAGGTCCTCGTCGCGACGCCGGGGCGCCTGCTCGACCTCACGGGCCAGAAGGCCGTCGACCTGCGCCAGGTCTCGATCCTCGTCCTGGACGAAGCCGACCGCATGCTCGACATGGGCTTCATCCCGGACATCAAGCGGATCATCAACATGATCCCCGGCTCGCGCCAGACGCTGCTCTTCTCGGCCACGTTCTCGGACGAGATCCGCAAGCTCTCGGCGCAGTTCCTGAAGGACCCGGCCACGGTCGAGGTCGCGCGGCGCAACACGCCGGCCGAGCTCGTCACCCAGTGGGCCCACCTGATCGACTCGAAGAAGAAGCGCGACCTGCTCTCTCACCTCGTGAAGAGCCACAACTGGGAGCAGGTGCTCGTCTTCTGCAAGACCAAGCACGGCGCCAACCGCCTCGCCTACCAGCTCGAGAAGGACGGCATCAACGCCGCGGCGATCCACGGCAACAAGAGCCAGAACGCGCGCATCGAGGCCCTCGAGAGCTTCAAGGCCAACAAGGTGCGCGTGCTCGTGGCGACGGACATCGCGGCGCGCGGCCTCGACATCGAGGCGCTGCCCCACGTGGTGAATTTCGACCTGCCCACCGTCGCCGAGGACTACGTGCACCGCATCGGCCGCACCGGCCGCGCGGGCCTGGAAGGCGAGGCGATCTCGATCGTGTGCCACGAGGACAAGCCGCTCCTCGCCGCCATCGAGCAGCTCATCAAGCGCAAGATCGAGATCGGCCCGGTGGTGGGCTTCACCGGCACGGGCGCGCCCCGCCCGGACGAGCCGCGCGAGGAAACGCGCGAGCGCGGCCGTGGGGGCCGCGGTGGCCGTTCCGGCTCCCGTCCCGATCCGCGCCCGCCGCGCGAGCACCG
>CAZPLW010000347.1:0-3284 GCA_964587315.1 uncultured Lysobacter sp.
GGAGGGGGGCCCGGCCCCGGCCCATGGCCCCGTCGCCGGTAACCGGCTGTCCCGCGCAGTCCAGCGACACCGCCGACCGGGGCCGGTCCTACGGGGACGGCGGCTTCCGGACCCTGCAGGTGCGCGACGGGCGCCCCCTCAACTGGGCCCGCCATTTCCGCCTGCTGCAGCGGGACTGCGCCATGGTCTCGATCGCCGCGCCCGCGGAGCCGGTCGTCCTGGCCGAGATCCGCCGCCTCGCGCCCGGGAACGCCACGGTGAAGGTCATCATGACGCGCGGCTCGAGCGGCCGCGGCTATGCCTACGCCGACGACCTCGACCCGACGCGCATCGTCGTCGCCTATCCGTCGCTGCCGGTGCCGCCCGGGCCGGCGGAAGAGGGCATCGCCGCTCGCCGCTGCGACCTCGTCCTGGGCGAGCAGCCGCGCCTTGCGGGCGTGAAGTCCCTCAATCGCCTGGAGAACGTGCTCGCGCGGGCCGAATGGCGCGACCCGGCCATCCGCGAGGGTTTCCTGGGCGACGCGGCCGGGCGCCTCGTCGAAGGCACGATGAGCAACGTGTTCGTCGTGAAGGCGGGAGCGGTCGCGACGCCCGACCTTTCGCGCTGCGGCGTGATCGGCGCGCAACGCGAGCGGGTGCGCGAGCTGCTCGCGGCCGAAGGCGTGGACTGCCGGGTGCGCGACATTCCCTTCGCGGAGCTGGAGGACGCCGACGAGATCTTCCTCACCAACAGCGTGATCGGCGTCTGGCCCGTGGCGCGCTACGGCGCGTGGGCCTGCCCGCCGGGGCCGGTGACGCGGCGCGTCCAGCGCCTCGTCGCGGCGGACGATGCGGCGGCGTAGGCTCGTCCCGCTGGCGGCGCTCGCCGCGGCGCTCGCGGTCGCGGCATTCGTCGCCGCGTTCGTCCTGCGTCCCCTCGAGCCCCCGCGCATGCCGTTCGATTTCACGGTGAAGAGCGGCGCGAGCCTCCGGTCCGTGGCCCGCCAGTTGAGCGACGACGGCCTGCTGCCGGATCCCTACGGCTTCTGGCTCCTCGCGCGGGCCCTGGGCCGCGCCACGCAACTGCAGGCGGGCACCTATCGCCTGGACGGACCCGTGACGCCCCTGGAACTCCTCGACAAGCTCGCGAACGGCGACGTGCTGCCCATCGAGGTGGCGTTCGTCGAGGGAACGACCTTCCGTCAGTGGCTGGCCGCGCTCGCGAAGCACCCCCACGTGAAGGCGACCCTCGCGGGGCTATCCGACGCCGAGATCCGCGCGGCGGTCGGCGTGGAGGAGCCCGCGCTCGAGGGGCTCTTCTTTCCGGACACCTACCGCTTCGTCTCGGGCGCGAGCGACGTCGAGATCCTCCGGCGGGCCCATGCGGCGATGAAGAAGCGCCTCGCCCAGGCCTGGGAGTCGCGCGCGCCGGACCTGCCGATCGCCACGCCCTACGAGGCGCTCATCCTCGCCTCGATCATCGAGAAGGAGACGGGCCAGCGCGGCGAGCGCCCCGTCATCGCCTCGGTCTTCGCGAACCGGCTGCGCATCGGGATGCGCCTGCAGACCGACCCGACGGTGATCTACGGCCTGGGGGCCGCCTTCGACGGCAACCTGAGGAAGCGCGACCTGCTCGCGGACACGCCGTTCAACACCTACACGCGCGACGGCCTGCCGCCCACGCCCATCGCGATGCCGGGCGCGGCGTCGATCGAGGCGGCGCTGCACCCCGAGGCGACGTCCTTCCTCTACTTCGTCGGCCGCGGCGACGGCACGCACCAGTTCTCGCGTTCGCTCGAGGAGCACAATCGGGCGGTGGCAAGATTCCAGCTGGGAAAGCGATGACGACGGCACGGTTCATCACGGTGGAAGGGATCGACGGGGCGGGGAAGTCCTCCCATCTCGAGTTCCTCGCGTCCGCCATCCGCGCGCGCGGCGGGCGCGTCGTCGTGACGCGCGAGCCCGGCGGCACGCCGCTGGGCGAGAAGCTGCGTGCCCTCGTGCTGCACGAGCCGATGGAAGGCACGACGGAAGCCCTGGTGATGTTCGCCGCGAGGCGCGAACACCTGGTGCGCGTGATCGAGCCCGCCCTGCAGCGCGGCGATTGGGTGCTCTCGGATCGCTTCAGCGACGCGACCTACGCCTACCAGTGCGGCGGGCGGGGCCTGCCGAAGGCCGTGTTCGAATCCCTGGAGCGGCTGGTGCACCCGGACCGCCAGCCCGACGCGACCTTCCTCTTCGACCTCGACCCGGCCGTCGCGTACGAGCGCCAGCGGGCCCAGAGCCGCGACCCCGACCGGTTCGAGCGCGAGGCCGCCGAGTTCTTCCGCCGCGTGCGCGAGGCCTATCTCGAGCGGGCCCGCACGAGCGGCGGGCGCGTGCACGTGGTCGACGCGTCCGGTCCCCTCGAGACGGTGCGAGAGCGCCTCGCCCTGGCCTTCGCGAAGGCCTTTCCGTGAGCGCGCTGCCCTGGCATCGCGAGGCGCTCTCGAAGCTCGCGGGACGGCGTGATCGCCTGCCGCACGCGCTTCTCGTGTCGGGACGTGCCGGCATCGGCAAGGCGGCATTCGCGCGCGAGTTCGCCAAGAGCCTGCTGTGCGAATCGCCGCGGGACGGACTCGCCTGCGGGAGTTGCTCCTCCTGCGGCTGGTTCGAGCAGGGGAACCACCCGGACTACCGCGAGGTGCTCCCTGAGGCGGCCGAGGAAGGCGACGACGACGCGCCGGCCGACACCGCGAAGGACAGGAAGAGCCTCGTCATCAAGATCGGCCAGGTCCGCGCGCTGGGCGACCTGGTGTCGCTCTCCACGCACCGCGCGGGTTTTCGCGTGATCGTCATCCGGCCCGCCGAGGCGCTGCAGCCGGCGGCGGCCAACGCGCTCCTCAAGACCCTCGAGGAGCCTCCGCCCGCGACGGTGATCGTGCTCGTGAGCGACCGGCCCACGCGCCTGCTCGCGACGATCCGCAGCCGCTGCCAGGTGGTGGCGCTGCGCGTGCCACCCAGGGACGTGGCGCTCGCGGGGCTGGAAGCCGAGGGCGCGGGCGAGGCCGGCGTCTCGCTCGCGCTCGCTGGCGGCGCCCCGCTGCTGGCGCGCGACCTCGCGCAGCCCGAGGAGCGCGACTGGCGGCGATGCGTCGTCGGCGAGCTCTCCCGGCCCGACGGCGCGCACGCGCTCGCGTTCGCGACCGGGTTCGATCGCGCGCAGCTGGAGCGCACCGGGCTCTGGATGCAGACCTGGGGGCCCGACCTCGTGCGCGTGAAGGCCGCGGGCGAGCCGCGCCACACCCTCGGCACCGTGCCGGCGC
>CAZPLW010000348.1:0-3274 GCA_964587315.1 uncultured Lysobacter sp.
CCAGGGCGACATGCTCTACCTGCCGCCGGGCACCGGGCACCCGCAGCGCGTGCACGGCGCCTACGTCGCCGACGCCGAGGTGCAGCGCGTGGTCGAGCACCTGAAGAAGCAGGGCGAGGCCCACTACATCGACGGCATCCTGGACGATCCCGAGGCCGTGGACGCGGAGGCGGGCGGCGAGGGCGCGCCCGGCGGCGAGTCCGACCCGCTCTACGACCAGGCCGTGCAGATCGTGCTGCAGAACCGCCGCGCCTCCATCTCGCTCGTGCAGCGGCACCTGCGCATCGGCTACAACCGCGCCGCCCGCCTCATCGAGGACATGGAGCGCGCGGGCCTCGTCTCGCCCATGGCCTCCAACGGCAATCGCGAGATCCTCGCGCCCAATCGGACCGAGAAGTGAGGCTGGCGCGCGCGCTCCTCGCGGCCCTGGCCGCCTTCCTGCCGCTCGCCGCGTCGGCCGGCGCCGTGGACGACTTCCTCGCCTTCACCGGCGCGTCCTCGACGGCCACGGCCCGTTTCGAGCAGCAGGTGATCGATTCGCGCGGCCGTGTCGTGGACAAGGCGACGGGGGAGTTCGCGTTCTCCCGGCCGGGGAAGTTCCGCTGGGCGTACGCCTTGCCGGCGCGCACGCTCATCGTGGCGGATGGCACGAGGCTCTGGATCCACGACGAGGACCTGAACCAGGTCACCGTCCGTCCCTCGGACCGCGCGCTCTCCGCGACGCCGGCGGCCCTGCTCGCCGGGCGCGGGAACGTGACCGCCGTCTTCACGCTGCGCGAGGCGGGCGCGAAGGACGGCGCCGACTGGCTCGAGGCCGTGCCGAAGGAGAAGGACACCGGCTTCGAGCGCGTGCGCGTCGCCATGAAGGCGCGCGTGCCCGTGGCGATGGAGCTGGAGGACGCGCTCGGCGGCCGCACGGTCCTGCGCTTCACGGAATTCCGCCCCAACGCGAAGGTCGATCCGGCGCTCTTCCGCTTCGTGCCGCCCAAGGGCGCCGACGTGCTCGACGAGTCCGCGCGCGCCCCGGCGACCGGCAAGCCCTGAAGCCCCGGCGATGAGCGACTCGCGCGACCTCTTCTCGGCCTCGGGCGAGGTGAACGTGCCGCTCGCCGAGCGGCTGCGCCCGAAGCGCATCGAGGACGTGGTCGGGCAGGCCCACCTGCTCGCCGAGGGCCGGCCCCTCGCGGTCGCGCTCGCCTCCGGCAAGCCGCACTCGATGATCCTGTGGGGGCCGCCGGGCGTGGGCAAGACCACGCTCGCGCGCCTCATCGCGCAGGCCTTCGGCGCGGAGTTCATCGCCCTGTCGGCCGTGCTCGCCGGCGTGAAGGAGATCCGCGAGGCCGTCGAGCGGGCGCGCCTCGTGCGCGACGCGCAGGGCAAGGCGACGATCCTGTTCGTGGACGAGGTGCACCGCTTCAACAAGTCGCAGCAGGACGCCTTCCTGCCGCACGTGGAGTCGGGACTCTTCACCTTCATCGGCGCCACGACCGAGAACCCATCCTTCGAGGTGAACGGGGCGCTGCTGTCGCGCTCGCAGGTCTACGTGCTGGAGAGCCTCAAGCCCGAGGACCTCGACATCCTCGTCGCCCGCGGCTTCGAGGCCGAGCGGCTGGACGTCACCGAGGAAGCCCGCAAGCGCATCGCCGAGTACGCCGACGGCGACGGCCGGCGCGCGCTCAACTTCGTCGAGCAGCTGGGCGCCGCGGCGCGCACGGGCGCCCGCCACGGCGTGGACGCCCCGTTCGTCGCCGAGGTGCTGCAGCGCGCCGGTCGCCGCTTCGACAAGGGCGGCGAGAATTTCTACGACCAGATCTCGGCGCTGCACAAGTCGGTGCGCGGCTCCGACCCCGACGCGGCGCTGTACTGGCTGGTGCGCATGCTCGACGGCGGCGCGGACCCGCGCTACCTGGCGCGCCGCCTCATCCGCATGGCGACCGAGGACATCGGCCTCGCCGACCCGCGGGCGCTCGAGCTCGCGGTGAGCGCGGCGGACGTGTACGAGCGCCTCGGCACGCCCGAGGGCGAGCTCGCCCTCGCCGAGTGCGTGGTGTACGTCGCCGTCGCGCCCAAGTCGAACGCCGTCTACAAGGCCTACAACGCGGCGCGCGCTTTCGTGTCGTCCGATTCCTCGCGTCCTGTCCCGATGCACCTGCGCAACGCGCCGACGAAGCTCATGAAGAACCTGGGCTACGGCGAGGGCTACCGCTACGCCCACGACGAGGAGGGCGGCTACGCGGCGGGCGAGCGCTACCTGCCCGAGGGCATGGCGGCCCCGGGCTGGTACGAGCCGACGGACCGCGGGCTGGAGGGCAAGATCCGCGAGAAGCTCGCGTGGATGCGCTCGCGCGACAAGGCCTCGGGCGGCAAGGACTGAGGCGCCCGCCCCGTATAATCGCGGTTTCGCCCGAACGACATCGAAGACCGCCATGCTGGACATCCAACTGCTTCGCAAGGACCTCCCCGCCGTCGTCCTCGGCCTCGCCCGCCGCGGCGTCACCTTCGACGAGGCCGGCTTCCGCGCGCTCGAGGACGAGAGGAAGGGCCTGCAGACCCGCACCGAGGAACTGCAGGCGAAGCGCAATGCCTTGTCCAGGCAGGTCGGCGTGCTCAAGGGGAAGGGCGAGGATGCCTCGGCCGTGCTGGCCGAAGTGGGCGGAATCGGCGACGAGCTCAAGGCCGGCGAGGCGGCGCTCTCCGCGCTGCAGGCGAGGCTCGATGGTTTCCTGCGCATGATCCCCAACATCCCGCGCGCCGAGGTGCCGGCGGGAAAGTCGGCCGACGACAACGTGGAAGTGCGCCGCTGGGGCGAGCCGCGGAAGTTCGACTTCGCGCCGAAGGACCACGTGGACGTGGGCGCGGGCCTCGCCGGCCTCGATTTCGACACGGCCTCGAAGCTCGCCGGCGCGCGCTTCAGCGTGCTGAAGGGCGGCGTCGCGCGCCTGCACCGCGCCCTCGCGCAGTTCATGCTCGACACGCACACGCGCGAGCACGGCTACACCGAGGTCTACGTGCCCTACATGGTGAGCGGCGAGTGCGCCGACGGCGTCTCCAGCCTCGCCAAGTTCAAGGACGACCTCTTCAAGCTCGAGGGTCGCGACCTCTACCTCATTCCCACGGCCGAGTACCCGGTCACGAACTTCGTGCGCGACACGCTGCTCGAGGCGAAGGACCTGCCGCTGAAGTTCGTCTGCCACAGCCCGTGCTTCCGCTCGGAGGCCGGCAGCTACGGCAAGGACACGCGCGGCATGATCCGCCAGCACCAGTTCGACAAGGT
>CAZPLW010000349.1:0-3242 GCA_964587315.1 uncultured Lysobacter sp.
GGATCGCCGCCTCGCGGTCGTTCGAGGGCGCGAAGCCGCTCGCCTGGATGTCGGCGGCATTCCCCGCGACGCCCCAGTCGTCGTTGGCGGCGATCTCGGTGGCGACCGAGAAGAGCTGCAGCAAGGGGTTCGCGAGCGCGTTCGGGATGCCGAAGCCCGAGAGCGAGGGCCCGCGCGCGCGGATCACCACGCGCTTCGGGGCCGCACCCTCGATCACGAAGCCGCCGATCAGCACGTTCTCGCCGGTGAGCACCGCCATGCGCGTGGAGAGGTTCACCGTGCGCGAGGGCGAGAGCCGCCCGAAGGGACGGTCGTAGGCGAGAAGGCGCCGGTTCAACTGGTCGTACACGAGGACGTTGCCGGCCGCATCCACCGCCACGCTCGTGGGGCCGTTGAGCCGGCTCCGGTCCGTCCCGCTGCCTGCGTCCGTGAAGCCCGCCTGCCCGAGCAATCCGTCGGCGGCCTGGCCGCTCGAAAGCGGCGCCGCGAAGCGCATCACGCGATGGTTGCCCGACTCGGTCACGAGCAGGTGTCCCGCCGCATCGACGGCGACACCGACCGGTATCGAGAGGGCCGTCGCCGACCGGCCCGCGGCCACGGAGGTGTAGTCCGGCTGGCCGATGACGAGGTCGGCCGCCATGTCGCTCGTGAACGGCGGCGGGAAGCGCAGGACGCGATGCGCATTGCGGTCGGCGAGGTGCACTCGCCCGCTGCCATCGAGCGCGAGCCCGAACGCATTGCCGTTGAAGCGCGTCCGGCTGGCCGGCTGCACGGCGGCGCTCGCCAGGTCCGCCTGGCCGATGGCCGCGTCCGCCGTCGTGTCGGCGTCGGGATTCTCGTAGACGAGGACGCGATGGTTCGCGCTGTCGATCACGAAGAGGCGGTTCGCGTCCGCGGCGACGGCCTGGGGCGTGTTGAGGCTCGCGCCGCTGCGGCCGCCCTTGTCGGCGATGCCCGTGTCGAAGGCGCCACCCTGCCCGAAGACGCGTGCGGCGGCCATGCCCGTCGAGAACGGCGGATCGAAGCGCAGCACGCGGTGATGGCCCGTGTCCGCGACGTAGAGGCGGCCGGAAGGATCCACGGCGAGGCCGCGGGGACCGGACAGCGAACGCGCGTCGGTCGCGCCCGCATCGAGGGCGAACGCGTCAGGCTGCCCGATCACGATGTCGGCGCCCTGCGCGTTGTGGAAGTCCGCGTGGCTCGGCCACGAGAGCACGCGGTTCGTGAAGCGCTGCGCGACGAAGACGCGACCCGAGACCGGGTCGATCGCCACGCGTCCTTCGTCGCCCAGGTTCGCGGCGTTGGCGGGTCCGTATCGCGCGCCGCCGACGGACGCGTTGGCGCTCTCCTTCGTCACGAAGTCGGGCTGGCCCAGCACCCGGTCGGCGAGGCCGTCGTGGGGCGCGCGGGCGTAGCGGGTGAGCGGCATCGCGGGAGACGGAGCCCCGAGGGCGCCGGGCGTCTCGACCGTGAGCGCAAGAGCCTGCGTTCCGGCGAGCGCCGCGGCCGGCAGCGTCGCCACGAGCCTCCCGGCCGAGACGTAGCGCGAGGCGACCGGCTGGCCGTTCAGGCGGACGACGGTGTTCGCGTAGAACGCCTGGCCGCCGATCGTGACGTCCACGCTGCCGGAGTCGGCCGGTATCGCGCCGGGCGCGGCCGCGTTCGCGACCGGCGTGCCCGGCGCCACCGGCCGGTCGTAGCGCAGCACGCGGCCGTTGCCGAAGTCCGCCACGAGCAGGTTGCCGATCCGGTCGAACAGGAGTCCGCGCGGCGCGCACAGGGTTTCCTGCGTCCGTCCCGCCAGGCCGCGATTGCAGAGCCCTTCGTTGGGCGAGGCCTGCCCCAGCCACGCCGTCGCCGTGCCGGCGCCGAACTGCAGCACGCGGTTGTTGATGAAATCCGACACGTAGACGCCGAACCCCTCCGCGTCGACCCGCACCGCTTCCGGGCCGTTGCACGCCGACTCCGAAGTACCCGGGACCGCCGTGGTGAAGTCGGGCTGGCACCGGACGAAGTCCGCCGCGGCGCCCGGGGTCCCCAGCGCGCTGCGGGCGTACCGCGTGACGCGATGGTTGCCCCGGTCCGCCACCCAGAGGTTGCCGCCCGGATCGACGTGGATGCCGGCCGGGCTCCTCATCCCCGAGGCCGAAACCGCCTGGACATTCGTGACGAAGCCCGGCTGCCCGAGGACGCCGGAGGCGGGATCGTCGCCCCGCACGGGCGCGCTGAAACGCAGCACCCGCGCATTGGCGTTGTCGGCGACCCACAGGTTGCCGGCGTCATCGAGGGCGAGGCCGAGCGGCGTGCTGACGCCGCGGGCGTGGGGCGCTGCCTGGCCGGCGTTCGGCGCATTCGACACGAAGTCGGCCTGCCCGAGCACCCGGCTCGCGTCCATGCCGTTCGCGAAGGGCGGCGCGTACACGAGCACCCGGTGGTTCGACGAGTCGGCGACATAGACGCGGCGTGCCTGGTCCACGGCAATGCCGTGGGGCTGGTTGAGCGTGTTCGAGGACACGGGCCCACCGCGGTTGCCCGTGCCCGCGGTGAAGGTCGCCTGCCCCAGCACGAGGTTGGCCGCCTCGCCATTGGCGAACGCGGCGGCCGAGGCGAAGCGCAGCACGCGGCTCAGGCCATTGTCGACGACCCACAACTCGCCCGAGACCGGGTCTTCGGCCATCGCGATCGGCCGCGAGATGTTCGTGGCCGAAGGCGTGCCGAACGCGGGCGACGTGTAGTTCGGCTTGCCGAGCACCGCGTCGGGCACGAAATCGAGCGCGGCAGCGCTCGCGTTCCACGGCGCGGCGAACGCCGCCAGGGCGACAACGGCGGCGCGCAACGACCGGAGGTGCGTGATTGCGATCATGACGGGTCTCCCCGGCGCTAGGGAACGAACACTTCGACGATGCCCACGCCGGTCGTGCCCCCGGCGCCGGTGACGATGGCGGTGTACGCGCCCGGTTCGAGCGTGACGAGGATCGCCGCCTCCCTCGGGTCCGAGGGCGCGAAGCCGCTCGCCTGGATCGCCGCCGCGTTCGCCGCGAGCCCCCAGTCGTCGTTCACCGCGACGGGTATCGCGCCCGAGAACACCTGCAGCAAGGGGTTGGCGAGCACGCCCGGCACGCCCAGGGCCGCGAGCGAAGGACCGCGCGCGCGGATCACCACGGTCTGCGGCAGGTCGCCCTGGATCACGAAGCCCGCGATCATCACGTCGCCGCCGGTGAGCACCTGGCCGCGCGTGGCGA
>CAZPLW010000350.1:0-3213 GCA_964587315.1 uncultured Lysobacter sp.
CGAGAAGGTCACCCTGTCGTCCACGGAGCTGTTCGACTTCGACAGCGCGACGCTGCGCCTGCCGCAGCCGAAGCTCGACGCCGTTGCCGAGGCACTCGCGCGCAACCCTCAGGTCGCGAACGTGACGATCACGGGCTACACGGACCGCCTGGGCAGCGACAAGTACAACCTGGCCCTGTCGCAGCGCCGCGCCGATTCGGTGAAGGCCTACCTCACGGGGCGCGCGATCGACGCGAAGCGCCTCGCGACCGTGGCCCGCGGCGAGCAGGACCCGGTCGTGAAGTGCGACAACCGCGTCCGCGCGGATCTCATCGCCTGCCTGGAGCCCAACCGCCGCGTCGAGGTGAGCGAGTTCGTCGTCGAACGACGCGTTCCTTAAGCTCTTCCACCCTGTTGCCCGGCGGCGCGCGAAAGCGCGCCGCCTTCGTTTTCCCACTCGCGAACGCTCTCGTCCCGCGCGGCCTTCGAGGCCTTCGTCCGGCGGGCGAGCCGCGTGCTCGCGCGCACGGAGAGGGCGAGGGACGCGACGATCACCGTCGCGGGCAGCAGGATCCAGCGCATCGACTTGTTCATGGGGCAATCCTTTCGGGGATGACGACGTCGACCTCGTGCGGCTGGCGGTCGTCCACCAGCCTCACGCAGGCCTCGGCCTGGACGAGACCGTCCAGGGTGACGCGGGCGCGGGCGCCCGGTTCGGGTCCGCCGGCGGCCATTCGCCGCAGGGCGATGCGGTAGGTCGTCTCGCCGAACCGGTAGCGGATCGCGATCGCCGGCCAGCCGGCGGGCAGGCAGGGCGCGAGGCGCAGGGTCTCGCCTTCCCGCGAGAGCCCGAGCAGCGATTCGACGAGCAGCCGGTACATCCACGCCGCCGAGCCGGTGTACCACGTCCAGCCGCCGCGCCCGGCGTGCGGCTCGCAGGCGTAGACGTCGGCGGCGATCACGTAGGGCTCGACCTTGAAGGCCCGCGCCCCGGCGGGCGTGCGCGAGTGGTTCACCGGGTTGATCATCGCGGCGAGCGCCCACGCGCGCTCGGCCTGCCCGAGCTCGGCGCAGGCCATCGCGGCCCAGATCGCGCCGTGCGTGTACTGGCCGCCGTTCTCGCGCACGCCCGGCACGTAGCCGCGGATGTAGCCCGGGTCCAGCGTCGAGGTGTCGAAGGGCGGGTCGAGCAGCTGGATGAGCGCGTGCGCCGGGTCGACGAGGCGGTCCTGGACCGACTGCATCGCCTGGCGCGAGCGCGCCGGGTCGCCGGCGCCGGAGAGCACCGACCAGCTCTGCGAGACGGAATCGATGCGGCATTCGGGATTCGCGCTCGAGCCCAGGGGCGTGCCGTCGTCGAACCACGCCCGGCGGTACCACTCGCCGTCCCACGCGTGCGCCTCGATGTCGCCGCGCAGCCGCTCGCCCTCGGCCTCGCAGCGCAGGGCGAAGGCCGTGTCGCCCCGGGCCCGCGCGAGCGGCGCGAAGTCGGCGAGCACGCGGCACAGGAAGAACGCGAGCCACACGCTCTCGCCGCGCCCGTGCAGGCCGACGCGGTTCATGCCGTCGTTCCAGTCGCCCGAGCCCATGAGCGGCAGGCCGTGCGCCCCGAAGCGCAGGCCGTGGCCGATCGCGCGCACGCAGTGCTCGTACACCGTGGCGCGCTCGTCGGAGCGGCCGGGCAGGTCGTAGTACGAGTCGTCGCCGGCCTTCACCGCGCGCCCCTCGAGGAAGGCGACCGATTCGTCGAGCACGGACGTGTCCGCCGTCGCGAGCACGTAGCGGCAGGCGGCGAGCGGCAGCCAGAGGAAATCGTCCGAGCAGCGCGTGCGCACGCCCTGGCCGGTGGGCAGGTGCCACCAGTGCTGCACGTCGCCTTCGCGGAACTGGCGGCCCGCGCACAGGACGACCTGCTCGCGCAGCAGGCGCGGCTCGGCGTGGGTGAGCGCCATCGCGTCCTGGAGCTGGTCGCGGAAGCCGAAGGCGCCGCCCGACTGGTAGTAGCCGCTGCGGCCCCAGAGGCGGCAGGAGATCGCCTGGTAGAGGAGCCAGCCGTTCGCGAGCACGTCGAAGGCCGGATCGGGCGTCTCCACCTGCACCGCCGTGAGCACGCGGTCCCAGCCGGCCATCACGGCCTCGAGCGCCTCGCGCGCGGCGGCCGGCCCGCGCCATTGCCGCACGAGGCGGTCGGCCGATTCGGCGTCGGGCGCGGCGCCCAGCCGGAACACGATCTCGCGCGACTGGCCGGGCGCGAGGTCGAACGCGACCTGCAGCGCGGCGCAGGGATCGAGTCCGGGGCCGACGCGGCCGGAGAGCACCGTGCGGCGCATCGCCGCCGGGCTCGCCATGGTGCCGTTGCGGCCCAGGAACTCGCCGCGGTCCGCGCTCACGCGCCGGTCCGGGTCGTCGACGTCGAAGAAGGCGATCCAGCGCGCGAACTCGGTGTTGTACGGATTGCGCGCGTAGAGCGCCCCGTTGCGCGCGTCGATCTCGGTCACCACGTGCATGCCGGTCGCCTCGCGCAGCGCGCCCAGCACCCACTCGACGTAGCCGGTGACGGAAAGGCGCCGGTCGCGCTCCGACTCGTTCGTCACCTTGAGGCAGCTGAACTTCACCGCCGCGTTCTGCGCGACGAAGGTCGTGAGCTCGGTGCGCAGCCCGTCCTCGGCCTGCTCGAAGACGGTGTAGCCGAAGCCGTGGCGCGTCACGAAGGGCGCGGGACCGCCGCACGGCAGCGGCGTGGGCGAGCGCAGCCGCCCCGTCTCCTCGTCGCGCAGGTAGAGGGCCTCGCCGCTGCCGCCGTGCACCGGGTCGTTGTGCCAGGGCGTGAGCCGGTAGAGGTGGGCGTTGTCGGCCCACGTGTAGCCCAGCCCGCTCTCGGAGACGACCGTGCCGAAGCGCGGGTTGGCCATGACGTTGGCCCACGGCGCGGGCGTCGTGCGCGCCGGGCCGGGGGCGATGACGTATTCGCGGCCGTCGGGCCGGAAGCCGCCGATGCCGTTGGCGAGGAGGAGGTCCGCGGGCGGCTCCTCGGTGGGCGCTTGCGCCGGGCCGCGCCAGGCGCGCACGGGTTCCAGCGGCGGGGGCCGGGGCTCGACGGTGACGCGCCGCCGCCGCTGCTCGGCGAGCGTGCCCGCGGCGCCGGTGACGATGGCCCGGGCGACGGGCTGGAAGGGGAGTCGGTGCGCCGGGGAGAACCGCCCGGGGGTTCCGCCGGTGTGTCCCGCCGGCGCG
>CAZPLW010000351.1:0-3172 GCA_964587315.1 uncultured Lysobacter sp.
GGGATCGAGACCTCGCCCTTCAGCCGCTTCGTCACCCAGGCGAAGGCCGGGCGCGGCACGCTGGTCGCGATGGTGGGGATGCGCTCCTCGTGCGAGCCGATGCCGGTGTTGATGATCGTGCCGCCCGCCTTCTCGATGGCGCGGGCAAGGAGGACCACCCCGTCCCAGGTGCTGCCGCCGGGCACGAGGTCCAGCATGGACAGGCGGTAGATCACGATGAAGTCGCGGCCGACCTCGGCCCGGATGCGCGAGACGATCTCCACCGGCAGGCGCATGCGCTTCTCGTAGGTGCCGCCCCACTCGTCCGTGCGCCGGTTGGTCTGCGCGGCGAGGAACTCGTTGATGAAGTAGCCCTCGCTGCCCATCACCTCGACGCCGTCGTAGCCCGCGTCGCGCGCGAGCGCGGCGCAGCGCACGAAGGCGCGGATCTGGCGCTCGATGCCGGCGGGGGTGAGCTCGCGCGGCGTGAAGCGGCTGATGGGGGACTTCAGGCGCGAGGGCGCGACCGCGAGCGGCGAATAGCTGTAGCGCCCGCCGTGCAGGATCTGCAGGGCGATCTTGCCGCCTTCGGCGTGGACGGCCTGCGTGATGGGCCGGTGGGCGCGGGCGGCCGCGCCCGAGGCGAGCGTCGAGCCGAAGGGCGTGAGCCAGCCCTCGATGTTGGGCGCGAAGCCGCCGGTGACGATGAGCCCCACGCCTCCCCTCGCCCGTTCCGCGAAGTAGGCGGCGAGCTGCGGGAAGTGCTTCTTCTTGTCCTCCAGGCCCGTGTGCATCGAGCCCATGAGCACGCGGTTGG
The DNA here is from genome assembly GCA_964587315.1 of uncultured Lysobacter sp. GTDB lineage: Bacteria > Pseudomonadota > Gammaproteobacteria > Burkholderiales > Usitatibacteraceae > FEB-7. Next base: position 797 of record CAZPLW010000351.1, read on the forward strand.
CGAGGGTGGTGAAGCCGAGGTCGAGGGGAGCGAGGAGGTGCGGGTAGGCGGTCACGGCACGGGGCGGATGGAATGCGCCGGGCGGCCCGGCCCCGTCGGCCGGCCGCGCGTGGCGCGAAGCCCCAAGGTTATCAGGCGCCGGTCGCCTGCGCCGAGACGCACCGCCCCCGGCCCGCCAGCTTGGCCGCGTACAGGCCGCGCGACGCCATCTCCACCAGCGCCTGGGGCGTCGCGAGGCCCGCCACGCGCTCGGCGGCGCCGATGCTCACGCTCGCCTGCCAGAAGCCGCCGTCGAAGGCGTGGAAGGATTCGGCCACGGCCTCGCGCACCTTCTCGGCGGCGCGCAGGGCGCCCTCGAGCGGCGTGGCGGGCAGGACGACGATGAACTCGTCCCCGCCCAGGCGGCCGGCGAGGTCGTCGGTGCGCAGCGCGCACCCGATGGCGCGCGCGATGCGCACGAGGGCGCAGTCGCCGGCCTTCGGGCCGAAGTTCTCGTTCACGAGGTCGAGGCCGTCCACGTCGACGACCAGCACCGACAGCGGCGTCTCCCCGGTGCGGTCCTCGTCCCAGGCCTCGCCCAGCCATTCCATGGCCGCGCGGCGGTTGGCGAGGCCGGTGACGGGATCGCGGCGCTCGCGCTCGTCCAGGCGGCGGCAGGCCTTGTCGAGGCGGCCGGTGAGCTCCTTCACGAAGGCCTCGAGGGCGCGGATGCGGGTGGCGGGGTCGGTCGGGATGGGATCGGGGTCGCGGTTGCGTTCCATGCGGGCGCCTCTCGGTTTCGTCGTTGTCTTTCGGGACCCGGGCTCGCGCCCGAAGCCCTGCAACGACGATTCTGCGCACGCGCCCCGGCCGGCATCGCGGGGAACAACGGGGAAAAGGCCCGGCTATTCCGGCGCCGGACGGATGGCGGCACCGTGACGGCAGCGGCGGAACGGGACTCGAGCGGCGGCTCGGTCGGCGGGAAGCGCGGGAGATTGGTGCCCGGGGTGGGACTCGAACCCACACTCCCTTGCGGGTGGGGGATTTTAAGTCCCCTGCGTCTACCGGTTTCGCCACCCGGGCGCGGGTGGGGCGAGGCGCACCTCGCCGCGCGGTCAGGCGGCTAATCGAAAGACGGCGGCGTGGCGGGGCAAGGACATGGCCGGGAGTTTACACGCGGCCCGCTCAGGCGGGCGCGTCCTCGGCCGGAAGGCTCGCCCGGATGGCCGTGAGCTCCGTCACGAGCGAGGCGAACTCCGGGACGAGCACGGCGTAGCGCTCGCGCGCCGGCTCCACCTCGCCCGCCTTGAGCCTTTGCTCGATCTCGTAGGCCATGTCGCCCAGCCGCGGCATCGCCATCGTGCGGAAGGAACCCACCAGCGTGTGGGCCGTGCGCTTGCCGGTGTCGCAGTCGCCGCGGCCGAGCTGCTCGCCCAGCTCCGTCAAACGAGGCGGCTGCACCTCGAAGAAGAGGTCGATCAGCTTCGCGAAGAGCGCGGCGTCGTTGCCGATGCTCTCCTCGAAGGCGGCGCGCTCGAAGTGCGTGTTCCGGGCCGCCGCGCGGGCGTCCTGGGCGGGTGCGGAGGCAGGCGGGTGATCGGGGGTCATGGAAGGCGTCCTCGCGGTTGGCGCCGCGCCGGCGGCGGGCGGAAGGCTCCGGCGCGGCGTGCGCCGCTCCAGGGCCGAGAAGAGCTCGACCGGGTTCACGGGCTTGGCGAGATAGTCGTCCATGCCCGCCGCGAGGCACATGGCGCGGTCGCTCTCGTGGGCGTGGGCGGTGAGGGCGATGATGGGCGTGTGCAGGCCCAGCGGGCCCTGGTGCTCGCGGATCTTGCGCGTGGACTCCAGGCCGCCCATCTCGGGCATCTGCACGTCCATGAGCACCACGTCGAAGGAGCGCGCCTTCACCAGGTCGAGCGCCTCGCGCCCGTCGCCCGCCACGCTCACGCGGCAGCCGCCCTTCTCCAGCAGGCGCCGGATGAGCAGCTGGTTCACCGGATGGTCCTCGGCGACGAGGATCTCGAGCCCGGCGGCGTGCGCCATCGCCGAGGCCGCCGTCTCGTCGGACGGCGCCATCTCGCGCAGGCCGTCCGCGCGCTCGATCTCCTCCACGAGGTTCGATTCGAGGATGGGCTTCCTCACGACCGCGACGCCGGCGAACGCGGTGCCGAGCGTGTCCATGGGCCGCATGACGACGATGCGCGGCGCGGGATCGAGGCCGGCGACGTAGCCGGCCGGATCCGCTCCGGCCACCGAGGCCTCGAGCAGCACGGCCGCGAAGGGACGGCCCGCTCGCGCGCCCTCCTCCAGCAGCGCCCGGCCCGCCGCGCCCGTGGCCGCGGCCTCCGCGTCGGCGCCCAGGTACTGCGCGAGGCGGCGCACCTGCCCGCGCGCGAG
>CAZPLW010000352.1:0-3160 GCA_964587315.1 uncultured Lysobacter sp.
TTGCGCGTTGACCGACCCAGCGCCGAGGGCCAGAATGCGGTGTCTCGCGCGACCGGAGAAGCAGGGCCTGGGAAGGGCCCGCGCCGGGAAGAACGCCAAAACAAGGAGCGCATGGAATGAGTCGACAGGGAGAATCCGAGGATCCGCGCCGCCGATTGCTGCTGCAGCTGCTGGCCGCGGGTGCCGTCACGGGGGCGTCCGCGGAAGCCCTGGCCCAGCTCTTCGGCGGACGGCCGACGAAGCTGCCCGCCGGGCGGTCCATCTACCGTCTCGACGGCCCGGTGAGCGTGGACGGCAAGCCCGCGACGGTCGAGACCAACATCGGCGGCCGCGCCACGATCGAGACGGGCCGGAACGCCGAAGTGGTGTACGCCGTCGGCGAAAGCGCCTTCATCCTGCGCGGCAACAGCAAGGTGACGCTCGAGACGGCCCAGCCGGACTCGACGGTGCTCACGGGCCTTCGCCTGCTCTCGGGAAAGCTGCTGTCGGTCTTCGCGGCCAGGAAGCCCATGCAGCTCAAGGCGGCCACCGCCACCATCGGCATCCGCGGGACGGGCGTGTACATGGAGGCGGACCCCGAGCAGACCTATTTCTGCACGTGCTACGGCGTGGCCGACGTGCAGGCCAACAGCGATCCGGACAGCCAGGAGACGATCGCGGCGACGCACCACGACAAGCCGCTCTACATCGTCCAGGGCCAGCCGGCGGGCCGCAACATCCGCACCGCGCCGTTCATCAACCACACGGACCAGGAGTTGCAGCTCGTCGAGGCCATCGTCGGCCGCGAGCCGCCGTTCGTCTTCCCGAAGGCCGATTACTCCGGCCCGAGGCGCGGCTACTAGATCGTTCGAATCCGCCGAAAGAAGAAGGGCGCCCCGCGGGGCGCCCTTTTCATTGGGGGCTTCCCGGCGCGCTACTGCGGAGCGCCCGCGAGAATCCAGTTGAGGAAGAGGTCGTAGAGCTCGCGCTCGGGGGCGCCCGGCGCCTGCGTCGTGTCGAACTTCGGGATCAGGTTGCCGCCGTGGTGGTTGCCCGAGGGCTTGCGCAGGAGCGCGCTCGCCACGAGATCGGTCATGTTCACCCGGCTGCGGATCTCCGCGTAGAACCACGCGTCGTCCGTCGCGTCGCCCGCGATGCCGTCGCCGTTGCGGTCCTCGTTCGTGTAGTAGACGGGCGGGCGCGGCAGCGTGCCCGTGGGGCTGTGGCAGTTGGTGCACGTGCTGCCCTGGATGGCCGCCTTGATGTCGGCGAAGCGGATCGTGCCGGGCGCCTTGGTACCGGACTTCACCACGATGCGCAGCGGTGCGGCGGCGCTCGAGGTCGTGCCGTTCGAGGCGACGAGGTTCACCACGTACGTGCCTTCGGCGGTCGCGTTGAACGTCGGCGTGGCCGTCGTGGCGCCGGTGAGCGTGGCGCCCGCGGGCCCGGAGACGAGGGTCCAGGCGTAGCTCGCGGCATAGAGGCTCTGGGTGGCGGACAGGGCGGTCGCGCCCGGGGGCACCACGCGATCCGGGCCGGGATTGGCGACGGGCCGGCCCGGCTGGACGGGCGCGCCGGTGGCGTCGCGCGCGATCGTGTAGCCGCGCGCCTCGAGGAAGCGCGCCAGCGTGTCCGCGCGGCCGGGCGTGCCCCAGAACGCGTCGTAGACGATCTTCGCGAGCGGCATGTTGCCCCGCTCGAACACGTGCACCTTGATGCGATCCGCGTAGGCCGCGAATTTCTCGAAGGTGGTGAAGTCGATGTCGGAATTGCCGCCGGTGCCGCGCATGTTGTGGCAGGTGCGGCACGCCGGCGCGACCACGTTCCTGTAGAGCGTGGACTGGCCGGCGACTTCCCACGAGGGCGGCACGTAGTTGTCCACGAACGTCGCGCTCGGCAGGCCGTCGCCGCCATAGAAGGACTTGATCAGCTGCGCGGCGGTGCCCTGCCACTCGCTCGGCGAGGCGACCGGGCGGCACTGGTCCTCCGGGAACGCCGAGGGCGCGGGCAGCGGGTACGTGCACAGGATCCAGGAGTTGATCTTCTTGATCTTGGCTTCCTGCTCGGCGCGCGTGAAGCCGGCACGGGAAGGGGAGAAATCGAACGCGTCGGCCTCGAACGGGTGCAGGCGGCCGGTCACGTCGCCCCGGGCCTGCGAGGTGGAATTGCGCACGAGGTTGAAGAGCGGCTTGCCGTTGGCGGCGTTCGGCGTGAGCGCGTCGCCGCGGCCTCCGTGGCACGAGATGCACGGGCCGGGCATGGCCTTCTCGCCACGGTTGTCGAGATCGACGAAGGTGTTGCGAACTCCCGTGATGCCGTTGAAGTTGTACCAGCGCGGGAAGGCGGCGCCGCCATTGGGGCCGGGCGCGAATTCGATCGCGTTCACGCCCACGATCCAGTTCCTGTCCTGCAGGATCGCGGCATCGAGGTTGAGGGGCGAGTACGCGTAGTCGACCCCCGGGCTCACCAGGTAGTTCTCGACGTAGAACGCGAGGTTGCCGTTCGGATTGCGGCGGGCGTACATGCGCCGGCCGTAGCCCAGGTCGCGCTTGTCGCCGAAGATCACCAGGATCTCCTCGCCCGTGCCGCTGCCGAAGCCGTTCACCTGCTTCCACTTGTCGAGCGTGTCGCGCTGGACGTTGGGGTCCAGCGCCTCGTAGTAGGCCTTGGGATAGGCCTCCGTGTTGGTCTGGACGCTGCCGTCCGCCTGCACCTGGGGGTTGGGGAAGAGCAGGAAGGAATTGGGCGCGCCCGTCACGGTCGGCGGGGGCGGGCCCTCGCCGCGGGGATTCACGTCGCCGGGGGCGCCGCCGCCGCCGCAGGCGGCGACGAGCAGGGAGCCGGCGAGGAGGGCCAGGGCACGCGAAGCGGTTCGGCGGGAATGCATGCGGTGGAATCCTCTTCGTCTAGAAGCGCAGCAGGTAAAGCAGCGAGTACTGGTTCACGATGTAGCGCAGGCGCCCGCCCTCGTCGAAATCGGGCTTGAGCGACGGCGTGGACTGAACGCGGCGGATCGAGAAGTCGATGGCGTCGCGCGCGCCCAGGGGCCGGTTGTAGCCGAACGTGCCCAGGACGGTCTTGCCCTCGAAGCGGTAGGCGAAGAACTCGCCGCCCGGGAACGCGTCGTCGGCGGTGGCCACCTCCGCGATCGCGATGTTGGTGAGCGAGGCGAAGCCCGACG
>CAZPLW010000353.1:0-3115 GCA_964587315.1 uncultured Lysobacter sp.
CCCCGACCTCGCCGCCATCGAGACGCAGTTCCACCACCTCGTGCGCACCGTCCCGGCCAACGGGCTCGTCGTCGCGAACGCGGGCGAGGCCTCCATCGACCGGGTGCTCCAGCGCGGCTGCTGGACGAGCGTGGAGCGCTTCGGGCCCGGCGCCGCGTGGCAGGTGGGGTCGGTCGCGCCGGACGATTCCTTCGAGGTGATGCTGAACGGCGCCCCGCAGGGCGCCGTGCGCTGGGGCGAGGCCGGCGAGCACAACCGCATGAACGCCCTGGCCGCCCTGGCCGCGGCGCGCCACGCGGGCGTGCCGGTGGCCGTGGGCATCGAGGCCCTGGCCCGCTTCCAGGGCGTGAAGCGCCGCCTCGAGACGCGCGGCACGGCGAACGGCGTCACGGTGTACGACGACTTCGCGCACCACCCGACCGCCTTCGAGACGACGATCGCCGGCCTTCGCAAGCGCGTGGGGCGCTCGCGCATCGTCGCGATCTTCGAGCCGCGCTCCAACACCCTGAAGCTGGGCGCCATGCAGGGCCGGCTCGCGAAGAGCCTGGAGGGCGCGGACCTCGTCTACTGCTACGCGAGCCACCTGGGCTGGGACCCGGAGAAGGCCCTCGCGCCGCTCTCGTCCCGGGCGGCCATCTACTCGGAGCTGGACCCCATGATCGAGGCGCTGGGCCACGTCCTGCGGCCGGGCGACCACGCGCTGGTGATGTCCAACGGCGGCTTCGGCGGAATCCATGGCAAGCTTCTGGCCCGCCTGGCCGCGAAGGACCGGGACCCACGGCAGGAGAACGCATGAAGCACCTCAGCTACCGGATCGTGAACGTCTTCACCCGCGGCGGCCGCCTCACCGGCAACCCCCTGTGCGTCTTCGAGGACGGCACGGGCCTCGACGCGGACACCATGCAGGCCCTCGCGCGCCAGTTCAACCTGTCCGAGACCACGTTCATCCTGCCCTCCGAAAAGGCCACGGCCCGCGTGCGCATCTTCACCCCGGCCTACGAGATGCCCTTCGCCGGCCACCCGACGCTCGGCACGGCGCACGTGGTGCGCGCGATCCGCAACGCGGGCGACGCGGTGACGCTCGAGATGAAGGCGGGCGTCATTCCCGTGGACGCGCAGGGCGACCGCTGGACGCTGTCGGCCAACGCGCCCACGTGGCGCGAGGTGACGGAGCCGCGTGCGGCCCTCGCCACGATGCTCGGCCTCGCCGAGGCCGACCTCGCGGACCGCCCCCTGTGGGTCAAGGCCGGCAAGGAGCAGCTCATCGTCCCGGTGAGGACCGTCGAGGCCGTCCGCCGCGCGCGGCCGGTGCCCGACGCCTTCTCGCGCCTCGCGAGCGTGGACGGCCAGAGCATGGCCTACGTCTTCGCCGACGAGGGCGACGCCCGCGGCACCGTCGTCTCGCGCTTCTTCTTCCCCAGCGGGGCCGCGATCCTCGAGGACCCGGCGACGGGCTCGGCCTGCGCCAATCTCGGCGGCTGGTTCTGCGCCACGCGGCCCGGCACCGACGTGGTCCGCACCGTGTCCCAGGGCGACGAGGTGGCTCGCCCCTCCACGCTGTTCCTCGGCGTCGCTCGCGGCGCCATCACCGTGGGGGGCGTCGTGGCCGACCTGGGCCGCGGCACCGTCTCGCTCTAGGATCCCTTGAAGACCCTCATCTACCTGCACGGATTCACCAGCTCTCCCGCCTCGCGCAAGGCCGTCATGCTCGGCGACTACCTTCGCGGCCAGGCGCCCGGCCTCCGATACGTCGTCCCCGCGCTCCACCACCGGCCGGCGCAGGCCGTCTCGCAGGTGCAGTGGCATTGCCTCGGGAAAGACCCGGCGGACCTGACCCTCGTCGGCAGCTCGCTGGGCGGCTTCTACGCGACGGTCGTGGCCGAGAAGGTCGGCTGCAAGGCGGCGGTGATCAACCCGGCCGTGCATCCGCAGCGGCTCTTCGAGCGGCACATCGGGCCGCAGGAGAACCTGTACACGAAGGAGCGCTTCGAGGTGACGCGCGAGCACGTCGCGGAGCTGGCGGCGCTCGATCCGCCGGCGATCACGCGGCCGGAGCGCTACTGGCTCCTCGCGGAGACGGCGGACGAGGTGCTCGATTACCGGGAGGCGGTGACGTACTACGCCGGCGCCTTCCACAGCGTCGTGCAGGGCGGCGACCACGGCTTCGCGAGCTTTCCCGAGTTCATCCCCGACCTCGTCGCCTGGGCGATGGGCAGCGACCTCGAGCGCATCGAGGCATGAAACAGGTCCTGTTCGAGGAAGACGGCGCGTTCCGCGTGGGCACGATCCTCTCGGAGGCCGGCGCCGCGTTCCAGGTGGAGGCCGCGCACGGCAAGCGCTCCAAGGTGAAGGCGAGCGCGGTGCTCCTTCGCTTCGACGGGCAGTCGCTCGGCGCCTTCATGCCGGACGCGCAGGCGCGCGCCGAGGCGATCGACCCGAAGTTCCTGTGGGAGGTGTGCGGCCCGGACGAGTTCGGGTTCGCGGACCTGGCGGTCGACTACTACGGCCACGCGCCCTCGGCGGTGGAAGCGACCGCCGTCGCGGTGGCGCTGCACGCGAGCCCCATGTACTTCTATCGCCGCGGCAAGGGACGCTACCAGGCGGCGCCGGAGGAGAACCTCAAGGCGGCGCTCGCCGGGCTCGAGAAGAAGCGCCGCCAGCAGGAGCAGGTGGACGCGTGGGCCGCGAAGATCGGCGAGGGCCACCTGCCGCCGGAGATCGCGGGCAAGCTCGACCTCCTGCTCTTCCAGCCCGACAAGATGTCGCTCGAGTGGCGCGCGCTCGACGCCGCGGCCACCGCGGCGGGCCTCGCGCCCGCCAGGCTGCTCGCGAAGATCGGCGCCCTCGGCGGGCCGGAGGAGTACTTCCTGCGCCGCTTCGCCTTCGAGCTCTTCCCGCAGGGCATCGGCTTCGGCATCGTGCCGGCCGTGGGCTCGCCGGGCGAGCTTCCCGCCGCGTCCGCGCCCGCGTTCTCCATCGACGACCACGAGACGACGGAGATCGACGATGCCTTCTCCGTCGAACGCCTGGCGGACGGGCGCCTTCGCGTCGGCATCCACATCGCGGCGCCCACGCTCTTCTTCGGGCGCGAGCACCGCCTGGAGAGCCTCGCCCG
>CAZPLW010000354.1:0-3073 GCA_964587315.1 uncultured Lysobacter sp.
CGCCCACGCCCCAGCCCACCACGCCAATGCCGTTGATCATGGTGGTGTGGCTGTCCGTGCCCACGAGCGTGTCGGGGTAGTACATGCCGTTCTTCTGGAAGACGCCGCGCGCCAGGTACTCCAGGTTCACCTGGTGCACGATGCCGATGCCCGGGGGCACGACCTTGAACGTGTCGAACGCCTGCATGCCCCACTTCATGAACTCGTAGCGCTCGCGGTTGCGGTCGAACTCGAGCTTCATGTTGAGGTCGAGCGCGTCCGGCCCGCCGTAGTGGTCGATCTGCACCGAGTGGTCGACCACGAGGTCCACGGGCACCAGGGGCTCGATCACCTTCGGGTTCTTGCCCATCTTCGCGGCCACGCCGCGCATGGCCGCCAGGTCCGCGAGCAGCGGCACGCCCGTGAAGTCCTGCAGCACGATGCGCGCGAGGACGAACGGGATCTCGTTGGTGCGCGGGCCGGTGGCGCTCCAGTTGGCGAGCTCCTTCACGTGCTCCTCGGCCACCTTCTTGCCGTCCACGTTGCGCAGCACCGATTCGAGCACGATGCGGATCGACACCGGCAGGCGCTTCACGTGGGGGAAGGTCTCGGCCAGCGCAGGCAGCGAGTAGTACTGGCCGGTCTTGCCGGGGGAGGGCTGGAAGGTCTTCAGGGTGCCGAAAGCGTCGTGGGGCATGGTCTTCTCGTGGTGGGTTTATGCGTTCGTGGATGGGGCCGCGCGGTCGGGCGCTAGGGCGCGGGCTTCTCGGCGGGGCGGATCTGCACATCGTACTCGCGGCCCCGGTCGTCGCGGCACAGGCCGCCGCCGCGTCCCCAGCTGCCGCGCAGGTCGCAGCGCAGGCCCGAGCCGTCGGGCGCCGTGAGGAGGGCCTTGGCCTCGCCGCCCTGGGGGTTGTCGGCCGAGTAGCTGCCGAGTCCCCAGCCGCCTCGCCAGCCATAGCCGTAGCCGCCGGTGCCGCCGGTGACGTAGCCGGTCGTGCGCGCCGGGGTGGTCTGCACCCAGGTGCCCACGTAGGCCTTGTCCTCGATCGTGACGGCGATGCGGCCCTCGTCGCCGCTGCCGTCGGCGGTGCCGTGGTACAGCTTGCCGCTGTCGCGGGGCATGAGGGTGAGCTGCACCGTGGAGGCGCAGCCGGTGAGCGCGAGCCCCATGGCGAGGACGAACAGGCGTTTCATGGCTCCTCCTTGCGGTGCGCCATCAAAGCACAGGCGCGCCCGTCCTGCCATTGACCGGGGCCAATCCCGGTCGCGCTCACGGGCAGGCGCCGAGGCGCTTGCCGACGACGCGGGTCACGACGGGCCTGCCGCCCGTCTGCGGGCCGGCCAGGGCGAAGCGGAAGTCGAAGCCGTCCACCGTCATGGTGCCCGTCACGTCGCCCGCGGACTTCTGCCCGTCCTCCGTGCAGGCCAGCTTGTAGCTCACCTTGCCCGGCGAGCGCTTGAAGTCCGCCACCTTGCACTCGGCGTCCTTCTCGACGCCCGCCCGGGTGAGCCCGTCCGCAATGTCCTTCGCGGTGATGCAGTCCTCGTCGGTGACCGTCCGGCCCTTGAGGGCCGGGAGGTCCGACGTGACGCTCGTGCGGTACCTGCCCGGTTGCATCTCCTGCGCCGAGGCGGCGAGGGAGCATGCGGCGAGGACGATCATCGCGACGGGTATGCGCATGGCGGGCTCCAGGCGGGCGCTCTCAGACCGCCATCAGGTCCACGAACTCGTGGACCGGGGTGGCATCGAGCTTCTTCGGGTCCAGGCACAAGTCCAGGATGGCGGCGCGCTGCTTCTCCGGGAACTTGCGCGCCAGGTTGGTCCGGAACTTCTCGACCAGCACGGGCATGCCTTCCTTGCGGCGGCGCTTGTGGCCGATGGGGTACTCGACCACGATCTCCTTGAGCTTCTTGCCGTCGTTCAGTTCCACCGTCAGCGCGTTCGCGATGGAGCGCTTGTCCGGGTCGTGATAGTCCTTGGTGAACTTCGGGTCCTCCACGCACACGATCTTGTCGCGCAGGGCATCGATGCGCGGGTCCTGCGCGATCGCGTCCTCGTAGTCGCCCGCGGTGAGGCGGCCGAAGAGGAGGGGCACGGCCACCATGTACTGGATGCAGTGGTCGCGGTCCGCCGGGTTGGCGAGCGGGCCCTTCTTGTCGATGATGCGGATGCAGGCCTCGTGGGTGCGGATCGTGATCTTCCTGATGTCCGCCGCCGTCTTGCCGGCCTTCGCGAGCTCCCCGTGCAGCGTCATCGCGGCCTCGACGGCAGTCTGCGAGTGGAACTCGGCCGGGAAGGAGATCTTGAAGAGCACGTTCTCCATCACGTAGCTGCCGTACTTCCTCTGGAACTTGAACGGGTTGCCCTTGAAGAGCACGTCGTAGAAGCCCCAGGTCTTGGCGGTGAGGACGGAGGGGTAGCCCATCTCGCCCGTCTTCGCGATGAGCGCGAGGCGCACGGCGCGGCTGGTGGCGTCGCCCGCGGCCCAGCTCTTGCGCGAGCCCGTGTTCGGGGAATGGCGGTAGGTGCGCAGCGACTGCCCGTCGACCCACGCGAGCGAGACCGCGTTGATGATCTCGTCGCGCGTGAGGCCCAGCATCTGGGCGACGACGGCGGTGGAGGCCACCTTCACGAGCACGACGTGGTCCAGGCCCACCTTGTTGAAGCTGTTCTCGAGCGCGATGCAGCCCTGGATCTCGTGGGCCTTGATCATCGCGGTGAGGACGTCCTTCACCGTGAGGGGCTTCCTGCCGGCCGCGACGGCATTGCGCGAGAGCCAGGCGACCGTGGCGAGGATGCCGCCCAGGTTGTCCGCCGGGTGGCCCCACTCGGCGGCGAGCCAGGTGTCGTTGAAGTCGAGCCAGCGGATGATGGCGCCGATGTTGAAAGCGGCGGCGACGGGATCGAGTTCGTAGGCGGTGCCCGGGACGCGGGCGCCGTGCTTGATGGTGGTGCCGGGGACGACGGGGCCGAGAAGCTTGGTGCAAGCCGGGTAGGCGAGCGCCATGATGCCGCAGGCGAGCGTGTCGGCGAGGCACCAGCGGGCGGTGTCGTAGGCCTCGTCGCTCGTAATCTGCGCATTCAGCGCGT
>CAZPLW010000355.1:0-2972 GCA_964587315.1 uncultured Lysobacter sp.
GCGCGCGCGCGTCGCCACGGGCGGCGTCGAGGTGCAGGAGATCCGCCTGCGCGCGCCGCGCGGCGCGCCGCCGGTGCGCAACCTCTTCACTCGCACGGGCATCTGGACCAACGTGCAGCGCTTCAGCTGGGTCGAGTTCGCGCAGGGCGAGGAGAACAAGCCCCTTCGCGCGCGTCTCACGTGGATCAGCCCGGCGAAGGGCGTCTACCTCTTCACCAATCCGGGTGGCGAGGCGGCGGTGTCGATCACGCCCGAGGCGCTCGCCGAGCAGATGCGGCGGGGCGAGGCGAGGCTCATCGACGACGCGCCGCTCGTCGACCGCGCGGTCGATTCGATGCTCGCGAGCCTGAAGGAGCGGGCCGCCTAGGGGTAAAAAAGCATCAGCTCGTACCCGGTCGCCTTCACGCGGCCGGTGTCGAGCCGCAGGCTCACCAGAAGGTCCGAGCCGGGCGCGAGCACATCCACCGCGACCGGGGCCCGCCCGAGGTAGTCGGCGGGCCTGAGCACGCGGCGCACGGCCACCTGTCCGGTGGTGTCGGTGAGCGTGATCTCGATGTGCGGGTATTCCATCGGCGCGCTCGCGAGGCTGCGGATGCGCGCCGACAGCGCGATCTGCCCCGGCTTGCCCGGCACTTCCAGCAGTTCCGAATCCTCGAGCTTGAGCGCGCTGTCCTGGTTGATCCACGGCACCGTGCAGCGGGCGAGCGAGCAGGCCGACTCGAGCACGGGCCTCGCGGGCGGGTAGCGCGTCGCGATCTCGGCGCGAAAGGCGTACGCGACCTGCATGCCCAGGATGAGCGCGAAGAGCACGGCCGCGAAGGACCAGGCCCGCGAGGGCCTCGGGGCCGGCGTGGGCTCCGGGACGGGCATCGTGAAATCGGAGAGCGGGCGCGCGACCTCGGGCGCGCGGCGCGGGCTCGCGGGCGCGACGGGCGCATCGAGCTCCGGCATGGGCTCGGGCCGCGGCTCGTGGGGGGCTTCGGAGGCCGCGGTCTCGGGAATGACGGCCCAGTGCTTGCGCGCCTCGGCGTGCTCCGCGTCGGGGTGCGGCTCCCCGACCGATTCGGCCGCCACGTCGGGAGGACGAAGCGGTTCCCCGGGTTCGGCCGGCCAGGCGGGCGGGCCGGGATCGGGGGACGGGAAGGCCGGGGGTGCCGCGCGCGAGGCGAGGAGGCGCGTGCCGGTGTCGTCGCCGGGGAAGCGCTCCAGCGCCTCGAAGCCGTTGAAGACGCCGCCGCACTCGCCGCAGCGCACCTGCCCCTGCTTCAGGTTCAGCTGGTCCGGCGTCACGCGGAAGCGGGCGGCGCAGTGCTTGCAGGTGGTGACGAGCATCGCGCTAGCCCTTGCGCGTGCCGGCGAGGCAGACCCAGTCGCCGTCGGTGCCGTCGACCGCGATGTCGAACCACGGCGCGTAGGCCGCGAGCACCTCGGCGGCCTGGGTGGCGAGCACGCCGGACAGGGCGATTCGGCCGGCGGGCGCGGTGTGGGCGGCGAGGAGCGGTGCGAGCATGCGAAGGGGGTTCGCGAGGATGTTGGCGACGGTGATGCCGGCGACGGTCTCCAGGGGCGCCCCGGCGGACAGCACGTCGAGGGCGACCCCGTTGGCCCGGGAATTATAGCGAGCGGCCTCGAGCGCGAGCGGATCGATGTCCACGCCCACCGCCCGCGCGGCGCCCAGCTTCATCGCGGCGATCGCGAGGATGCCCGAGCCGCAGCCGTAGTCGAGGACGGTCTCGCCGCCGGCCACCGTGCGCTCGAGCCAGCCGAGCACGAGCCGCGTGGTGGGGTGGCTTCCGGTGCCGAAGGCCGCGCCGGGGTCGAGCACGATGTTGACGGCGGAGGGATCGGGAGCCTCGTGCCAGGTCGGGACGATCCACAGGCGGTGTCCGGCGCGGATGGGCTCGAACTGTCGCTGGGTCTCGGCCACCCAGTCCGCGTCGGCGAGCTCGTCGAAGCCGGCCGGCGCGAGGGCCGTCGCGCCCGCGGCGTCGAGCGCCTTCGCGAGCAGCGCCGGCGCGTCGGCGTCGTGCGGAAAGAGCGCGACGAGGTGGCAACGCGCCCAAAGGCCCGTGTCCGCTCCCGGCTCGGCGAAGATCGCGTCCTCGTCGGGCGTGCCCGCGTCGGCGTCGGCGAGCTCGGTGGAGACGGCACCGAAGGCCTCGAGCGCCTCGGCGAGCGCCTCGGCCGCCGCGCCTTCCACGACCACGCTCGCGCGGCGCCAGGCCATGGGCGGGGCGCTCAGCCCTCGGCCTGGATCTGCTTGAGGGCCGCCATCTTCTCCTCGAGGTAATGGATGCTCATGCCGCCGCGCACGAACGCGGCGTCGTTCATGAGCTCCTGGTGCAGGGGGATGTTCGTCTGGATCCCCTCGATCACCATCTCGGAGAGCGCGATCTTCATGCGGGCGATGGCCTGCTCGCGCGTGTCGCCGTGGGCGATGAGCTTGCCGATGAGCGAGTCGTAGTGCGGCGGCACATAGTAGTTGGCGTAGGCGTGCGAGTCGTAGCGGATGCCCGGGCCGCCGGCGGTGTGGTACTGCGTGATGCGCCCGGGCGAGGGCACGAAGGTCACGGCGTTCTCGGCGTTGATGCGGCACTCGATCGCGTGGCCGCGCTTCACGATGTCGCGCTGGCGGTAGCGCAGCTTCAGGCCCGCGGCGACGCGGATCTGCTCCTGCACGATGTCGATGCCGGTCACCATCTCGGTCACCGGGTGCTCCACCTGCACCCGCGTGTTCATCTCGATGAAGTAGAACTCCTCGTTCTCGTAGAGGAACTCGAAGGTGCCCGCGCCGCGGTAGCCGAGCTTGCGGCACGCGTCGGCGCAGCGCTCGCCGATGCGGTCGATGAGGCGCGGCTTGATGCCCGGGGCCGGCGCCTCCTCGATGATCTTCTGGTGGCGGCGCTGCATCGAACAGTCGCGCTCGCCCAGGTAGATGGCGCCGCGGTGCTCGTCCGCCAGCACCTGGATCT
>CAZPLW010000356.1:0-2965 GCA_964587315.1 uncultured Lysobacter sp.
GGCCGGCAGGTTCACGCCGGGGGAGGCCGGGCGGACCACCTTGAAGACGTCCTTGGCCTCGACGCCGGGCTGCGTGAAGACGTAGTAGCCGGGCACGAGCGTGCCGGAGGTCGACTGCGGGTCGCCGGGGCCGAAGGAGAGCTCCTTGCCGCGCTTGAACATGTCGTCGAGCGAATTGAGCGGGCTGTCCTTGTGGGTGATGACGTAGCTGTAGTAGCCCGGGGTGCCGTGCAGGTCGATGAACTGCGCGAACACCTCGCCGTTGGCGCGGTCGACGGCCTCGATGGCGCTCTTGTTGCCGTACCAGGCCACCTGCACCTTGTTGAAGCGCTGCGCCTCGATGATGCCCGTGTAGTCGGTCGAGAAGAAGGCGTTCACCTTGAGGCCCGTGGACTTCTGCATGTCCTCGATGAACGGATCCCAGAGCGACTTGATGGCGGCGCTCTTGTCCGTCGAGATGATGCCGAAGTTGATCTCCTGCGCGAGGGCGCCGGCGGCGAAGAGCGTCGCGGCGAGGCCAGCGAGCGCGCGTTGGAACGTCTGCTTCATGGGTCGTTCTCCTCCTGGGGGTGGTGCGCTCGGTCGCGCCTTGGGTTCTCGTGGGTGTTCGGTGATGCGGGTCAGGCCGTCGCGGCCGCCGGCCGGAGGCCTTCGGCCACCACGGGGTCGTTCATGACGGCGTCGATCGTCTCGGTGCCGTCCAGCATCTCCTCCACGGAGGCGCCGTAGAGCTTCCTGAGCATGCCGGCCTCGAGCGCCGCCGACGGGCCGTCGTAGACGACCTCGCCCTGGCGCAGGGCCACGGTGCGCACGCAGTAGCGGCGCGCGAACTGCACCTGGTGCAGGGAGACCAGCACGGTGATGCCCTGCTCCCGGTTGATGCGCGCGAGGATCTCCATCACGACGCGGGCGCTCTCCGGGTCCAGCGAGGCGATGGGTTCGTCGGCGAGGATGATGCCGGCGCGCTGGACGAGGGCCCGCGCGATGGCCACGCGCTGCTGCTGCCCGCCCGAGAGCGTGCTAGCGCGCTGCCAGGCGAGATTCTCGATGCCCACGGACTTCATCGCCTGCCAGGCCTCCGCCTTCTCCTCCCGCGTGAAGCGGCCGATGAGGCTGCGCCAGAGGGGAATGCGCGGCAGCTGGCCCATGAGGACGTTGGTCATCACGGTGAGCCGGCCCACGAGGTTGAACTGCTGGAAGACGAAGCCCACGTCCGCGCGCAGGTGCCGGATGCTCCTCGCGACGCGTCCGCCTTCCTGCATCACGTGCTCGTTCACCCGGATGGCGCCCGAACCCGCATCCGCGGCGACGAAGCCCGAGATGTGGCGAAGCAGGGTGGACTTGCCCGAGCCGGAGGCGCCGATGAGGGCGACCATTTCGCCCGGGGCCACCGCGAGCCGCACGTCCTTCAGGGCCTTCTGCGGCCCGCCGAAGGACTTCGACAGGCCTTCGACCATCAGGGCGGCGCCTTGCGTCATCGGGGGGACACTCCTCGTTCGCGCGGGCTCTGACACGGTGTCGTCATGCCCGCAGCGTAGGCTTTGTATGTTGCAGATTGTTGACAATCTACAAAGCGAGGCATTCTAATGTCAAGCACCGCTTCCACCAGGTTGCCTTACGGCCATGACTGCATGACGAAAGCCGCCGCCCCACCCGGGCCTCCCTCCGCCATCGAGCTGCTGCGCAGCCACTCCCTCACCTCGCTCGTGCAGCAGGAGCTGGAGCGGCGCATCCTCGCGGGCGACATCCTGCCCGGCGACAAGCTGGTCGAACAGGACGTGGCCACCGAGCTCAACGTCTCCCGCGGCCCCGTGCGCGAGGCCTTCCGCGCCCTCGAGCAGGCCGGCCTCGTCGTCACCGAGAAGAACCGCGGCGTCTTCGTGCGCCAGGTGTCCCTGCAGGAGGCCGACGAGATCTACGAGGTGCGCGCCGGGCTGGACGAGCTCATCGGGCGCCTGGCCGCCGAGCGGGCGGACGAGGCGGACCTCGCGGAGCTGCGCACGCTCGTGGCCGCCATGCGGGTCGCCGGCAAGGCGAGGGACCTGGACGCCTTCTACCCGCTCAACATCCGCTTCCACGACCGGCTCGCGCAGATCGCGGGCAACGGCACGCTGCTCGCGGCCTACCGCCGCCTCATCAACGAGCTGCACCTCTACCGCCGCCGCACGCTCGAGCGCGGCGCCGACTCCTTCCACACCTCCACGCGGCAGCACGCCGACATCGTGGAGGCCGTGGCGGCGCGCGACGGCGTGCGCGCCGGCGAACTGCTCTACCAGCATGCCGTGAAGAGCCGCTCCCGCCTGCACGAGGCGCTGGAGCGCGACGAAACCCAGCCCCCACCGGCCCTCGTCCGGGAGACCGCCCCATGAATGCCGTCGCGAAGCCCCCCCAGAGCCCCTCCTTCCGCGCCGAGACGCTGCGCATCGGCGGCGAGCGCGTGCAGCGCGATCGCGTGATCGAGGTCCGCAACCCGTTCACCGGCGAGGTCGTGGGCACCGTGCCCAAGGCCACCGTCGACGACGTGCGCCGCGCCTTCGCGATCGCGCGCCCGTACAAGCCGAAGCTCACGCGCTACGAGCGCTCCTCGCTCCTGCTCAAGGCCGCCGCGCTCCTGCGCACGCGCGTGGACGAGGCCTCCGACCTCATCACGAGCGAGTCGGGCCTGTGCAAGAAGGACTCCGTCTACGAGATCGGCCGCGTCTGCGACGTGCTCACCTTCTCGGGCATGGAGGCGCTCAAGGACGACGGCCAGTCCTTCTCTTGCGACCTCACGCCCCACGGCAAGAACCGGCGCGTCTTCACCCGGCGCGACCCGCTCATGGGCGTCATCTCGGCCATCACCCCCTTCAACCACCCGATGAACCAGGTGGCGCACAAGGTGGCCCCGTCCGTGGCGACCAACAACCGCATGGTGCTCAAGCCCACCGAGAAGACGCCGCTGTCGGCCTTCTACCTGGCCGACCTG
>CAZPLW010000357.1:0-2942 GCA_964587315.1 uncultured Lysobacter sp.
ACTTCACCCGTTTCACAGATCATCTGCGTTCATCTGCGTTCATCTGCGGTTCCAACGCCTTTGCGTTCATCTGCGGTTCCAAAGATTTGCGCCCGGATCACTCGATGACCGGCCCTCTCGCGGGAATACGAGTCGTCGAACTCGCCCAGATCATGGCCGGCCCCACCTGCGGCATGCTCCTCGCCGACATGGGCGCCGACGTCATCAAGGTCGAGAAGCTCCCCGGCGGCGACGACACGAGGTCCTACTCGCGCCCCGCCATCCACGGCGAGTCCGCGGCGTTCATGATGCTCAACCGCAACAAGCGCGGCATCGCGGTGAACCTCAAGACCGGTGGGGGCCTCGAGGTCGTGAAGCGGCTCCTCGCCACCGCCGACGTGGTCACGGAGAACTACCGCAAGGGCACCCTCGAGAAGCTGGGCCTGGGCTGGGACGTGCTGCACGCCCTGAACCCGCGCCTCGTCTACTGCGTCGTCTCCGGCTACGGCCGCACCGGCCCCTACGCCGACAAGGGCGGCTTCGACCTCATCGCGCAGGGCTTCTCGGGCCTCATGTCGATCACGGGCGAGCCCGGCGGCCCGCCCGTGAAGGCCGGCTCGCCCATCGCCGACATCAACGCGGGGATCTTCGCGGCGCTCGGCATCGTCTCGGCGCTGCACGCGAGGCACGCGACGGGCCGGGGCCAGATGGTGGACACCTCCCTCATGGAGGCGGCCATCCAGCAGACCTACTGGCAGAGCGCGATCTACTTCGCCACCGGCGAGAATCCGGGGCCGTCGGGCTCCGCGCACATCCTCACCGCGCCCTACCAGGCGTTCCCGACGGCGGACGGCTGGATCAACGTGGGCGGCGCCAACCAGTCCAACTGGGAGCGCATCGCGAAGGCCATCGGCCGCGAGGACCTCGTCGCGGACCCGCGCTTCAGGACCAACGGCGACCGGATGAAGCACCTCGCCGAACTCACGCCGCTGGTCGCGGAACGCATGAAGACGCGTCCCTCGGCCGAATGGATCCGCGAGTTCGAGGCGATGGGCATTCCGGTAGGCCCCATCAACCGGATCGGCGACATGCTGGCCGACCCGCAGGTGGCGGCGCGCGAGATGGTGGTGGAAGTCGATCACCCGAAGGCGGGGCGGACGAAGGCGCTGGGGATGCCGGTGAAGTTCTCCGACACGCCCTGCGCCGTCACGCGGGCGGCGCCTTTGCTGGGGCAGCATACGGACGAGATCCTGCGGTCGCTGGGATATACCTCGGACGAGATCGATGCGCTTTGCGCGAGCGGGGCGGTGGAGAGGGCGGGCGGTGGGGAGTGAGGCGGGGTGAAAGGCTTTGGAACCGCAGATGAACGCAGATGAACGCAGATGACATGTGAACTTGTCGAAGGCGTCGTCCTTGCCGAGCCTGTGATCGTGACCATGGCCCCAACGAGATCAATCGAGAAGTCCATCTGCGTTCATCTGCGTTCATCTGCGGTTCCAAAGCCTTGTGCCCGCCTCACTCTCATCCGCAAGTTCACAAGTCATCTGCGTTCATCTGCGGTTCCAAAGCCTTGTGCCCGCCTCACTCTCACCCGCCCGCCTTAAGGTTTTTTTAGCATTCGCGGAAGGATCTCTTAGCAACGCGCGTCCGGGCGGTTCCCTACAGTGGCGTCACCCTCATCGAAGGAGACCGCCATGAAGCAGACCCACCGCCCCCTCGCCGTCCTCGCCGCAGCCGCCACCGTCCTCGCCGCCGCCACCGCCGCCTGGCAGGCCGAGGCCGTCAAGCCCTCCCCCCAGCCGGCCGGCGCGAACGCCTCGATCGAACGCGGCCGCTACCTCGCGAAGATCGCCGGCTGCAACGACTGCCATACCGCGGGCTACGCCCAGACGGGCGGCAAGGTGCCCGAGAAGGACTGGCTCACGGGCGACGCCGTCGGCTGGCAGGGCCCCTGGGGAACCACCTACCCGGCCAACCTGCGCCTCGTGCTCGCGAAGATGGACGAGGACACCTGGGTTCGCACCGCGAAGAGCGCGCAGTACCGCCCGCCGATGCCGTGGTTCGCGCTGCACGACATGAGCGAGGCGGACCTGCGGGCCTTCCATCGCTTCGTGCGCTCGCTGGGCGCCGCGGGCGAGCCGGCGCCGGCCTACGTGCCGCCGGGGCAGGCGGCGAGCGGGCCGGTGATCACCTTCCCCGCGCCGCCGCAGAAGATGGGGGCGCTTTAGGCAAAAGGCGTTGGAACCGCAGATGAACGCAGATGAACGCAGATGGACTTCTCGATTGATCTCGTTGGGGCCATGGTCACGATCACAGGCTCGGCAAGAACGACGCCTTCGACATGTTCACAAGTCATCTGCGTTCATCTGCGTTCATCTGCGGTTCCAACGCCCTACCGACCGTCCAACACCTTACCGACCGCCAGCTTCCACCAACTCGACAGGACGAGCGACCGCGAGCCGGAACCGCCCCCTCCCCGACTTCTCGATCCGCACCCCGGCATCGCGCTCGTCGAGCCGCCGCGCGAGCAGGATGAGCCGCGCCTCGAGGTTGTCGGACAGGTCCGGCAGCTTCACGCGCGGGTCGAGCCGCAGTTCCTTGTTCGTGAACTCGCAGCGCCCCGCGCGCACGAAGTCCGAGACCAGCGCGTGGAAGATGCGGCCGGCCACGCCCTTGATGAGATAGTCGCCGGCCAGGAAGATCGAGTCGTTCTCGGCGAAGTGGCGCACCGCGAGCGGAGGGCCCGCCGGCGGCGCCCCGCGCGCCGCGCCCGCCGCCGGCGCCTCGTCGGCATCGGCGCTGGCGTGCAGGATGTGCATGGCCGCGCCCAGGTGGCCGGCCACCGCCGCGAGGGCGTCCTCGTCGTCGTAGCCGAAGCGCAGGCCCCAGTCGGCCCCCACCAAGAGCACGCCCAGCAGGCGCCCGAGCGCCTCGGTGGGCACGCCCAGCTGGCCGCACTGCCG
>CAZPLW010000358.1:0-2460 GCA_964587315.1 uncultured Lysobacter sp.
GCTTGCCGTCCGGAAAGATGACGTGGTCCACCTGCGGCTTGATGTTCTCCCAGCGGTACTGCTTCAGGGAGGCGACGTCGATCTCGTTGTCGAAGTGGCCGATGTTGCACACGATCGCCTGGTCCTTCATGGCCTTCATGTGGTCGTGCGTGATGACGTTGAAGTTGCCCGTGGCCGTCACGAAGATGTCGGCCTTGCCGGCGGCGTACTCCATCGTCACGACGCGGTAGCCTTCCATGGCCGCCTGCAGGGCGCAGATCGGGTCGATCTCCGTGACCCAGACCTGGGCCGACAGCGCGCGAAGCGCCTGCGCCGAGCCCTTGCCCACGTCGCCGTAGCCCGCGACGAGCGCGACCTTGCCGGCGATCATCACGTCGGTGGCACGCTTGATGCCGTCGACGAGCGACTCTCGGCAGCCGTAGAGGTTGTCGAACTTGCTCTTGGTGACCGAGTCGTTGACGTTGATGGCCGGGAACTTGAGCAGTCCGTCCTTCGCCATCTGGTACAGGCGCTTCACGCCCGTGGTGGTCTCCTCCGTGACGCCCTTCACCTTCGCGAGGCGCGTGGAGTACCACTTCGGGTCCTTCGCGAGCTTCGCGCGGATGGAGGCGAAGAGCAGCGTCTCCTCCTCGCTGCCCGGGTGGTCCAGGACCTTCGCGTCGGTCTCGGCGCGCGTGCCCAGGTGCAGCAGGAGCGTCGCGTCGCCGCCGTCGTCGAGGATCATGTTGGTGTAGCCGTTGTCCGGCCACTCGAAGATGCGGTGGGTGTAGTCCCAGTAGTCGGCGAGCGACTCGCCCTTCACCGCGAAGACGGCGGTGCCGCCCTGGGCGATGGCCGCTGCGGCGTGGTCCTGCGTCGAGTAGATGTTGCAGGAGGCCCAGCGCACTTCCGCCCCGAGCGCCTTGAGCGTCTCGATGAGCACGGCGGTCTGGATGGTCATGTGCAGCGAGCCGGTGATGCGGGCGCCGCGAAGGGGTTGCGTGGCGGCGTATTCCTCGCGGATCGCCATGAGGCCGGGCATTTCGGTCTCGGCGATGGCGATTTCCTTGCGGCCCCAGTCGGCGAGCGACAGGTCGGCCACGACGTAATCCACGGCGGGGGAAGGCTTGGCAACAGCGTTCATCGTTACTCTCCGGTTTCGAGGGGAAGGATGCCGCTGTGAGAAACGGGATAACCCACCCGATCCTGCACAGTCGGGTGAGCGCCGTTTCACGTGATGTGAGTCCGAGCCTGGCGGGGTGGGGAACCCCGTTGCAACGCTCCTCGGACGGGGCGAATTATACGCCGGCGGGTCCGCAGCGCCAAGCGTCGCGGCAGGGGACCAAAGACCCCCCCGGGGAAGGCTGACGGGGGTCAAGTCAAGCCCGATTTTCGTCTTGCCCCGGCGAGCGCGGCCTTGGTAGCTTGCATCCATCCGGATCGAATCCTTGTGAGGAGCCTGCCATGACGCGCCCCGCCCGCCTCGCCCTCGCCGTCACCCTCGCGCTCGCCGCGCCCGCCGTCACCGCCCAGTCGAAGGCCGCCCCGTCGAAGCCGCCCATCGCCAACTACTGGATGGACGTGGCCACCGTGAACGTCTCGATCCCCGGCGTGGAGGAGATGACGGACATGCCCCTCGTCGGCGGCATGATCGGCAACTTCTTCGGCGGCTCGAAGCTGGGCATGGTGCCCGGCAAGTGGCTGGATCTCGCCCTCTACACGCGCCAGAAGCCGGCCGGCACGACCGGCACGCACGCGATTCCCCCGGCCCAGAACATGGGCGCGAGCCTTCCGCTCGAGCCCGTCCCGAGGCCCCAGCCCGGCGGCACGGCGCCCGACACCAAGCCGGAAGACGTCGAGCGCCAGAAGCCCAAGGGGCGCCTCCTCCTCTACTGGGGCTGCAGCGAGACGGTGAGGCCCGGCCAGCCCCGGATCCTCGACATGGCGACGGCCGGCCCGATGGACTTCGCGAAGTTCTTCGTGGGCCGCTACGCGCCCGAACGCGGCGCCACCAGCGAACCCGGTCGCGCCATCTGGCCCAACGAGCGCGACAAGCAGCGCGTGCCCAAGGACGCCTCGCTGCGGGGCGACCACGCGATCTCCGGGGAAGGCGTTCCGCCGAGCCTCAGGTTCGCGATCGGCGAGAACCAGGACTTCATGGAGCGCATGAACCTCGTCGCGCCCGGCGACCCGAAGGCCTCGCTCCTCGCGAACTGGAACGCCGTCACGACCGCGCGCGGCTACTTCCTGTCCGCCGTGGGCGGCAACGGCGAGGACATGATCCTCTGGAGCTCGAGTGAGGTGCCCGAGGCCGGACTCGGTCTCATGGACTACCTCGCGAACGCGCAGATCGACCAGTGGATCAAGGAGAAGGTGCTGCTGCCGGCCTCGACCCAGAAGTGCGCGATCCCCGCGGGCATCTACGGGCAGGCCGGCGGCGCCATGCTGCAGCAGATCGTTGACCGTCATGCCGCTTGATGC
>CAZPLW010000358.1:2470-2894 GCA_964587315.1 uncultured Lysobacter sp.
GGGAAACGAACTGACCGGCGGGATCCCGCCGAGCCGGACGTGTCCGAAGCTCCTGGCGGGGTGGAACCCCGGGTGGTCGCTTCGCGTCCGCGTGAAATCCACCACGATGGCGATGCTGGGCCAGGAGGCGCAGGCGCGGCAGGAGAGGAAGCCGGAACCCGCGAACCCGCTCGACATCCTGAAGAAGGGAATCTTCGGGCGCTGACGGCCTCGGGCCGTCCGAAAGCGAAACGGGCGCCGAGGCGCCCGTTTGCGCTTCATTTCCGCGCTCGTCAGTCGGCCGTGGCCGCCGCGCGCGCCGGTTCGCCCTTGAGGCCCGCGGCCTCGCGCAGGAACGCCGCCTTGTCCGTCGCTTCCCACGTGAACTCGGGCTCCTCGCGGCCGAAATGGCCGTAGGCGGCCGTCTTCTCGTAGCAGGGACGCA
>CAZPLW010000359.1:0-2893 GCA_964587315.1 uncultured Lysobacter sp.
TGACCGACAAGGGCCTGCGCGCGGTGAGCAATCACTCGGCGCTGTTCCTGTCCAACCACGGCAAGAACGTTCCCGGCTCCTGCGTGCTCGCGACGCTCGAAGGCACGCGCCCGCTGCTGGTGGAGATCCAGGCGCTGGTGGACAGTGCGCATACGCCCAATCCGCGCCGCCTTTCGGTCGGCCTCGAGCAGAACCGCCTCGCGATGCTGCTCGCCGTGCTGCACCGCCACGCGGGCATCGCGCTCTTCGACCAGGACGTCTTCGTTAACGCGGTGGGCGGGGTGCGCGTGGCCGAGCCCGGCGCGGACCTCGCGATCACCCTCGCCATCGTCTCGAGCCTGAGGAACAAGCCGCTGCCGGGCAAGCACGTGGTGTTCGGCGAAGTGGGCCTCGCCGGCGAGGTGCGTCCCGTGCAGCGCGGGCAGGAGCGCATCCGCGAGGCGGCCAAGCTCGGCTTCACCCATGCGATCGTCCCGGCGGCCAACCGGCCGCGCCAGAGCGTGGAGGGCATGGAAATCGTCGCGGTCGAACGCCTCGCGCAGGCGGTGGATTACTGCGCGGGGCGCTAGCGCTACTTCACGATCAGCGCGACCAGCAGCACGACCGCCAGGACGGCCAGCACGGCGATGGCGACGAGGGCGGGAAGGTTCGACCCGGATGAAGGCTCCTCGTCGCCGGCGTCCTTCGGGCGCGAGGACTTCCTCGGCTTCGGCGCCGGCGCGTCGGCCGGCTTCTCGAGCACCGGGTTGTTCAGCGCCGCGAGGGGGCTGCCCGGCTCGATGCGGCCCCGGTAGGCGCGCATCTTCTGCGTCGCGGTGATGTACTCCTCGAACTCGTCGGTCTGGTTCGTCATCGAGGCGAGTCGCAGCGTCGCGTCGAAGGAGTCGAAGGTCTTCGCGAGCGCCAGCGCCTTCGCGCTTTCCTCCTCGGTCATCGGACGGCCCGCCTTGCCGTCCGCCCGGACGGGCGTCGTGTCCGCGTCGAGGCTCGCGATCAGGTCGCGCGGGCCTGACGGCGCGGCCGGTGGCGGCGCGGTGGTCGCCTTGAGGGCGATCGAGGGGCGGGCGGCGTCCAGCTGGCGGCGGACTTCGCGCAGGTCGTCGGCGAACTCCTTGATCGACTGGTAGCGGTCCTCGACCACCTTGGCCATGGCCTTGGCGACGATCAGGTCGAGCATCGCCGGCACCAGGCGGTTGCGGGAGGAAGGCGCCGGCGGCGAGGAGTTCACGGTGGCGTACATGATCGCGTTCACGTTGTCGCCGTCGAACGGCGCCTCGCCCGTGAGCGCCTCGTAGAGCACGACCCCCAGCGAGAAGATGTCCGTGCGCGAATCCAGGGACTTGCCGATCACCTGCTCGGGCGACATGTAGCGGGGACTGCCCAGGATGAGGCCGGTCATCGTCTTCACGGCCGAGTTGGGCAGGCGCGCGATGCCGAAGTCCGTGATCTTCGCGATGCCGCCCTTGAGCACCATGATGTTGGAGGGCTTCACGTCGCGGTGGACGATGTCCTGCTGGTGCGCGAACCACAGCCCGTCGGCCACCTGCGCGACGATGTCGACCACCTCGGGCACGGCGAGGAGCTTGCCCGAGGCGATGATGTCCTTGAGCTCCGCGCCCTCGAGGAACTCCATCGCCATGTAGGCGACCTGGTCGGTCTTGCCCACGTCGTACACCGTGACGATGTTCGGGTGGTTGAGGCGGCCCGCCGCCTTGATCTCCTGCGAGAAGCGCGCCTGGTACTCCTCGAGCTCCTGCTTCGAGAGGTTCAGGTTGATGGTCTTGATCGCGACGGTGCGGTCGATGATGGGATCGACGGCCTTGTACACCGTGCCCATGGCGCCCTGGCCGATCTCGCCGACGATCTTGTAGCGTCCGAGCGTCGTGATCATGTCCTAGCCCTTCTTCGGCGCGGGCGGCGCGGGCAGGGTGGCCGGCGCGGGCGCCGGACGCTTCGCGTGGGCCTGGGCCTTGGCGGAGGCGAACGTCCGGGTCCACTGCGGGTGGCCCGTCTCGGCCGGCGTGAGATCAAAGTCTGGGTCGACCTCGAAGATCTTCAGGAACTGCGCGCGGCACGCCGGGTACTTGTTCAGCAGGCAGTGGCAGAAGGCGAGGTGCTTCATCGCACGCACCTGGTCGGGCTTCTGCCTGAGGCCCTCCTTGAGGGCGATCTCGAGCAGCCGGGTGGCCTCGGCGAAGTCGCCCGTGTCGTACTTCACGAGGCCGTCGGCCAGCAGCTGCTCGGCCTTGCCCAGGGGCGTCGTGGGCTTGCCCTGCGCGGCCTCGCGCTCGGCGATGAGCTGCGTGCGCACCGATCGATACACCGGCCCCCAGATCGGATGGCCGTCCTCGGCGGCGGTGAGCGCGAAGGCCGGATCGATCTCGAAGGCCTTGCGGAATTCGTCGCGGCAGGGCGCCTCGCGCCCCGACAGGCAGTGCACGAACGCCATGTGCTTGCGGGCGACGCTCTGGTCCGCGCGCGGGAGCAGGCCGTGGTCGAGCGACGCGGCGAAGCTGCGCAGCGCGGACTCGTAGTCGCCCGTGTCGTACTGCCGCAGCCCCGTCGCGAGCTGCTCGCGCGCGCGGGCGCGCAGCGTGTCCTCGGTGATCTGCGGGGCGACGGGCTGCGGCGAAGGCGGCGGCGTCGTCGGCGCGCAGGCGGCGAGGAGCGCGGCGGTCGCAAGGGGGACGAGCGTGCGGATGGAGGCGTGCGCGCGCATCACTGGAACCGGTGGCGAATCGTGACCTCGTCGCGAGCCTTCAGGTCGAAGGTTTCGGCGTGCACCGCGAAGGTGGTGTTGCGCACCTCGATGCGGTACTTGCCCGGAGGCAGCTTGTGGGACTTGACCGGCGGGCTCACGCCGATGGACTTGCCGTTCACGAAGACTTCGCCC
>CAZPLW010000360.1:0-2889 GCA_964587315.1 uncultured Lysobacter sp.
AACGCGGCCCGCGCGGCCTGCGGGTCGCTCACGTCGCAGGCCACCGGCAGGCGCTCGCCGCGCAGGAAGCGCGACACGCTGTCGAGGCGCAGGGCGTCCACGTCCACGAGCGCCACGCGGGCGCCCTCCTCGAGCAGCACGCGCGCGGCCGCGAGGCCCAGCGCTCCCGCCGCTCCCGTCACCAGCGCCACCTTGTCCTTGAGGATCATCGACCGCCTGCCCTTTCGTTCCGTGCCGCCGGCGCGATCGCGCCGTGGCACCAAGTTTGCTCAATGCATCCGGGACCGCGCGGGGCGCCGTCGCCTTGTTCAGATGTGGCCTCATTCTGGCGCATTCGCCCCTCGCGTGTTTCGTTTTGCCACTTCCGGCGGCGCCGCGTCCTGGCCGACCGACCGGACGACAAGAACAGCGAGAGGGGAAGCGATGGCGGAGGTGGCGGTCAAGCCGGTGCGGTTCCGCGCCCGGCCCAAGGGCCGGTTCGTGGAGCCGGCCGCGCGCGAGGCCGTCGATGCGCTCCTGGGCGATTCGCCCCGCCGCCGCGAATTCCTCATCGAGAACCTGCACAAGGTGCAGGACCGGTTCGGCATGCTGTCGGCCGCCCACGTCGCCGCGCTGGCCGAGGCGATGAAGCTCTCGCAGGCCGAGGTGTTCGAGGTCGCGAGCTTCTACCACCACTTCGACGTCGTGCGCGAGGGCGAGGCGGCGCCGCCCGCGCTCACCGTGCGCGTGTGCGAGTCGCTCTCCTGCGAGATGGCGGGCGCGAAGGGGCTCATCGCGCGGCTGCCGGGGATCCTCGGCCGCGACGTGCGCGTGCAGCCCGTGGCCTGCATCGGCCGCTGCGAGGAGGCGCCCGCGGTGTGCGTGGGCCAGAACGCCTTCGGGGCCGCCACGGCCGAGAAGGTCGCGACCCGGGTCAGGGAGGGGATGGTGAAGGCCCCGAGGACCTCGCACATCGGCTACGCCCGCTACCGGGAAGAGGGCGGCTACCGGCTCTGGGCCGACTGCCTCGCCGGCAGGCGCGACCTCGAGTCGGTGATGAAGACGATGGAAGACGCGGGCCTTCGCGGACTGGGCGGCGCGGGCTTCCCCACGGGCCGCAAGTGGCGCATCGTGCGCGCCGAGGCGGGCCCGCGGTACATGGCGATCAACCTCGACGAGGGCGAGCCGGGCACCTTCAAGGACCGCCACTACCTCGAGCGCGACCCGCACCGCTTCCTCGAGGGCATGCTCATCGCCGCGTGGGCGGTGGGCATCGAGAGGATCTGGATCTACCTGCGCGACGAGTACCACGCGTGCCGCGAGATGCTGGAGAAGGAGCTCGCGCTCCTCTCGGACGACCCGCCGGGCCCACTGCCCGCGATCGAGCTGAGGCGGGGCGCGGGGGCGTACATCTGCGGGGAGGAGTCCGCGATGATCGAGTCGATCGAGGGCAAGCGCGGCATGCCGAGGCTTCGCCCGCCCTACGTCGCGCAGGTCGGGCTCTTCGGGCGGCCCACGCTCGAGCACAACATGGAGACGATCTACTGGGTGCGGGACCTGGTCGAGCGCGGCCCCGGGTGGTTCGCGAGCCAGGGCCGCAACGGCCGCAAGGGCCTGCGGTCCTTCTCGGTGTCCGGGCGCGTGAGGAAGCCCGGCGTGCACCTCGCGCCGGCGGGCATCACCGTGAAGGAGCTCATCGCGGAGTACGCGGGCGGGATGCTCGAGGGGCACGAGTTCTACGCCTACCTGCCGGGCGGGGCGTCGGGCGGGATCCTGCCGGCCTCGATGGGCGACATCCCGCTCGACTTCGACACGCTGCAGCCGCAGGGGTGCTTCATCGGCTCGGCGGCCGTGATCGTGCTCTCGAAGCACGACAAGGCGCGCGATGCGGCGCTCAACATGATGCGGTTCTTCGAGGACGAGTCCTGCGGCCAGTGCACGCCGTGCCGCGTGGGCACCGCGAAGGCGGCGAAGCTGATGGAAGCGCCGAAGTGGGATGCGGCGCTGCTGGAGGAGCTCTCGCAGGCGATGGCGGATGCGTCGATCTGCGGGCTGGGGCAGGCGGCGCCGAATCCGATCCGGTGCGTGATCAAGCATTTTCCGCAAGAGGTGTGAGAAAGACTTTGGAACCGCAGATGAACGCAGATGAACGCAGATGGCTTTCCCGAGGGCTGGGCGGTGCGTCACGGCATTCGAACGGAATCGCATCCCGGTGCGACGCCCTGAAACGTTCGAACACCATCTGCGTTCATCTGCGTTCATCTGCGGTTCCCACGGGGTACTCACTATGAAAATGAACGAACCCATCGGCCAGGCCGAAGTCATCGACTTCAAGCTCAATGGCGAGAAGGTCTCCGCCCTCTCCGGCGAGACGATCATCCAGGCCGCCAAGCGCCACGGCGTCGACATCCCCCACCTCTGCTACAAGGAGGGCTACCGCCCCGACGGCAACTGCCGCGCGTGCGTGGTGGAGATCAAGGGCGAGCGCGTGCTGGCCCCCTCGTGCTGCCGCGCCCCGTCGAAGGACATGGAGGTCTCGAGCGATTCCCCGCGCGCCGTGCACTCGCAGAAGCTGGTGCTCGAGCTCCTCAAGTCCGACGCGCCCGAGGCCGACCTGAAGCCCGGCGACAACGAGCTGCGCTACTGGAGCGAGAAGCTCGGCGTGGGCAAGCCCCGCTTCGAGGCCCGCCACCAGCCGAAGACCGATGCCTCGCACCCGGCCATGTGGGTGAACCTCGACGCGTGCATCCAGTGCACGCGCTGCGTGCGGGCCTGCCGCGAGGAACAGGTGAACGACGTGATCGGCTACTCGTGGCGCGGCTCGCACGCGAAGATCACCTTCGACTTCGACGACCCGATGGGCGCCTCCACGTGCGTCG
Source organism: uncultured Lysobacter sp. (assembly GCA_964587315.1). Taxonomy (GTDB): domain Bacteria; phylum Pseudomonadota; class Gammaproteobacteria; order Burkholderiales; family Usitatibacteraceae; genus FEB-7. The sequence goes on from CAZPLW010000360.1 coordinate 2,859, forward strand.
CCTGCGGCGAGTGCGTGCAGGCCTGCCCCAC
>CAZPLW010000361.1:0-2881 GCA_964587315.1 uncultured Lysobacter sp.
TTTTCCCGGTTCCGCGTTGGGCACCGTGCTCGGCACGCGCCGGCTCGCGGAACTGGTCGGCTGGGACCGGGCGCGGCCGCTCGTCACCGAAGGCGTCACGCTGGACGCGATGCGCGCGCGCGCGGCCGGGCTCGCGACCGAAGTGGTGGAGGACGATGGGGACGACTGGGCCGGCGCGCGCCTCGCGCCGCCCGTGGCTTCGCGAGTGACGCTGGCGGCCCTGCGCCACGCGGCACGGGCCGACCATCGCGCGGCGGACATGGACGCGCTCGCCCGCTCGGCGTCGGTGCCCGGGCTGCGCGACCGGATCGAGCGCTATCGCCAGGCTATGGCCCGGTAAAGAGACGGGGTCAGGTTCAATTTTCAATCTGTCCCCGATTCCGTGGAAATGGGGACAGATTGAAAATTGAACCTGACCCCGTCTCCCCGCCGTCTCCCCGGTGAAAGGCTAGGCCGGCCGGCGCGCGATCACCGTCCGGAAGCGCTTCACCTTGTCGCCGGGGGCGTCGAACCAGTCCTCGCGGTCCTCGAGGAACGACCAGCCCTCGAAGGTGTCCACCACTTCCTTGCGCGTGAAGAGGTGGTGGTGGTCGGGATCGAACATCGCCAGGTACGTCGTCCCTTCCACCAGCACGTTCACGATGGCGACGCCGCCCGGCTTCACGGCATCGCGCAGCGCGTCCAGGCCCGCGAGCGCGTGCCGCCGCTCGAAGAACATGAGCAGACCGATGCAGGCCACGACGTCCCATTGCTCTTCCGGCCGCCAGCCTTCGAGATCGGCCTGGCGGACCCACACGGGAAGGTCCGATTCGAGGGCGCGCCGGGCGAGGTCGTCGACGGCGTTGCCGCAGGCATCGAGCGCCGTGACGCGGGCACCTTGCCTCGCGGCCGCGAGCGCGAGATTGCCCAGGCCGCAGCCCAGGTCGAGCACATTGCCCCTCATGAAGGGAAGCGCCAAGCGCTCGAACGGGTTGAGCTCGTACTGGCCGGCGGCGATCTGCCGGTCGAACTGGGCACCGAAGAACGGGAGAGGGCCGCTTTTTTCCATCGGCTTCCTGACGGGTCGCAACGTCGATGGGCCCCATGATGCCACCGGTCGGATGGGCGCGAAATCGCTTCCCCGCCCCGCTCGCTACATGCCCTTGACCCATGCAGGGGCTTTCGCTCCCTCGCGGTCGCCGCCGGAAAGATCGTCGAGAATGGGGCATTCGGGTCGCCCGTCGCCGTGGCAATGCGCGGCGAGTTCCGAAAGCGCGCGACGCATCGCCTGCATCTCGGCGATCTTCGCGTCCAGCGCCTCGACGTGCTGCGTCGCGAGCCGCTTCACGTCGGCGCTCGCGCGCCGGCGGTTGCTCCACAGCCCGACCAGCGCCTTGATCTCCTTGAGGGAGAACCCGAGGTCGCGCGCGCGCCGGACGAAGCGCAGCATGTGGACGTCGCTTTCGCGATAGATGCGGTAGCCGGCGACCGTGCGCCCCGCGCGGGGCAGCAGGCCATCCTCCTCGTAGTGGCGGATCATCTTCGCGGACACGCCCGAGGCCTTCGCGGCCTCGCCTATGTTGAGGTGCCCGTCGCGGCGGGCATCGGCCATCTCGAAGTACTTTTCCGTCATGTCGCGACTCCCGGCTCTTGGGGCGCGGGGCGCCACCGCGTGAGCAGCAGCGCGTTCGACACCACGCTCACGCTGCTGAACGCCATGGCCGCGCCGGCGACGACCGGATCGAGCAGCCCGAGCGCCGCGAGCGGGACCCCGACGAGGTTGTAGGCGAAGGCCCAGAAGAGGTTCTGGCGGATCTTCGCATAGGTGCGCCGCGAGATCTCGATGGCGTCGGCGACGAGCGCGGGCTGGCTGCGCACGAGGGTGATGCCCGCCGTGTGCATGGCGACATCGGTGCCGCCGCCCATCGCGATGCCGACGTCGGCCGCCGCGAGCGCGGGGGCGTCGTTGATGCCGTCGCCCACCATGGCCACCGGGCCGTGGGCGAGGCGCAGTTCGCCGATCGCATCGGCCTTGTCCGTCGGCAGGAGCCCCGCGCGCACATCGGCGATGCCCACCGACGCAGCCACGGCCATCGCGGCGCCCTGGTGGTCCCCCGTCAGCATCACCGGCCGGATGCCCAGGTCGCGCAGGTGGCGCACGAGCGCCGCGGCGTCGGGACGGACGCGGTCGGCGAAGGCGAGGAGGCCGAGGACTCGCGCCACCGGTTGCGTCTCGACGAGCCAGGCCAGGGAGTGACCCGACGCGCGAAGCGATGCGGCCTCGCCTTCGAGCGCCTCGCGGGCCTGTGCGCGCAGTTCCGCAACCCAGCGATCGCTCGCCAGCGCGAGCACGCGGCCCTCGACCGTCGCCTCGACGCCGCGTCCCGGCACCGCCTTCGATCCGCTGGCCGGCGGCAGCGTCGCGCGCTCCTCGCGGGCCGCGTGCAGCACGGCCTGGGCCAGCGGGTGCGTGCTGCCTTGCTGGATGGCGGCGGCGAGACGCAGCACGTCCATGCGCTCGCCCCCGGACGCGATCACGCGAACGAGCTGCGGCTTGCCTTCGGTGAGCGTGCCGGTCTTGTCGAAGGCGACGACGCGCACGCCGTGGGCGAGCTCGAGCGCCTCGGCGTCGCGGATCAGGATGCCGTGCCTCGCGGCCACCCCGGTGCCGGCCATCACGGCCGTGGGCGTGGCGAGGCCGAGCGCGCACGGGCACGCGATCACGAGGACGGCAACGGCGTTGAGCGTCGCGGCCGTCCAGTCCCCCGCCGCGAGCCCCCAGGCGATGAAGGTGACGCCGGCAATGGCGACGATCACGGGCACGAACACCGCGCTCACGCGGTCGACGAGCCGCTGGATGGGCGCCTTGGCCGCCTGCGCGGATTCCACGCTGGCGATGATG
>CAZPLW010000362.1:0-2854 GCA_964587315.1 uncultured Lysobacter sp.
GCGCTGGCCGGCGGCGTCGGTGAGGGGCGCGCGGGCGAGGGGCCCCACGTAGCCGCCCAGGGGCTTCTCGGCCACCGCGAGCAACTCGGGCGTGATTTCCACGCGGGCGGACGACGCCGGCCGGGGCCCCGCCCCGGCCCGGGTCGCCGAGGCGGCGGGCGCGGGAGCGGGCGGCACGGTCGCCTCCGCGCGCCGCAGGTTCGCGAGCTTGCCCAGGAATTCCTTGCGCTCCGCCTCGTCCTCGATGTGGGCGGCGAGGTGGTCGAAGAACTCGTTCGCGTCCTTCGAGCGTTCCTGCGCCTGCTTGATGAGCACCTTGGCGAGCGGGCCGATGGAGCGGGAGAGGGAGCGCTCCACTTCCGTGAGCTTCTCGGGTGGCAGGGTGTACGAAGCCGACACCGCGGGCGAGGCGGCGCGCGAGGCCGCGACCTTCGCGGCGGCCGCCGGATCGAGCGTGCGCTCGGGGTCGCTGTCGTGGCGGCGCGAGGACACGGCCCGCCCCTGGAAGGCTGCGAGCAGCGCGGCGTGGAATTCGCGCGCGCTCTGGAAGCGGTCCTCGGCCTTCTTGCCGAGCGAGCGCGCCACCACGGCGTCGAACGGCTCCGGCAGCGAGGGCACCAGGCGCGAGGGCGGGTCCGGCTGCGACTGGAGCACCTTGTGCATCACGGCCGCCGGCGTGTCGCCCATGAAGGGGGAGACGCCCGTGAGCAGCTCGTAGAGGATGACGCCGGAGGACCAGACGTCCGCGCGCCCGTCCGCCGGCTGGCCCGCGAGCTGCTCGGGCGCCATGTGCGTGGGCGTGCCGACCACCGTGCCCACCTGCGTGAGGCTCGAGCTCTCGATGCGCGCGATGCCGAAGTCCATGATCTTGAGCTTCATTCCCGGCAGGATCATGAGGTTGGCCGGCTTGATGTCGCGGTGCACGACGCCTTGGCGGTGCGAGTAGTCGAGCGCGAGCAGGAGCTGCTTCATCAGCTCGAACACGTCGATGAGGTCGAAGCGGTTGGCCATGCGGAAGTACTGCCGCAGCTCCTTGCCCTCGACGTACTCCATCACGATGTAGGCGCCGCCCTCCTCCTCGCCGTATTCGTAGACGCCGACGATGGCCGGGTGGTTGAGGCGCCCGCCCGCCTGCGCCTCGCGCTTGAACCGGGCGATGGCGTCCTGCGCCTCGGCGTTTTCGAGGAACTCCTTGAGGATGGTCTTGATCGCGACCCGGCGCTCGATGACCGGGTCGAATCCTTCGTAGACGGTACCCATGGCACCGCGTCCCAGCGCACGCTTGATCGCGTACTTGCCGATGCGTTCGGGGTGGGAAGCCGCCATGGCCTTCGGCCGCCGCTCTTCGCTAGCGCTCGATGAGCTTGAGCGCCTTCTGCAGGCTGCGGCGCATGCGGTTGAACGAGATGCCCAGGGCCGCGATCTCGTCCCGGCCCTTGCCGGTGAACTCGGGCACGTCGAAATCGCCGGTGGAGATCCGGTCCGCCGCCTCGGCCATGCGCGAGATGGGCCGGATGATCATGAACGAGAGCATCGCGTTCAGCACGATGAAGGCCACCGCGAAGATCGCCGAGAGCGAGAAGAGGAACGCGCGGAAGGCCTCCTGCGCGTTCTTCTGGGCGAGGGCCATCGGCACCGACACGATCTGCGCCCCGATGATCTCCATGTGCTTCCAGCCGAAGCCGTTCGAGGGGCCGTAGAGCTTCACCATGGAGGCCGGCGCCACCTCGGCCGTCGTGTGGCAGGCGAGGCAGGCCGGGTCCTTGATCTGGATGGGGCGCGCGAGGTAGAGCTGCGGGCCCGAGGCCGCCATGCGCTCGCCCGTCACCTCCTTCTTGTTCGGGTCGGCGCGGAAGGCGTTCACGATGTCGGCCTCCCACTCCACGGCGCGGTCGCGCGGGTTGGTGGGATTGAGCGTCGCTTCCTTGTAGCTGTAGTCCGGGTACTTCTTGCGCAGGGAGTTGAAGATCTCCGTGGCGGAGTAGGCCGGCACCGACTGCGGCAGGAAGACGGCCTGCAGCTTGTCCTCGAGGTGCGGCTTGATCTGCTGCACGGTGTAGCCGCGGATCGAGAGCGCCGCCTCCATCATGAGGCCGGCGTTGTGCAGCACGTCCTCCTTGGCGTTGTCCTGCAGCAGCTTCTGCGACACGTAGGCCGAGACCGCGATGCCCGCGGCGAACACCAGCACCAGAACGATGTTGAATTTGAGCCGAAGTCCCATGCGACCTCCCCAGTGGCGTGGTCCGGTCCGTCCCCAGGTGGGGCGGCAAGTCATCGTTTACGCGGCATACTACCGGCCGGATTCAGCCCTGTCGCTTTCTTCGTGAACCTCGCCTGCTGGCTCGCGCGCGCCGCCCGGACGTCCCCCGACCGCCCGGCCGTGGCGCTGGGCGCTTCCCCCTGGAACACCTTCGCCGAACTGGCGAACCGCGCCGCCGGGCTGGCCGGGGCCCTGCGCCGGCGCCTGGGCTACGCCCCGGGAGACCGGGTGGCGATCGTGATGGCGAATGCCCCCGAATACGCCGAGGCCCTGCTGGGACTGTGGTTTACGGGGCTCGCGGCCGTGCCGGTCAACGCCAAGCCGCACCCCCGGGAGATCGCGTGGATCCTGGCGGACTCGGGCGCGCGCGCGGTGTTCGTGACCGGGGAGCTGGCCGAAGGCGTCGCGGCCGCGGCGCGGGAAGCCGGCACGGCCCCGGCGATCTTCGAGGCGGGCACGCCCGCGTGGCGGGCGTTGTCGGCGGAGCCCGCCGAGCCCGCGGCGCTGGAGGGCGGCGCGCTCGCCTGGCACTTCTACCCGAGCGGCCCCCCCGGCCGGGCCCAGGGCGCCATGCCCCCGCCCGGCCACCTGAGG
>CAZPLW010000363.1:0-2805 GCA_964587315.1 uncultured Lysobacter sp.
GCGCGGGCGCCACCGGCGCCGTGGCCGGGGCCTGCGCGAGCGCGGTTCCAGCGAGCATGCCCGTGCCGAGGGTGGCGGTGGCGGCGAGGAAGGAGCGGCGCTCGGCGCTGGCGGGCGCGGCGGGGGATTCGGCTTGGCGGGATGACATGGCGGACTCCGGATGAGTTTCGGGCGAGGCACGAACCCGGAACGAGGGAGCCGCACGCGCGACTCCCCGCGCGGGTTGCGCGAAAGGTACGAGGACGTGCCCGACCAGTCTCGGCTGGGGATTCGTTCCGCGGTTGACTCACGTCAACGGGGTGGGCGCACGTGGGACCAAGGACCCATGGATGAAGGGCGATGGAGGGGACGCACGCCTTCACGTGCGCTGGAGGGGACGCACACTTTCATGAGCGGAGGGATGAAGGGGACGCACACTTTCAGGAGCGGACGCTACTGCACCCGCTCCTGAAAGTGTGCGTCCCCTTCATCCCGAAAGTGTGCGTCCCCTCCCGCGCCGGTAAAATGGCGGATTCGCCTCAAGAAAAGCCCGCATGGCCTCCCCCCGCTACGACGAAGCCTCCATCCGTGTCCTGAAGGGCCTCGAGCCCGTCAAGGAACGGCCGGGCATGTACACCCGGACCGACACGCCGCTGCACATCATCCAGGAAGTGATCGACAACGCCGCCGACGAGGCCCTCGCCGGCGCGGCGAAGACCATCACCGTGACGCTGCACGCCGACCGCTCCGTCTCCGTCGAGGACGACGGCCGCGGCATTCCCGTGGGGCCGCACCCCGAGGAGAAGGTGCCGACCGTCGAGGTGGTGTTCACGCGCCTGCACGCCGGCGGCAAGTTCGACAAGAAGGCGGGCGGCAGCGCCTACGCGTTCTCGGGCGGCCTTCACGGGGTCGGCGTCTCGGTCACCAACGCGCTCTCGAAGCGCCTCGAGGTGCGCGTGCGCCGCGAAGGCGCCGCGTGGACCATGGCCTTCGAGGACGGCTTCGTCGTCGAGAAGCTGAAGAAGGCCGGCTCCGCGCCGCCGAAGCAATCGGGCACCTGGGTGCGTGCCTGGCCCGACGCGAAGTACTTCGACACGGACAGGATCCGCCGCCCGGAGCTCGAGCACCTGCTGCGCGCCAAGGCCGTGCTGCTGCCGGGACTCTGCATGCGCCTGGTGGACGAGGCCTCGGGCGAGACGCTCGAGTGGGAGTACGAAGGCGGCATGGCGGCGTACCTGCAGGAACAGCTCGCGGGCGAGGACGGCGTGGTGAGCCCCATCGTCGTGGGCCAGTCCTTCGTGGCCGCGGGCGACGCGCAGTTCGCCGAGGGCGAGGGCGCCTCGTGGGCGCTCGCGTGGTGCGAGGGCGGCGGGGGCGGCGAGTCCTACGTGAACCTGATCCCCACGGTGGAAGGCGGCACGCACGAGTCGGGCTTGAAGAGCGGCGTCTTCGAGTCGGTGCGCGAGTTCTGCCTGCACCACGAGCTGCTCACGCGCGGGGTGAACCTGCAGACCGAGGACGTGTGGAAGCACCTGCGCTTCGTGCTCTCCACTCGCCTGCTCGACCCGCAGTTCCAGGGCCAGACCAAGACCAAGCTCTCCTCGCGCGACGCGGTGAAGCTCGTCGCCTCGCGCCTGAAGGACCCGCTGGACGCCTGGCTCAACCAGCACGTCGAGGACGGCAAGAAGATCGCCGAGCTCGCCATCAAGGCCGCCGTCGCGCGCCAGAAGGCCGGCAAGGCCGCCGAGAAGCGCCGCGGCTCGGGCGTGGCGGTGCTGCCGGGCAAGCTCACGGATTGCGAGAGCGAGGACATCGCGCGCAACGAACTTTTCCTCGTCGAGGGCGACTCGGCCGGCGGCTCGGCTCGCCAGGGCCGCGACCGCCACTTCCAGGCCATCCTCCCGCTGCGCGGCAAGATCCTCAATACCTTCGAGGTCGACCCCACGCAGATCTACGCCAACAACGAGGTGCACGACATCGCGGTGGCCCTGGGCATCGAGCCGCACGCCATCGGCGAGGCGGAGAAGGCCCTCGCCAACCTGCGCTACGGCAAGGTCATCATCATGGCCGACGCGGACGTGGACGGCTCGCACATCCAGACGCTGCTGCTCGCGCTCTTCTTCCGGCACTTCCCGGGCCTGCTCGCGCGCGGCCACATCTACGTGGCGCAGCCGCCGCTCTACGTGGTGAAGGTGGACGCGCAGGGCAAGAGCCGGCCGGAGCGGCGCCTGTACGCGCTCGACGAAGCGGAGCGCGACGCGATCCTGCTCAAGCTCGAGGACGAGAAGGTGCGCGAGAGCGCCATCCACGTGGGCCGCTTCAAGGGCCTGGGCGAGATGAACCCCGAGGAGCTGCGCGAGACCACGATGAGCCCGGACACGCGCCGGCTCCTTCCCCTCACCATTTCGGCCGACCTGCTGGCCGACACCCACCGCATGTTCACGCTCCTCATGGGCAAGGGCGAGGCCGCCTCGCGCCGCAGCTGGATGGAGGAGCATGGCAACCGGGTGGAAGCCGATGTCTAAGCGAACCATGCCCGACGACAAGACCCCCGACCTGTTCTCGGCCGCGCCCTCCGGCGTGCCGCCTTCGAATCCGCCCGTTCCCCCCGCGCCGCCCGTGCCTCCGGCATCCGCCGCGTCGGGCGAGGGCGAGCTGCCCCTCGCGCAGTTCGCCGAGAGCGCCTACCTCGCCTACGCGATGAGCGTGGTGAAGGGCCGAGCGCTGCCGGCGGTGGAGGACGGCCAGAAGCCCGTGCAGCGCCGCATCCTCTACGCGATGCGCGAGCTGGGCAACCGCCACGACGCGCCCTTCAAGAAGTCCGCG
>CAZPLW010000364.1:0-2786 GCA_964587315.1 uncultured Lysobacter sp.
GAGCGGCTCGATCCAGGCGAATGCCATGTCCGGCACGATGCGCGCGCTGGTCGCGAACATGGTGCAGGGCGTGAAGCAGGGCTTCGAGAAGAAGCTCACGCTGGTCGGCGTCGGCTACAAGGCGCAGGCCCAGGGCGCGAAGCTCAACCTCGCGCTCGGCTTCTCCCACCCCGTCGTGCACCTGTTGCCCGAGGGCGTGAAGGCGGAGACGCCGACGCCGACGGAAATCCTCATCAAGGGCGTGGATCGCCAGAAGGTCGGCCAGGTCGCCGCCGAGATCCGCGCTTACAAGTCGCCGGAGCCCTACAAGGGCAAGGGCGTGCGCTACGCCGACGAGACCGTCGTCATCAAGGAAACGAAGAAGAAGTAACGGGCTCGGGCGAAGCGAACGGAGAACCCCACATGATCGACAAGAAGATTTCCCGCAAGCGCCGCGCCGCCAAGACGCGCGCGCGCATCATCCGCCAGGAGGCGGTGCGCCTCACCGTGCACCGTACCAACCTGCACATCTACGCCCAGGTCATCGCGGCCGACGGCGCCAAGGTGCTCGCTTCCGCCTCGACGCTCGAGAAGGAAGTGCGCGCCGAGCATCCGAAGGGCGGCGACAAGGCCGCGGCGGCGCTGGTGGGCAAGCGCATCGCCGAGAAGGCCAAGGCCGCCGGCGTCACCGAGGTCGCGTTCGACCGCGCCGGCTTCAGCTACCACGGGCGCGTCAAGGCGCTCGCCGAGGCGGCCCGCGAAGGCGGACTGAAGTTCTGACCGGCCGGTAACCCAGGACCAGGAAAAAGACATGGCGAAATTCGAGCATAACAACGACGAGCGCAGCGACGGCCTCCGCGAGAAGATGATCTCGGTGAACCGGGTCACGAAGGTCGTGAAGGGTGGCCGGATCCTCGGCTTCGCCGCGCTCACGGTGGTGGGCGACGGCGACGGCTCCATCGGCATGGGCAAGGGCAAGGCCCGCGAAGTGCCCGTGGCCGTTCAGAAGGCCATGGAGCAGGCCCGCCGCAACATGGTGAAGGTGCCCCTCAAGAGCGGCACGATCAACCATGAGGTCCTGGGGCAGCACGGGGCGACCCGCGTCTTCATGCAACCGGCGGCCGAGGGCAACGGCATCAAGGCCGGCGGCGCCATGCGTGCGGTCTTCGAGGTGATGGGCGTCACGAACATCTCCGCGAAATGCCACGGCTCCACCAACCCCTACAACGTCGTGCGCGCCACGCTGGACGGCCTGCTGCAGCAGCACCGCCCGTCCGAGATCGCGGCCAAGCGCGGCAAGAAGGTCGAAGAGATCGTCGGCTGAGGAAAGACCCCAAGATGACTTCCCCCAAGAAAATCAAGGTCACGCAGGTCAAGGGCCTGCGCGGCGCGCTGAGCGAGCACAAGGCGTCCGTGCGCGGACTGGGCCTTCGCCGCATCCGCCACACGGTGGAGCTCGAGGACACGCCTTCCATCCGCGGCATGATCAACAAGGTGCCCTATCTCGTGAAAGTCGAGGGCTAGCCATGGAACTGAACACGCTCAAACCCGCTCCGGGCTCGAAGAAGAACCGCCGCCGCGTCGGACGCGGCATCGGCTCGGGCCTGGGCAAGACCGCGGGCCGCGGCCACAAGGGCCAGAAGTCCCGGGCCGGCGGCTATCACAAGGTCGGCTTCGAGGGCGGCCAGATGCCGCTCCAGCGGCGCCTGCCCAAGCGCGGCTTCACGGCCGTGACCATCGTGAAAGCCTCGCAGGTTCGCCTGGGCGACCTCTCGAGGGTCGAAGGCGACACCATCGACCTCGCCAGCCTCAAGAAGGCGGGCCTCGTGCCCGACGGCGCGGCGCGCGCCAAGATCATCCTCACCGGCAAGGCCGACAAGGCCTACAAGGTGCAGGGCGTCGTCGCCACCAAGGGCGCGAAAGCGGCCATCGAATCGGCCGGCGGCTCGGTCGCCTGACGAACGGAACGGGAAAGAAGACCTTGTCGGCCAATCCCCTCGCGACCCTGAGCAAGCTCGGCGATCTGAAGCGCCGGCTCTGGTTCCTCGTGGGCGCCCTGGTCGTCTACCGCGTCGGCACGTTCATCCCGGTGCCCGGGATCGATCCGGCCGAGCTCGCAAAGCTCTTCCAGCAGACCAAGGGCGGCATCCTGGACATGTTCAACATGTTCTCGGGCGGCGCCCTGTCGCGGTTCTCGATCTTCGCTCTGGGCATCATGCCGTACATCTCGGCGTCGATCATCATGCAGCTGCTCACGGTGGTGTCGCCGCAGCTGGAGGCCCTCAAGAAGGAGGGCGAGGCCGGCCGGCGCAAGATCACGCAGTACACGCGCTACGGCACGGTCGTGCTCGCCGCCTTCCAGGCGCTCGGCATCTCCGTGGCTCTCGAGGCGCAACCGGGCCTCGTGATCGACGCCGGCCTCATGTTCCGGCTGGTGACGGTCATCACGCTCATGACGGGGACTATGTTCCTCATGTGGCTGGGCGAGCAGATCACCGAGCGGGGCCTGGGCAACGGCATCTCGATGATCATCTTCGCGGGCATCGTGGCCGGCCTGCCGCAGGCGATCGGCGGCACCCTGGAGCTCGTGCGCACCGGCGCCATGACGATCTTCATCGCGCTCATCATCTTCGCCCTCGTCGTGGGCGTCACCTACGTGGTCGTGTTCGTGGAGAAGGGCCAGCGCCGCATCCTGGTGAACTACGCGAAGCGGCAGGTGGGCAACCGCATGTACGGCGGCCAGAGCTCGTTCCTGCCGCTCAAGCTCAACATGTCCGGCGTGATCCCGCCCATCTTCGCCTCGTCCA
>CAZPLW010000365.1:0-2772 GCA_964587315.1 uncultured Lysobacter sp.
CCTGCATCTCGGCGCGGGCCTTCTCTTCGATCTCGTCGCGCAGCAGCGTTTCCATCTCGGAACGGATGCGCGTCTCGATCTCCTCCTTGAGGCGGGCCTTCAGCTCCTTCTCGGAATCGATGGCCGCGGCGGCCTGGCGCTTGGCGGCCTGCTCGGCCTCGGCGCGGGCGCGGGCGAGGGCCTGGGCCTCGGCCTCGGCGTTCGCGCGGGCCTCCGCGAGCGCCCTCGCCTCGGACTCGGCCTTCGCGCGGGCCTCCTCGAGCTTGGCGGACTCCACTTCCTCGCGCTTCTTCGCCTCGGCGGCGGCCTTCGCGAACTGCTCGGCGACGAACTTCTTGCGCTCTTCCTCCTCGCGGACCTTCGCCTCGAGCTCCGACTTGGCGCGGGCGCTCGCCTCGGCCTGGGCGCGGGCGCGCAGTTCCGTGAGGCGGCGCGTCTCCTCCTCTTCCTTGGCCTTCGCCTCGGCGGCGGCCTTCGCGGCGGCTTCGGCGACGGCGCGCTTGCGCGCCTCCTCCTCGCGCAGCTTGTTCTCGAGCTCGGCCTTGGCGCGGTCCGCGGCTTCCTTCGCGCGGCGCGCCTGCTCCATGGCGCGCTGCTCCGCCTCGGCCCGGGCCTTCGCCTCGGCATCGGCGGCGGCGCGCGCCTCGGCGTCGCGCTTGGCCTTCTCGCGCGCGGCCACCTGGGCCTGCTCGCGGGCCTTCTTGTCGATCTCGGTCTTTTCCTGCTGGCGGACGAGCTCGCTGATGTCGTTGGCCGCCGCGGCGATCACGCGCTGGGTCTGCCCGGGCAGCTTGCCCGGAGCCGTGAAGTCGAAGTCGTCCTCGCCGAACGGGTCGGGGTCCTTGCGCGTGGTGAAGACCCGGGCGAAGCCGTCCTTGATCAGCGTGTTGATGGCCTTGTCGAGCGTGGGCTTCTCGTACTCGCCCTTCTCGCAGATTTCCGCGAACGTGGACTTGCCGTCGATGAGCTTGAGGACCTTCATCAGGTCCCGCGACAGGGAAGCCGACCGCTGGTTGACCTGCGTGATGCCCTTCGCGGTTTTCGTGAAGACGGTCGTGTTGTCCATCCGGTTTTGCCCCGTAGGTTCTTCTTAGGCGACGCGTGGCGGCGCCGGAAGGCCGCCCGGAATGAAGCTGCCCGGCATCGCGCGTCGCGACGCCGGGGATGACCAATAATGGCATGAATTCAGGGTCTTGAAAAAGGAATCGCCCCGCCCGTCGCCCCGAGGTGACAAAATTGGTTACACCTTCCGTCGTCCGGCGCGGGCTTTCGCGCGTTGAAGGGATGGAACCGGCCGGACGGCCGGGGAATCGAAGCATCCGGAGATACGCCATGAACCGAGTCGCCGCCTTCCTGCTCGCCTTCGCCCTCCTGCCCGCCGCGGCGGCCGATCCGCCCGGCCGCGTGGGCCGCCTCGTGTGGATCGAAGGCGAGGCCCTCGCCTACACGGACCCGGAGGCGGGCTGGGAAAGCGCCCGGGTCAACACGAACCTCACGAGCGAGAATTCCGTGTGGACGGAGCCGCGCTCGCGCGCCGAGGTGCGCGCCGGCTCCATCGCGATGCGGCTCGAGGAGGCCTCGCAGCTCGACGTCGCGCGCCTGGACGATTTCACGCTGCAGGCGCACCTGGCGCGCGGCAGCCTCGCGCTTCGCGTGCGCTATTTCGAGAAGGGCGAGACGATCGCCATCACCACCCCCGAGGCCCGCTTCCAGGTCCGCGGCAACGGCCGCTTCCGCATCGACGCGGACGCCGGCCGCGGCGAATCGCGCCTCACGGTGTTCGAGGGCTCCGCGCGCCTGGAAGGCAGCGGCGGGGCGGTCATCGTGGACACGGGCCGCACCGTGGTCGTGATCGGCGGCGAGCGCCCGACCTACGAGTACGAGACGGCCGTCACCACCGCCATCGACGAATGGGCCCTCGCGCGCGACGAGCGCAATCCCGAACGCCAGGCCTCGCGCTACGTCTCCCCGCGCATGACCGGCTGGGAGGACCTCGACAGCTACGGCGAGTGGCGCGACGAGCCGGAGTACGGGACCGTCTGGTATCCCACGCGAGTGGAGGTCGGCTGGGCCCCCTACCGCTACGGCCGCTGGACGCACGTGCGTCCGTGGGGATGGACGTGGGTGGACGACGCGCCCTGGGGCTATGCGCCCTTCCACTATGGCCGCTGGGTCAACGTGCGCAATCGCTGGGGCTGGTACCCCGGCCGCTACGACCCTCGCCCCGTCTGGGCGCCCGCGCTCGTGGGCTGGGTGGGCGGCTCGGGATGGAGCCTCACCGTCAACTCGGGCCCCGTGGGCGTGGTGGGCTGGTATCCGCTCTCGCCGTGGGAGCGCTACGACCCGTGGTACCGCGTGAACCCCACGTACGTCACGCACGTGAACCGCGTGGTGATCGTCGATCGCCGCCCGCCCGCCGGCGTGCACCACCGCGACCATGCGACCGTCGCCACCCGCGACGTGTTCGGTTCGCGCCGCCCGGTGCGCGACTCCTTCGCCAACGTGCCGCGCGAGGTCGTGGCGCAGCAACCCGTGGTCTCCGGCAACGCCATCCTGCCGCCGGCGAACGCCGTGCGCACGCGCCCCGGTGCGCCTTCGTCCGGATTCGCGCCCCCTGCGGGCACGCCTGCTACGACCGGCCCGGGGCGTCCCGCCAGCCCTCCGTCGTCGGTGCCGGCCGCGCCCGGCTCCCCCAGCGCGATCGCTCCCGCCTCGCCTGCGGGACGGCCTGGAAACCGCCCGCGTCCGGAGCAGCTCCCGGCGAGCCCCACG
>CAZPLW010000366.1:0-2747 GCA_964587315.1 uncultured Lysobacter sp.
TGGTACCTCGACCGCACGCGCGACCGCGGCACGGTGGCCGCGCGCGTGGCGAGCGACCCCGGGCCCGGGGCGGAGGAGGCCTTCGGCGACTTCGCGCGCCGGACGAGCCTCGGCGCGGCCCTGGGCGTGATGTCCACCTTCATCGGCGGCCACGGACGTCTCTGGGAGGTGGGGCAGCGCCTCAAGGGGGTCGTGCCCGACGCCTCGGCCGACGCGCGCCGCCGCGAATCGCGCCGCATCTGGGAGGCGCTCCTCGCGGGCGACTTCGGCGTCGCGAAGGCGATGCTCGACGGCGGTCGCGCCGAGATCGTCCTGGGCGATTCGCCGCCGGACGGCGTCGCCCTCGCGGCGATGCTCGTGATCGGGGGCTACACGGGGCGCGCCGAGAAATTCCTGCAGCAGGTCGCGCGCCGCCGCAAGGCCGGGCACGGCGCCACCGCCAAGGAATTCGCCTTCCTGAAGCTGCTGCTCGAGGCGTTCGAGAAGCGCAGCGACGACGCGCTCGCCGGCGTCCACCATCTGGCCACGGAAGCCGGGCCGCCTTCCGCGCTCAAGCACCTCGCGCTGGTGTCGTTCTACTTCGCCTGGCTGGTGCGCGGCGACGTCGATCGCGCCAACGCCGCGGCCCGCGCCGTGTGGCTCGAGGCCGAGTCGATGCGCGGGCAGCTCGAGGCCATGGGCGAGCGCCCGCTCGGGCGCGACGTGTCGAACGCCGCCCCGGCCCGGGGAGGACGCGAGCAGGTCCGCGCCGCCCTCGAGAAGCTCAAGGTCGTGCGTACCGCCTGACGGCAATCCTTTCCGCGCCTTCGGGCGCGGAGGTCAGCGAAAGGGGCCGCCGCGTGCGGCCCCTTTACGCTTTCTGCGATCCCGCTACCACTCGGGCGTCATGTCGCCGCCGCCCACCATCACGAGTTCCCAGTCGGCCAGCGGGCGCGGCTCGTCCGCGGACGCGTCGCGGGCCGTGTCGGCGATGACGGAAACCGGTTCGATGCAAAGGGGGGCGGGGGCGAAAGTGGTCTTTTCCATGGTGTGCTCCTGTGCGCTGGATGGGTGGCGGGGAAACCCCGACCGGGGAGTCCCCGCCTCCAGTATTTCAATAGTTATTTGGCAAATCAATTTTTTTAACTATGATGGAGGCATGAAACCGACCTCCGCCCGATGAACACGAGCTACCTTCGCCTGAACAAGACCGTGGGCGACAGCGCCTCGGACCCGCGCGCCTGGCTCGCCTTCGCCCTCGAGGCCGCCGGCGCCTCGCGCTGGGAGATCCCGATTTCCGGCGACAGCTTCTCCCTCACCGAGCTCTGGCAACGCCTCACGGGTGACGAGTCGGCGGTGGCCATCCCGCGGGCGGACCTCCTCCGGCTGCGCGAGCCGCTCGCCGAACTCCTGCGCGGCGACCGCGCCGAGTTCGCGTTCGAGTTCACCCACGCCGGCCGCGACGGGCCGCCCGCGCGCCGGCGGTGCGTGATCCGCCTGGTGGCGGCGGACCCCGCCAGCGGCCGCCCCAGGCGCCTGCGGGGAATCAATTTCCGCCTTCCGGACCCCGAAGAGGACGCCGAAAGCCTGCGCTCGCGCACCGAGCGCGAGGCCGAGGCGATGCGCGAGTTCGAGACGTATTGCCACGCGATCGCGCACGAGATGCACCGGCCCGTGCGGATCATCACCGGGTTCGCGGACATGCTCCTGCAACGGCACGGCCTGGCGCTCGCCGACGACGCGCGCCTGCTCGCCTCCCGCATCGCCGTGGCCGGCCGCGACCTGGAGGGCACGCTCGAGGGACTGTCGGGCCTCACCCGCCTCGCGGGCCAGGAGCTGCTCATTTCCCGCGTGAACCTCGCCGAGCTCGCCCGGGCGGCCTGGAACGACCTCGCGCCCGGCGATGCCGCCCATGCCACCCGGCTGGTCATCGACTGCGCGGCCGCGCCGGCGGTGCGCGCCGACCGCGCGCTCGCCCGTTCCCTGCTGGCCAACCTCCTCGCCAATGCCTGCAAGTTCTCGCGCGGAAAACAGGACACGCCCGTGACCTTCGGCTGGTCGGCAGGGCCGCCGTCACACTTCTACGTGCGGGACGCCGGCGTCGGCTTCGACCTGGCGGCCGCCCGAAACCTCTTCGAGCCCTTCGGGCGCCAGCACCCGGCCTCGCAGTTCGAGGGCGCCGGCATCGGCCTCGCGATCGTGCGCCGCGTCGCCGAGCGCCACGGCGGGCGCGCCTGGGCCGAATCGCGGCCGGGCGAAGGCGCCACCTTCCGCTTCACCCTGCCCGCGGACTAGCCCCGGCAAGGGGCCCCTCGCGCGGGGCGGGGCGTTTCGGCGATACTGACGGGCTACCCGCCCGAAAACCGGAACCGCCCCCCATGGAACAGCTCCAGAGCCTCATCGAGCAGGCGTTCGAGCAGCGCGCCGAACTCACCCCGACCAACGCCCCCGAAGCCGTGAAATCCGGCGTGCGAGACGTGCTCGCGCTCCTCGACGCGGGCACGCTGCGCGTGGCCGAGAAATCGGGCGGCGACTGGGTCGTCCACCAGTGGGTGAAGAAGGCCGTGCTCCTGTCGTTCCGCCTGCGCGACAACGGCATCATGCAGGGCGGCTACACGCACTACTTCGACAAGGTGGACTCGAAGTTAGCCAACTTCTCGCAGGAGGATTTCGCCGCGGGCGGCTACCGCGTGGTGCCGCCGGTCGTCGCGCGCCACGGCGCCTTCATCGCGAAGAACGTGGTGATGATGCCCTTGTACGTGAACATC
>CAZPLW010000367.1:0-2710 GCA_964587315.1 uncultured Lysobacter sp.
TCTGCAGGGCGGGCACCGACGCGTCGCCCACTTCCACCGCGAGATCGCCGCGCGCGACCATGATGCCGTCGCAGGCCTTCATGATCTCCTCGAGGGCGGGGATCGCCTCGGCGCGCTCGATCTTCGCGATGAGGAAGGCGTGGCCGCCGCGGGCGCGCAGCAGCTCCCGCGCCATGTACATGTCCGCGCCGCTCTTGGGGAAGGACACCGCGAGATAGTCGACGTTGAGCCTGGCCGCGGTGCCGATGTCCTCGATGTCCTTGGGCGTGAGGGCGGCCGCGGTGAGGCCGCCGCCCTGGCGGTTGATGCCCTTGTTGTTCGAGAGCACGCCGCCGTGGCGCACGATGCAGGCGATGGCGCTGCCGCGCACCTCGTTCACGTCGAGCACGATCTTGCCGTCGTCGAGGAGAAGGACGTCGCCCTCCTTCACGTCGTTGGGCAGCTCCTTGTAGTCGAGGCCCACGCCCTCGTGGTCGCCCAGCTCGAGCGTCGCGTCGAGGATGAAGCGCTCGCCCGGCTTGAGGAGCGTCTTGCCGTCCTTGAACTTGCCGACGCGGATCTTGGGGCCCTGCAGGTCGCCCATGATGCCCACCGGGCGCCCCACCTTGCGGCAGGTCTCGCGCACCAGTTGCGCGCGCGCCTCGTGGTCGGCGGCCGTGCCGTGGGAGAAGTTCAGCCGCACGACGTCGACGCCGGCGCGGAACATCCGTTCGAGCACGGCGGGCTCGCTCGACGCGGGGCCGAGCGTGGCGACGATCTTGGTGCTTCTCAACATGCGGGACTCCTCTCGTGCTTGAGGGCGGAGTGTAACCCGATGCCGAGGGCGGGACTAACCGGCCGCGCGCGACTCCAGGATCTCGACCGCGGGCAGCACCTTGCCCTCGAGGAACTCGAGGAACGCGCCGCCGCCGGTGGAGATGTAGCCGATGCGGTCGGTGACGCCGTACTTCGCGATGGCCGCGAGGGTGTCGCCGCCGCCGGCGATGGAGAAGGCGGGAGAGGCCGCGATGGCCTCGGCCACCGCCTTCGTGCCGCCGCCGAACGCGTCGAACTCGAAGACGCCGACCGGCCCGTTCCACACGATGGTGCCGGCTTTCGCGAGGATCTGCGCGTAGCGCTTCGCGGTGTCGGGGCCGATGTCGAAGATCATGTCGTCGGCGGTGACGTCGGCCGCCGCCTTGGTCGTCGCGGGCGTGTCGGCCGCGAAGGCCTTGCCGCATACGGCGTCCGTCGGGATGGGCACGCCGGCGCCGCGCGAGCGCATCATCGCCTGGATCTCGTTCGCCTCGCCCGCGAGGTCCGCCTCGCACAGCGACTTGCCCACGGGCAGCCCCGCCGCGTGCATGAACGTGTTGGCGATGCCGCCGCCCACGATGAGCTGGTCCACCTTCGAGGCGAGGCTCTTCAGGATCGTGAGCTTGGTCGAGACCTTGGAGCCGGCCACGATGGCCACGAGCGGGCGCTTGGGCGCGGCGAGCGCGCGGCCGAGGGCGTCCAGCTCCGCGGCGAGCAGCGGGCCCGCGCAGGCGACCTTCGCGAACTTCGCGATGCCGTGCGTGGTGGCCTCCGCGCGGTGCGCGGTGCCGAAGGCGTCGTTGGCGAAGACGTCGCAGAGCGCGGCCATCTTCCGGGAGAGCGCCTCGTCGTTCTTCTTCTCGCCCTTGTTGACGCGGCAGTTCTCGAGGAGGACCACCTCGCCCGGCTTCACTTCGACGCCGTCCACCCAGTTCGCCCTGAGCGGCACGTCGCGGCCGAGCAATTCCCCGAGGCGCCTGGCCACGGGGGCGAGGGAATCCTCGGGCGTGAGCGTGCCCTCCGTCGGCCGGCCCAGGTGCGAGGTGACCATCACCGCGGCGCCCTTGTCGAGCGCCATGCGGATGCCGGGGACGGATGCGCGGATGCGCGTGTCGTCCGTGATGGTGCCGTCGTCGGCCTGCGGAACGTTGAGGTCGGCGCGGATGAAGACGCGCTTGCCCGCGAGATCGAGGTCGGCCAGCTTGAGCACCTTCACGATATTCTCCAGATCGAGGTATGCGACAGGTTGTGTCGACCGCCCGCTCGCTCCGCTCGCTTAACCTGCCGAAAGACGCGGCAGGTTAGCGGTCGACGCAACGAGTGGGGCGTGCCTTCGCCTACTTGGCCGACATGAGTGCCACCGTGGTGTCCAGCATGCGATTGGAAAAGCCCCACTCGTTGTCATACCAGCTCGAGACCTTCACGAGGCGGCCGGACACCTTGGTGAGCGTCGAGTCGAACGTGGACGAGGCCGGGTCGTGGTTGAAGTCGATCGAGACGAGCGGCGCCTTGTTGTAGTTGAGGATGCCCTTGAGCTCGGGCGACTCCGAGGCCGCCTTCATGATCGCGTTCACCTCGTCCACCGTCGTGTCGCGCGCGGCGATGAACGACAGGTCGACCAGGGACACGTTGATGGTGGGCACGCGGATCGCGTAGCCGTCCAGCTTGCCCTTGAGTTCCGGCAGCACCAGGCCCACCGCGGCGGCGGCGCCGGTCTTGGTCGGGATCATCGACATGGTGGCCGAGCGGGCGCGGCGCAGGTCCTCGTGGTAGACGTCGGTGAGCACCTGGTCGTTCGTGTAGGCGTGCACCGTGGTCATGAGGCCGGTCACGAGGCCGATCTTGTCGTGCAGCGGCTTCACCAGCGGCGCCAGGCAGTTGGTGGTGCAGGAGGCGTTCGAGATGACGGTGTGCG
>CAZPLW010000368.1:0-2696 GCA_964587315.1 uncultured Lysobacter sp.
TCTCGCGCGTCCGGGCCCGCCCCGAGTGGAAGAGCGGCAGCATCGACTTGCCCTGCACGTGCGCGCCCGGCTTGCCGCCCGCCAGCTCGATGAACGTGGGCGCGATGTCCTGGCAGATGACGAGCGCATCGCGCGTGATGCCGGCCTTCACCAGCGGCGGGAAGCGCACGCAGAAAGGCGAGCGGATGCCGTCCTCGTACGCGAAGCGGCGCTCCGGCCCCAGGCCGTGCTCGCCGAAGAAGTAGCCGTTGTCGCCCAGGAAGACGATGCAGGTGTTGTCCAGCTGCCCCTGCGCCTCGAGCGTGGCGAGGAGGCGGCCGACGCCCTCGTCCACCGAGGCCATCATGGCCGCGCGCCGGCGGATCTCCTCCTGCGTGCCGGCCTGCAGCGCATCGAGCACCTTGCGCGCCGGCACGCCTTTCTTGAGGTCGAAGCATTCCTTCCACGCGGGCTTCATCTTCACGACTTCCGCCATCGAGAGCATGTTGGGCTTCTTCGGGAAGCGCTTGCCCCGGTAGAGGTCCTCGTGGCGGGGCGGCAGCACGTAGCCGCCCTGCGCGGAGATGTTGAGCGTGCCGTCGGCGGCCTGCTCCGCATCCGGGTGGACGGCCTTGTGCGCGAAGAAGAGCGAGAAGGGCTTCCTGCGCTTCTTCTCGAGAAACCCGACCGCCAGGTCGTTCATGATGTCCGTGATGTAGCCCTGGTGGGACCTGTACTTCCCGTCGTGGTTGAGCGTCGGGTCCATGAGCTTGCCGTGCCCGTCGTAGCTCACCCAGTAGTCGTAGCCCGGGCGCGGCTTGCCGTCGTTGCCCATGTGCCACTTGCCGATGTGGGCCGTCTCGTAGCCCAGGCGCTGCAGCTCGAGGTGGTAGTTGGGCAGGCGATGGCTCATCGCGTCGCGCGCGACGTTGTCGATGATCCCGTGGCGGCTCGCGTACTGTCCGCTCACGATGGAGGCGCGGTTGGGCGAGCAGATCGGCGTCGTGTGGAAGGCGCGCGTGAACATCGCCCCCTCGTGCGCGAGGCGGTCGATGTGCGGCGTCTTCATGTAGGGATGCCCCCCCGCCCCGAACTCGTCGTGGCGGAGGTCGTCGATGAGGATGACCAGCAGGTTGGGCTTGCGCATGGGGCTCTCGCTTTCGGTCAGGAGACGTCGTCGGCCGGCTCGGCGCGCCGCGCGGCGCCCAGGCCGCGCGCGTGGTGCCGCAGGTGGTCCGCCACCACGCCCTGGATGAACCAGTAGCTGTGGTCGTAGCCGGGGTGGCGGCGCAGTTGCACGCGAACGCCGGTGCCTTCGCCTGCCGCCACCAGTCGCTCGGGCTGCAGCTGCTCGGCGAGGAATTTGTCGTCCTCGCCCTGGTCCACGAGCACGGGGCCCGCGAAGGCGGTCGTCTTCACGAGCTCGCAGGCGTCCCAGGCCTTCCACGCCGACTCGTCGGCGCCCAGGTAGCCCGCGAAGGCCTTCTTCCCCCAGGGCACCTGCGTCGGCGCGACGACGGGCGCGATGGCCGAGACGCTGCGGTACCGCTCCGGATTCCGGAAGACGCCCACGAGAGCGCCGTGGCCGCCCATCGAATGGCCGAAGAGGCCCTGGCGCGAGGTGTCCGCCGGGAAATGCTCCGCGATGACCTCGGGCAGCTCCTGCGTCACGTAGGCGTGCATGCGGTAGTGCGCGGACCAGGGTGCCTGGGTCGCGTCGACGTAGAACCCGGCCGCGAGGCCGAAGTCCCAGCTCGCGTCGTCGCCGGGGAAGCGCGGCTCGCGCGGGCTCGTGTCCGGCGCCACCAGCATGAGGCCCAGGCGCGCCGCCAGCCGCTGCGCGCCCGCCTTGATCATGAACGTCTCTTCCGTGCAGGTGAGCCCGGCGAGAAAGTAGAGGACGGGCACCGGGCCGGAGGCGGACTGCGGCGGGCGGAAGACCGAGAAACGCATGGGGCTCGCGCACTCGCGCGAGGCGTGGCGGTAGAAGCCCTGCACCCCGCCCCAGCAGCCGTGCTCCGAGAGAATCTCGAGGGCGGGCATCAATACACCACGACGCTTCGGATCGACTCGCCCTTGTGCATGAGGTCGAAGCCCTTGTTGATGTCCTCCAGGGGCATCACGTGGGTGATGAGCGAGTCGATGTCGATCTTCCCGTCCATGTACCAGTCGACGATCCTGGGCACGTCGGTGCGGCCGCGGGCGCCGCCGAACGCGGTGCCCTTCCAGATGCGCCCGGTCACGAGCTGGAAGGGGCGCGTCTTGATCTCCTGCCCCGAGCCCGCGACGCCGATGATCACCGAGACGCCCCAGCCGCGGTGGGTGCACTCGAGCGCCTGGCGCATGAGGTCCACGTTGCCCACGCACTCGAAGCTGTAGTCCGCGCCCCCGTCCGTGAGCGCCACGAGGTGCGCGACGAGATCGCCGCCCACTTCCTTCGGGTTCACGAAGTGCGTCATGCCGAACTTCTCGGCCAGGGGCTTGCGGGCGGGGTTCAGGTCCACGCCGACGATCCTGTTGGCGCCCACCATGCGCGCGCCCTGGATCACGTTGAGGCCGATGCCGCCCAGGCCGAAGACGACCACGTTGGCGCCCGGCTCCACCTTCGCCGTGTTGATGACGGCGCCGATGCCCGTGGTCACGCCGCAGCCGATGTAGCAGACCTTGTCGAAGGGCGCGTCCTCGCGGATCTTCGCCACCGCGATCTCGGGCAGCAC
>CAZPLW010000369.1:0-2673 GCA_964587315.1 uncultured Lysobacter sp.
GCCGCGCGATGAACCGCAACTTCATCAGCGTCATCGCGGGCGGGTTCGGTGGCGGCGGCGGCACGCCGGCGGTGAAGGGCGAGGGCGAGCCCGCCGGGGAAGTCACCCCGATCAGCGCCGTCGAGACGGCCGAGCTGCTGCGCGAGGCCAAGAACGTGATCATCGTCCCGGGCTACGGCATGGCGGTGGCCCAGGCGCAGCACACGGTCTTCGAGATCACGCGTCACCTGCGCGAGAAGGGCGTCAACGTCCGCTTCGGCATCCACCCGGTGGCCGGCCGCATGCCCGGCCACATGAACGTGCTGCTCGCCGAGGCGAAGGTGCCCTACGACATCGTGATGGAGATGGACGAGATCAACGAGGACTTCCCGGACACGGACGTCTCCATGGTCATCGGCGCCAACGACATCGTGAACCCGGCGGCCCAGGAGGATCCCGCGAGCCCCATCGCGGGCATGCCCGTGCTCGAGGTCTGGAAGGCGAAGAACTCGATCGTGATGAAGCGCTCGATGGCCTCGGGTTACGCCGGCGTGGACAACCCGCTCTTCTACAAGGAAAACAACCGCATGCTCTTCGGCGACGCGAAGAAGATGCTGGACGAGGTGCTCGTCGCGTTGTCGTCGAAGTAGACGGGGGAAGGGAGCCTCCCGCCGGAGGCTCCCGGCCTTCGCGCCGCGTCGGGATAGGGGGCTCCGCCCACACCGTCCTCTACGGCGACATGCGCGGGGCGCTGGGATTCAACAAGCTCACCACCGGCGGCGTCGGCCTCTAGCCCGGCTTCGTCCGCCACCACTCGCCGGTGAGCCGCTCGGCGAGGTACCCCGCGAGCGCGAGCACCTTCGCCGACACGAGCTTGGGCGACGGGTACACGGCGTGCACTTCCTGCGACGGCAGCCGGCAGCCCTCGAGCAGCGGCACGATCTCGTCGCGGTCGAGCGCCTCGCGCGCCACGTAGCGAGGCAGGATCGCGATGCCCATGTCGGCGCGCGTGGCGGCGAGCACGGCCGAGAGGTTGTTCGAGCGGAAGCGGCCGTGCACCGACACCTCGACCCGGTCGCCGCGCTCGTCGACGTAGTGCCACACGTCGTCGCCCTGCACGCTGCTGTAGACGAGGCATTCGTGACGCGCGAGGTCCGCCGGGTCGCCGGGCGCGCCGGCCCGCTCCAGGTAGCGGCGCGTGGCGACGGTGACCCAGGGATTGGTGCCCAGGTAGCGCGCCCCCAGCGTCGAGTCGGCGAGCGGGCCCATGCGCACGGCGAGCTCGATCCCCTGCTCGACGAGGTTCACGTAGCGGTCCTCGACGGTGAGGTCGACGCGCAGGTCCGGGTGCAGGCGCATGAAGTCGAGCAGGATCGGCGTGAGCACGCGCCGGCCGAACGCCACCGAAGTCCCCACCCGCAGCACGCCGGCCACCTGAGACTGCAGCAGCTTCGGGAGGCTGTCGGCCTCCTCGATCTCGCGCTGGATGACCTTGCACTTCTCGTAGTAGAGCTGGCCGATCTGCGTGGGGCCCACGCCGCGCGTGTCGCGGTTGAGCAGGCGCGCCCCAAGCCGCTTCTCGAGCGCGGCCACGGCCTTGGTGGCGGTGGGCTGGGTGATGCCGAGGTCGGCGGCGGCCTTCGAGAAGCTGCCCGATTCCACGACGCGCAGGTAGACGAGGTTGGCGGCGATGCGGTCCATCGACGGCATTCTGCACCGGGTCATTCCAATCTGGAATAGCAGATATAGGCCGACTGGGATTCCCCGTCCCGGCGCGGCGCGCGACCATGCGCCCCATCCGGAAAGTCCACCCGCAAGACGACACGAGGAGAGTTCCATGGCCCGCATGACCGCCGCCGAAGCCGCCGTGAGAGTGATGGAGCGCGAGGGCATTTCCACCGCGTTCGGGGTCCCCGGCGCCGCCATCAACCCGCTCTACGCCGCGCTGCGCCGCCGCGACAGCATCACCCACATCCTCGCCCGCCACGTCGAGGGCGCCTCCCACATGGCCGAAGGATTCACCCGCGCCCGCGCCGGCAACATCGGCGTGTGCATCGGCACCTCGGGGCCGGCGGGGACGGACATGATCACGGGCCTCTACTCGGCCTCCGCGGATTCGATTCCCATCCTGTGCATCACGGGCCAGGCGCCGCGCGCGCGCCTCTACAAGGAGGACTTCCAGGCCGTCGACATCGAGTCCATCGCCAAGACCGTCACCAAGTGGGCGGTCACGGTCCGCGAACCGGCGCAGGTGCCCCGCGTCTTCCAGCAGGCCTTCCACCTCATGCGCTCGGGCCGCCCCGGCCCCGTGCTGATCGACCTGCCGGTCGACGTGCAGATGGCCGAGATCGAGTTCGACGACGAGACCTACTCGCCGCTTCCGCTCTACAAGCCGGCCGCCACGCGCGCCCAGGTCGAGAAGGCCCTCGCGATGCTGGGCGAGGCCGAGCGCCCGCTCATCGTCGCCGGCGGCGGCATCATCAACGCCGACGCCTCCGCGCTGCTGGTCGAGTTCGCGGAACTCACCGGCATCCCGGTGATCCCGACGCTGATGGGCTGGGGCACGATCCCCGACGACCATCCGCTCATGGCCGGCATGTGCGGCCTGCAGACCTCGCACCGCTACGGCAACGCGACGATGCTCGCGTCCGACTTCGTGCTGGGCATCGGCAACCGCTGGGCCAACCGCCACAC
>CAZPLW010000370.1:0-2642 GCA_964587315.1 uncultured Lysobacter sp.
GGCGAGCGCGAGCCCCAGTAGGGCGACGGCGCAGCGGCCGCTCACCGCGAAACCTTCGCCGGCGCGGGGACGTGGCCCGCCGCCGGGCCGTCGCCCCGCGAGGCGCGCGGCACGCTGTGGCAGCGGTTGCACTCGGTGAGCGGGAACGAGACGGCGCCATGGCACAGGCCGCACTGCTCGCCCTGGAGGATGCGGCGCATGTCGAGCTTGTTGGCGCCGGCCTTCGAGACGAAGGGCGTCTCGTGGCAGTTGCTGCAGTCGAGCCACAGCGTGTGCGCGCGGTGCGGGAAGCGGACGATGGGCGTGCCGCCGTGCAGGTTGAGGAAGATGTCGTCCTCGCGCAGGCGCACCTCGGTGCCCTCGACGAAGCTCGCGCGCGGCGCGATCTCCCCGCGCTCGAGGGCCTGCACCCACCGCACCTGGTTGCCGGCGCCATCCGGGGCCAGGCGCGAGAGCGCCTCGCGCGGTTCCTGCAGCTGGCGGGTACCCGGGCTCGCCGGGTCGTGCAGGCCGTCCCTGGCGAGCGGGATCCAGCGGCGCAGGTCCGGCTGCGCCCACGCGGCCGCCGCCGCGAGCAGCACGAGCCCGAGCGCGATCGCCATCCACGGGCGAGTGGGCTTCACCCGGGGATGTAGATGCCGGCGGCGCGGATGGCACGCACCAGCTCCTTCGTCGATTCCTCGAGCAGGCCCACGGCCTCGGCCCAGGCGCCGGCGCCCGCGCGCTGCTCGGCCCTGTCGCGCAATTCCCGCGCCTTGCCCGAGGCGCCCTGCGCGCCCGCGGCCTTGGCCGGGTCCGCGACCAGGAGCGCGAGCAGCATGCGGTGCGTGTCGTTGCGGTCGACCTCGTAGCGGTACTCCTCCTCCTTCGAGGCGAAGTCGAGGGAGCGCACGAGCGTGTCGCCGCCGCGCATCGATCCGATGGACGCCTTCGCGACGAGGTACGCGCGCTCGAGCGTGCCCCGGGCCTTCTCGAGCTCCTGCGCGCCGGCTTCCCGCTCGGCCTGGGCGATGAGCTCGTCGATGGCCTTCGACGTCTCGGCGGCACCGGCCACGGACTTCTTCTCGGCCGCGATGCGTCGCTGCGCCGCCGCGAGGGACTTCGCGCTCTCCAGGCGCGCCTCGTAGTCGGCCCGGCGCTTGTCGGCGACGACGGTTTCGGCCCCCGCGAGGCGCACGCCCTCGAACATGGCGAGGCTCGCCTGCGGGAGCAGCCGCGACGCCCTTTCGAGGTCGCCCGCCTGGTAGGCCTCGGTGGCCTTGCGGTGGATCTCGCGCGCGCGTTCGCGGTGGACGCGGGCCTTCTCGTCGCCCGCCGCCTCGATCTGCTTCGCCGCGGAGGAGCGCTCGATGAGGGTCTCGACGGCCGCGATGCGCCGCTCGAGCTGGACGCGATCGAGGGCCTGCGCCGACGCGGCGGTGGCGGCGGCGAGCAGCGCCGCGAGCAAAAGGGCTTTCATGGGGCTGGGGCTCCGGCGTCCCTGGGCAGGACGAGGCCGGCCGCCGCGAGGGCGGCCTGGAGGTAGGTGGTGCCGCTCCTGAGCGCGTCGATGGCCGGCGCGAACTGCCTCGTGCCGGCCAGGCGCTCGGCCTCGGCGAGATGCGTGCGGTTGGACGCCACGTAGCGATCGACGAGCACGAGCGCTTCGCGGCGGGGCTTGAGTTCCGCGAGGGCGACGGGCACCAGCTCGCGGTAGGACCGGTTGCGGTCGAGTTCCCACGCGTACTCGTCGGCGGCGTTCTCGAACTTCGTCGCGTACTGGATCGTCGCCGATCCCAGCAGGGTGTTGAGGCCCGCCATCAGCTCGCGCTCGGCCTTCTCCAGCGCCACGACGGCGTCCGCGTCGCGCTCGCCGGCCGCGTGCCCCTTCGCCTCGTCGATGCGCGCGCGGGCGGCCTCCAGGCGCGCGTCCGAGACGGGCGTGCCACGCGCGAGCCCCTTCGCCCGGGCGAGGTTCGTCTCGTACGATCCCGCGAGCGTCTCGACCGTGCGCGTGAGGCTCGCGTAGCGCACGCGCTGGTCCACGGCGCGCGCGGCGGCGTCGGGAACGAGCTGGCGCGCCTTGCCGACGGCCCACATCGCGGCGTTGAGCTCGGCATCGGCCTCCTTGAGCGAGCCCGCGTCGGCCAGCGCGACGGCGCGCGCGTGCTGCGCCCGCGCCCGCGTGAAATGCGCGCGCGCCTCCTCGTTGCCGCTCGCCATGATGCGCTGCTCGGCCGGGGAATCGAGCACGAGGCGGCGGACGAGCGCCTCCTTCTGGTCGAACGTGCGCCGCTCGGGCGCGGCGGCCGGCCCCTGCCCGAAGGCGAGCGCGCCGGAAAACGCCGCGAGCGCGCAAGCCACTCGCGCGGCGAGCGTCACGGCTTCGCTCCCGCCACCGCCGCGGCCGGCGCGATCGCGTCCTTCTTCTTCGAGTGGCACAGCCGGCACTCGGACACCGGGAAGGCCACCTTGCCGTGGCACACGCCGCACTTCTGCCCGAGCATGATCGAGGCCATGCTGATCTGGTTGGCGCCCTTCTGCGGGATGAAGATCTTCGGGTGGCCGTTGGAGCAGTCCAGCCACTCCGTATGCTGCTGGTCCGGGTAGGCCACGTCGCGCATCGATCCCTTCCCCCCGCCCCCGCTGTTGCGGTCCATCCC
>CAZPLW010000371.1:0-2630 GCA_964587315.1 uncultured Lysobacter sp.
ACGACCGTGCGGCCGAGCGCCTCGTCCGTGTAGCCCGCGCCCTTGATGAACGCCTTGCGCAGGAACAGCGAGAAGCCCGTGTCCCCGTAGCTGGTGAGGCCCTTCGACAGGCCGCTGGCGGGCGGCGCGCCCTTGCCCTGGGATCCGGAGTCGTTCGACATGGTGGGGTTTCGGTGCCTATTGGGGGACGACGCCCGCGTCGCGGATCACCTTCGTCCAGCGGAGGTTCTCGGCGCGCATGTACGCGCCGAATTCCGCCGGCGTCATGGTGCGCAGTTCGGCGCCCTCGTCGACCAGCCGCTGGCGGATCGCGGGATCGGCGAGCACGGCGGCGACGGCGGCGTTCATCTTCTGCACCACCTCGGCCGGGAGCCCCTTGGGGCCCACGAAGCCGGTCCAGGTGCCGACCTCGAAGTCGGCGAGCCCCTGCTCGATGAGCGTCGGCACGTCGGGCACCGCGGGGTTGCGCTCGCGCGAGGCGAGGGCCACGCCGCGCACCTTGCCCCCGCGGATCTGCGGCACGACCGCCGGCAGCGTCGCGAAGGAGAGCTGGGCCTCGCCCGAGATGACCGCGAGCACCGAGGGCGAGCCGCCCTTGTAGGGCACGTGCGTGATGGTGGCGCCCAGCGCCCGCACGAGCAGCTCGCCCGCGAGGTGGCCCGGCGAGCCGATGCCCGAGGACGCGTAGAAGGTCGGCGCCTTCGCCGCGAGCGCCTTCAGCTCGGCGGGCGTGCGGAACGTGGTCTGCGTCGAGCCGATGAGGATCATCGGGTAGGAGGCGATCATCGCGATCGGCGTGAAGTCGTCGAGCGGGTGGAACTTGCGCGTCTTGTACAGGCCCGGGTTGATCGCGTGCACGGCGACGGTCGTCATGAAGAGGGTGTAGCCGTCGGGCGGCGCCTGCATCATGAGTTCGGCCGCCAGGTCGCCCGCGCCGCCGGGCTTGTTCTCGATGACGATCGGCTGGCCCAGGCGCTCGCCCAGCTTGGCCGACATGACCCGCGCGACGACGTCGGTGGAGCCGCCCGCGGCATAGCCGATGTAGATCTTCACGGGCTTCTCGGGCCACGCGGCGGCGGCGGGGATCGCGGCGGCCAGCGCGGCGGCCAGTCCGGCGAGCGCGATGCAAAGGCGAGGGGTCACGGGCATATCTCCTGGCTTTCGTGTCGGGCGGCCCGCGTCAGCGGCCGCGGAAGACGGGCTTGCGCTTCTCCATGAAGGCCGTGCGGCCCTCGGCGTAGTCCTCGCTGTCGAAGCAGTCGAGGATGAGCCGGCGGCACAGGTCCATGTCGATGTCCGCGTCGGGCTTGAGCACCTCGCGGATGATGCGCTTGCCCGCCTTGATGGTGAGCGGGGCGCCGGTGCCGATCATCTGCACGTACTCGGCCACGAGGGCCTCGAGGCCTTCCGGCGGCACGACGCGGTTCACGAGGCCGATGGCGTGGGCCTCCGCGCTGTCCAGGCGCCGCCCGGTGAAGAAGATCTCCTTGGCGCGCCCGGGGCCCAGCAGGTCCACGAGGTTCTTGAGCGCCGAGAACCGGTAGCCCAGGCCCAGGCGCGTGGCGGGAATCGCGAACACGGAGTCCGACGTCGCGAGGCGGATGTCGCAGCTGATGGCGACGTTCACGCCGCCGCCGATGCAGTAGCCGCGGATGGCGGCGACCGTGGGCTTGCCGAAGTCGTGGATGCCCATGAGCGCGGCCTCGGCCATCTGCTCGTAGCGCTTCACGGCTTCCTTCGCGGCCCGGTGGTCCTCGAACTGGGAGATGTCGGCGCCGGAGACGAACGACCGGATCCCCTCGCCCGAGAAGACCACGAGGCGCACCGCGTCGTCGGCCTCGGCCTGCGCCAGGAGCGGCGGCACCGCCTCCCACATGGCGACGGACAGCGCGTTGTGCTTGGCGGGGTTGTTGAAGCGGATGTGCAGCGCGGCCCCGTCCAGCCAGGTCTTCACGCGCTCGGTGGGGGAAACGTAGGGGCGAAGGGCGTCGTTCATTCAGTAGACTCCGGCGGCTTTCATGCGGGCGAGCTCCTCGGGGCCGTAGCCGGCCTCGGCGAGGATCTCCTCGGTGTGCTCGCCGCGGCGCGGGGCCGCGCGAACGATCTCGGACGGGGTGCGGGTGAGCGTGACGGGCTGGCCCATGAGGACCTGCTCGCCCTGCCATTTCGACGTCACCTTGCGCAGCATCCCGAGGTGCTGCACCTGCGGCTCCTCGAAGGTCTCGCGGATGTTGTTGATGCGCCCGCAGGCGACGCCGGCCTCGTTGAGCTTCGGGATCCAGTAATCGCTGGTGTTCTCCTGCAGGCGCTTCTCGATCTCCGCGTTCAGCCAGTCGCGGTTCACGCTGCGCTGGGCCTTGCTCTGCGAGCGCGCGTCGGTGATCCACTCGGGCGCGCCCATCGCCTCGCAGAAGCGCTCCCAGATCTTGCCGCCGAACACCGCGATGTTGATGTGGCCGTCCTGCGTGCGGTAGACGCCCGTCGGGATGCTCGTGGGGTGGAAGTTGCCCGCCTGCCCCGGGATCTCGTGGTCGATGCTCCAGCGCGAGGTCTGGAAATCCATCATGTAGACCATCGCCTCGAGGAGCGAGGTGTGCAGCCACTGCCCCTTGCCGGAGGCCTCGCGCTCG
>CAZPLW010000372.1:0-2559 GCA_964587315.1 uncultured Lysobacter sp.
GGCGCACGGGCCGGCAGCGCGTAGGCGCGCGCGGCCGTCGTTCCCGTGAGCGAGTGCGCGGCCCGGGCGGGGTTGAGCGAGTGCGCGGCCCTGGCCGGCGCGAGCGAATGCGCGGTGGCCGCGGCCTTCTGCGCGGCGGTGAGCTTCGGGTCGTTCGGATCGACCTTCGGCGCCATCGCGCGCGCGAGCTGCTTCTCGAGCACGGCGGCGAGGCCCGTGCCCTTGGCGGACATCGACTTGGAGAGCTCGCGGTCGAGCATCTGCGTGTAGGTGTCGTTCGCGCTGCTCGCGAACGGGCCGTCCTTGGGCAGCGACTCGCGCATGCTCTTCAGGACCTGGTTCAGGAACATCGCCTCGAATTCGCGGGCGGCCGCCTTGAGCGCCTGGTCGGGCGCCTGGCCGGCCCGGGCCTTGAGGCCGGTGAGGCCGTTCGCGTCGACGGCGAGACCGGCGGACGGCGCGGCCATCGCGAGGGGGTTCGCGGCGAGTGCCATCAGATGATCTCCAGTTCGGCGCGCAGCGCGCCGGAGGCCTTCATGGCCTCGAGGATCGCGACGAGGTCCTGGGCCGAGGCGCCCAGCGCGTTCAGCGCCTTCACCACGTCGGCGAGCTTCGCGCCCGGCTCGATCAGGTGGATCGTGCCGTTGCCGGCCTTGATGTCGATGTCGGCGGTCTCGGTCACCACGGTGCGGCCGTTCGAGAACGGCGCGGGCTGGCTCACCGCGGGCGTCGCGTTGATCGTGACCGAGAGGTTGCCGTGGGCGACGGCGCAGGACTCGATCGTGACCGCGCGCGTCATGACGACCGAGCCGTTGCGCGCGTTCACGATCACCCGCGCCGCGACCTGCCCGCGCGCGACGTCGAGGTTCTCTAGGCGCGCGATGAAGGCGACGCGCTCGGCCGGCGACGGGGCCTTCACTCGGATCACGCGGCCGTCCAGGGCGATGGCGTGGCCCGGGCCCAGCTCGCGCTCGACGGCCTCGGCCACGAGGCTCGCGCCGGAGAAATCGC
Source organism: uncultured Lysobacter sp. (assembly GCA_964587315.1). Lineage (GTDB taxonomy): Bacteria > Pseudomonadota > Gammaproteobacteria > Burkholderiales > Usitatibacteraceae > FEB-7. The sequence continues at coordinate 1,012 of CAZPLW010000372.1, forward strand.
TGTCGCGCAGCTCGAAGTAGACGTACTCGCCGGCGGCGAAGGGGCTCGCCACGGCGCGCTCCACCGTCGCGCCGCCCGGCACGCGGCCGGCCGAGAGGTGGTTCACCTGGACCTTGCTGCCGCCGGCCGAGGCGCCCGCGCCGCCCACGACGACGTTGCCCTGCGCCATCGCGTAGATCTGCTGGTCGGCGCCCTTGAGGGGCGTGAGCAGGAGCGTGCCACCCCGGATGCTCTTCGCGTTGCCCAGGGAGGAGACCGTCACGTCGAGGCTCTGGCCGGGCTTGGCGAACGCGGGCAGCTGCGCGGTGACCATGACGGCCGCCACGTTCTTCAACTGCGGGTTCGTCCCCGGGGGCAGCTGCACGCCCAGCTGCGAGAGCATGTTCGCGACGCTCGCCAGGGTGAACGGCGTCTGCGTCGTCTGGTCGCCCGTGCCGTCCAGTCCCACCACGAGCCCGTAGCCGATGAGCTGGTTGGGGCGCACGCCCTGGAGGCTCGCGAGGTCGCGCAGCCGCTCGGCCGAGGCCGGGAAGGCGAGGAACGCGGCCGCGAGGGCGGCGCAGGCGAATCGGGCGAGGGATCGGGCGGGCATGGGGCGGGTCCTAGAAGGGCATCGCGGTGAGGAAGAAGCGGGTGAGCCAGCCCATGCGCTGGGCCTCGTCGATGTAACCCTTGCCGCGGTACTCCAGGCGGGCGTCGGCGACGAGCGCGGAGCTCACGAAGTTGCCGGCCGTCACCGACAGCGGGTCGACGATGCCGGAGAAGCGGATCGTCTCGGTGTTGTGGTTGATGCCGACCTGCTTGTCGCCGGCCACCACGAGGTTGCCGTTGGCCAGGCGCTCGATCACGGTGACGGTGATCGTCCCCGAGAAGGTGTTCTCGTTGGAGGTCTCGCCGCCGCCCTCGAACTTGTTGGACGAGTTGGCGGAAGCCTCGGCGCCGGCGTAGCCCACGCCCTTGAAGCCCTTGAGGATCGGGATCTCCGCCTTGAACTCGCCGGTCTTGCCGGACGCGCTCTTGGAGCTGCGCGAGGCGCTCGTCTTCTCGGCGATCGTGATCGTGAGGATGTCGCCCGGGTACATGGGACGGCGGTCCTCGGACAGGCCGCGGAACGGGGCGTTCACCTGGAAGATGGCGCCGTTCTGGGCGGGCTCGCGCACGGCGGGCCGCGGCACCGCGGTGGTGACCTCGGGCATGCTCACGCGCGGCTCGATGTGCGAGCAGGCCGCGAGCGAGGCGATCGCGGCGAGGAAGGCGAGGCGAAGGGTCGCGTTCATCACAGTTGGGCGAGCTTCTGGAGCATCTGGTCGGAGGTCTGGATCGCCTTCGAGTTCATCTCGTAGGCGCGCTGGGTGGCGATCATGGAGACGAGCTCCTCGACCACGTTCACGTTGGAGGTCTCGACGTAGCCCTGCTGGATCGTGCCGCGGCCGTTCGAGCCGGGCGTGCCGGCGGTGGGGGTGCCGCTTGCCGCGGTCTCGATGTAGGTGTTCTGCCCGATGGCCTGCAGGCCCGCCGGGTTCATGAAGTTGACGAGCTGCAGCGCGC
>CAZPLW010000373.1:0-2552 GCA_964587315.1 uncultured Lysobacter sp.
CGGCAGCGACGCCTCCGAGGTGGCGGGGCTCGCGGCCGATCTCGCGATGTACACCGGGCGTTACCGTGAGGCCGAGGCGACCTACCGCGCGCTCGTGAACCAGGCGGGAACGCCCACGCAGTTCGTCCGCCTCGCGCTCTTGCGGGCGCGCACCGGCTCGCCGGCGGAAGCGGCGGCGCTGCTGGAAGCCGCCGAGCGCCGCTACCACGCCAGCTCCGCGACGATGAAAGCCTGGCTGCGGCTCCAGCGCGGGCTCGTCTCGCTCGAGCGCGGGCGCCACGACGAGGCCCTCGCGCTCTATCGCCAGGCCGCCGACGAGTTGCCCGGCTGGTGGCTCGTCGACGAGCACATCGCGGAGGTGCTCGCGCTCACGGGCGAACGCGCCGCCGCGCGCGACCTGTATCGCCGCGTCGTCGAGCGCACCGGCGCCCCGGAGTTCCTGGACGCGCTCGCCGTGCTGGAGGACGAGGCGGGCGAGAAGGACTCGGCCGCCCAGCGGCGCCGCGAGGCGAGGGCGATCTACGAGAAGCGCCTGGCGCAGTACCCGGAGGCGGCCGCAGGACATGCGCTGGACCACTTCCTCGCGGACGCGACCGCCACGTCCCGGGCTCTCGCGCTCGCGCAAGCCAATCACGCGGCCCGGCCCTTCGGCGAGGCCTCGATCGCCCTCGCGAAGGCCTGGCTGCACGCGGGCGAGCCGGCGAAGGCGAAGGCGCTGCTCGAAGGCGAGATCGCGCGGGGCTGGGACACGCCGGAACTGCATTGGGTGCTCGCCGGCGCGCTCGACAAGCTGGGGCGGAAGTCGCCGGCCGAGGCGGCCCGCGCCGCGGCGCTCGCGCGCAACCCGGCCGCCGCGCGGCGCTATGGCGCGCCCTGAAGGGGCGGTCGGGGAGGGAATCGTTGTAAAATCAAGGCCGACCGTTCCACCGAAACGCCTTCCGGCCACTCCCCCATGATCCCCGAATTCTCCCGCATCAAGCGGCTGCCGCCCTACGTCTTCAACATCACGAACGAACTGAAGATGGCGGCCCGCCGGGCCGGCGAGGACATCATCGACCTGTCGATGGGAAACCCCGACGGCCCCACGCCCCGCCACATCGTCGACAAGCTCGTGGAGGTCGCCCAGCGCGAGGACACCCACGGCTACTCCGTCTCCAAGGGCATCCCGCGGCTTCGCCGCGCCATCTGCCAGTGGTACAAGCGCCGCTGGAACGTGGACTTCGACCCCGAGAGTGAGGCCATCGTCACCATCGGCTCGAAGGAGGGCCTCGCGCACCTGATGCTCGCCACGCTCGAGCGCGGCGACACGGTGCTGGTGCCCAACCCCAGCTACCCCATCCACATCTACGGGGCCATCATCGCCGGGGCCGACATCCGTTCCGTGCGCATGGCGCCGGGCGTGGACTTCTTCGCCGAGCTCGAGCGCGCCATCGGCGAGCTCTTCCCCAAGCCCAAGATGCTCATCATCGGGTTCCCGTCGAACCCGACGGCGCAATGCGTGGAGCTCGACTTCTTCGAGAAGGTCGTGGCCCTCGCGAAGCAGCACAACATCCTCGTGGTGCACGACCTCGCCTACGCCGACATCACCTTCGACGGCTGGAAGGCGCCCTCGATCATGCAGGTGCCCGGCGCGCGCGACGTGGCGGTCGAGTTCTTCACCATGTCCAAGAGCTACAACATGGCCGGCTGGCGCATCGGCTTCATGGTCGGCAACAAGGACCTGGTGCACGCCCTGGCGCGCATCAAGAGCTACCACGACTACGGCACCTTCACGCCCATCCAGGTCGCGGCCATCGCCGCGCTCGAGGGGCCGCAGGACTGCGTCGAGGAGATCCGCGCCAAGTACCAGAGCCGCCGCGACGTGATGGTGAAGGGGCTGCACGAGGCCGGCTGGAAGGTCGACAACCCGAAGGCGTCCATGTACCTGTGGTGCAAGATCCCCGAGCAGTACGGGAATATCGGCTCCATCGAATTCGCCAAGAAGCTCCTCAAGGACGCGAAGATCGCGGTGGCCCCGGGCATCGGCTTCGGCGACTACGGCGACGACCACGTGCGCATCGCCCTGATCGAGAACGAGAGCCGCTCGCGCCAGGCCGTGCGCGGCGTGAAGGAGATGTTCCGCAAGGACGGGATCGGCGCATGAGGGTCGAGGCCGTCACCGACGCGAAGGGCGCCGTCGTCCGGCCGGATCTGCTCGCCGCCGCCGAGGGCATCCACCGCCAGCTGCGTCCGCAGCTGCCGCCCGACTATCGCGGCCGCCTCGAGCAGGTGTTCGCGAGCGGCGCGGAGATGGCGGTGGCCCTGGAGGGCGAGCGCGTGGTGGGCGTCACCGTGTTCCGCGTGATCGAGAAGACGTTCTCGGGCCGCGAGCTCTACTGCGACGACCTCGTGACCGACGAGGCGCTTCGCTCGAAGGGTGCCGGCAAGGCGATGATCGCGTACATGGAGGCCATCGCACGCTCGCGCGGCTGCGACGTCCTCGCGCTCGATTCCGGCTGCCAGCGCCAGCAGGCCCACAAGTTCTACTTCCGCGAGGGCATGCCCATCACGGC
>CAZPLW010000374.1:0-2499 GCA_964587315.1 uncultured Lysobacter sp.
TGCGCGCAGATCTCCTTCATCATGCATTGCATCGGCGAGTTGATGGAGCCGATGGCCACGTGGGAGCCCTTGAGGTACGGCTGCAGCACCGAGTGACGGGCACTTTTCACGGCGGCCATCATCCCGTCGGAGCCGATGGCGACGATGCGGTCGGCGTCCTGCAGCTTCACCGCGGGCGTCCCGAGCCGCCCTTCGGCGTGCGCGCGCATGGCCTCCACGATGTTGCCCACGAAGGCCTTGTCGCCCGCTCGCGTCGGGGAGAAGCCCGGCGCCTCGTCGCAGCACCAGACCACCTCGTCGGCCGCGGCCTCGATCTGCGCGACCTTGTACCGGTCGACGACCTTCTTGTAGCCGGCGAAGTAGAGCACCTTCGAACCGGCGGCGCGCAGCGCCGCGCCGATGGAGAAGAGCACCGCGTTGCCAAGGCCGCCGCCGACCAGCGCGACCGTCTCGCCCGCCGGAGTCTCGGTGGGCTCCCCGGTGGGGCCCATCAGGATCACGGGCTCGCCGGGCTTCAGGAACGCGCACAGGTCGGAGGAGCCGCCCATCTCCAGCACGATGGTGGAGACGAGGCCCTGGTCGCGGTCGACCCAGGCGCCGGTGAGCGCGAGGCCCTCCATGGCGAGCGTGGTGCCGTCGACCTTCGGGGCCAGCGACTCGAAGTTCTGCAGGCGGTAGAACTGCCCCGGCCGGAAGGCCTGCGCGGCCAGCGGCGCCTCGAGGACGATCTCCACGATGGTGGGCGTGAGGCGCTCGACGCGGTGCACCTTCGCGCGAAGCTGGCGATTGATGCCGGCGAGGAACGCCGCCGACTCGCCCGCCGTGCGTGCCGGACGCTTCTCGAGGACGCGGCTCACGGACGGGTAGCCCTGCTTGGCCGAGCCCATGGCCTTCACGACGTTGCCGGCCCACGAGGGATGCAGGTCGCCGAAGAAGCTCATGTAGGTGTCGGCTTCGCCCTTCCACATCAGCACCTGCGGCGTGACGGGCTTGGCGCTTTTCTCGGGCTTTACCGGGTTCCCGTCGTCGTCCAGGGCCTGGAAGAACTTGCCGTCCAGATGGAAGTGCGCGGCGTCCTCCCGCGCGAGCACGGTATTGGGCTGCGTGCCGGCGGCGATGAGGATGGTGCGGGCGGGCAGTGCGTGCTCCCGGCCGTCGGCCGTGGCGACGACGAGGGCGCTGGCCCAGCCCGTCCGGTCCGTCTCGATGCGCACGGGGGTGAGCCCCTCGGCGAAGCGGATGCCCTCCTCGAGGGCCTTCTCGATCTCCTCGTGGTTGAGCGTGTAGCTGGGGCTGTCGATCATGCGCTTGCGATAGGCCAGGGTGGAGCCGCCCCAGGACTGCAGCAATTCGACGACGCGGGGCTCGCGCTCCTCGCGCTTCGCGGCCTCGCGCTCGGCGCGGATGGCCTTCGCGTGCGCGATGAACTCGTCGGCGACTTCGCGCTCCTCGGGGCGCCAGGCGGCGCGCACGCTTTCCTCGCCGCGCTCGGCGGCGAGCGTCTCGAAGCGCGCGAGAAACTTCTCCACCTGCACGGGGTAGTAGGCGAGCGACTCGGTGGCCGTGTCGATGCCCGTGAGGCCGCCGCCCACCACCACGATGGGCAGGCGCACCTGCAGGTTCGCGATGGTGTCCTTGCGCGCCGCGCCGGTGAGCTGCAGGCCCATGAGGAAGTCGGATGCCGTGCGGACGCCGCGCGCGAGGCCGCCGGGCAGTTCCAGCACCGTGGGCTTGCCCGCGCCCGCGGCGAGCGCGATGTGGTCGAAGCCCATGGCGAAGGCCTGCTCGGCCGTGAGCGTGCCGCCGAAGCGGACGCCGCCGACGACCGCGAACCCGGCGCGACGCTCGACGAGCAGCCGCGCGATCTTGAGGAAGTTCTTGTCCCAGCGCACGGTGATGCCGTACTCGGCCACGCCGCCGAAGCCCGCCATCACGCGTTCGTCGAGCCGCTCGGTCAGGGTCGCGATGTCGCGGATGGGAACGAACGGGACGCGCTCGCCCGTGGGCGCGACGCCCGAGATGGACGGCGGCAGCGGCTCGATCTTGAGGCCGTCGATGCCGACCACGGTGTGGCCGTCGTTCATGAGGTGATGGGCGGTCGTGAATCCGGCCGGCCCCATGCCCACCATGAGCACGCGCTTGCCGGTGGCGGGACGGGGCTTCCACCGGCGTAGGTCCAGCGGGTTCCAGCGCGTGAGGAGCGAATAGATCTCGAAGCCCCACGGCAGCTCGAGCACATCCTTGAGCGTTCGTGTTTCCGCCTGGGGAATGTTGACCGGGTCCTGGCGCTGGTAGATGCACGACTTCATGCAGTCGTTGCAGATGCGATGGCCGGTGGCGCACACCGTCGGGTTGTCGATGATGATGGTGGCCAGCGCGCCGATAGCCCAGCCCTCGGTCTTCAGCTTGTGGAACTCCGAGATGCGCTCTTCCAGCGGGCAGCCCGCGAGCGGCACGCCGAAGGGGCTCTTCTTGAAGGTGATGGGGTTCGGCCCCGAT
>CAZPLW010000375.1:0-2409 GCA_964587315.1 uncultured Lysobacter sp.
GCCGGGCTGCTTGTCGACGAGCACGTCCCAGATCTTGAAGTTGCCGCCGGCGCGCGCGAGGTCGCCCCAGCCGTACTTGTTCTCGAAGCGGCCGCCGAAGGCGCGGTCGACCACGAGCTGGTCGTAGAGCGCGAAGGCGTGCGAGCGCGGCATGTTGTGTTCCTTCGTGAAGCCGTGCGGGCCCATGAGCTTTTCCCAGGCCGGATTCGGCGAGACGCCGGTGAGCTGGCTCTTCTCGTTCCTCGCCGTCTTAGCGAAGTTCATCTTGTACATCGTCTCGTACTGGTTCTTGTGGCACGAGCCGCACTTGGCCGGGTCGGTGGTCGTGACCGGGCGCGTCTTCTTGTTCTTCAGGTGCCCGTCGAGGTTCGAGTGGCACTCGGCGCACGCGACCGTCCGGTGCTTGCCCGGGTCGTGGAACTCCTTGAGTTCCTCGTGGCACTCGATGCATTCCTTGTTGGCCGCGGGCACCTTGCCCGGCGCCGAGGTCTTCACCGGCGCGGCGGCCTTGGCCGGTGCCGGCTTGGCCGCGGCCTTGTCGGGCGCGGGAGCCTGCGCGGAGGCGGTGGTCATGGCGAGGGCGGCCAGCAGGCTGGCTGCCGCGCCGAGGAGCGCTCGGACGGTGCGATTCTTCATGGTCTTGTCCCTGGTTTCCCCAATGCCGAGAAGGCGGTATGGAAACCCTAACAGGCAGACCGCGTGCACCTTTGACAGGGATCAACCGGGCCGGTGGACGGGCCCGGGATGGGCTTCAACGGGCGAGCGCGAACGTGAAAATGCGCGAATCCGTTACGGTCCCGGTGGCATTGCGCGTGCGTTCCTCGAACCGGGCGCGGCCGTCCGCGCCGACCCGCAGCACGGTGGAAGTCCGCGTGCCGTATTCCTCGCCGGCGATGAGGGCGGGCGAGAGGCGCCGTTCCCAGGCGAGCCCGACGCCGGTGTCGGGCAGCTCCTCGTCGCTTCCGGGCGTCGCGTCCGAGAGCATCGCGAAGAGCGTCTCGTCGCCGCCCGCGACCGCCCTGCCCATCGCCTCGCGCGCGCGGCGCACCTTGGGCCAGGGCTCGTCGAGGAGATGGTTCGACAGCGCGTGGATGCCGGGCTCCACCTCGCGCGCCTCCCCCTCGCGGCTGCCGAAGTAGACGAGGGACTCGCCCTCGCCCGCGAGCAGGTTGAAGCCGTTGTAGTCGCCGGCCCTTGCCGCGAGCTTCGCGCACCAGGCGGCGGGAGCGTCGCGGCCCGAGAGGAAATCCGCCACGAGCTCGCCGCGGGAGCGCGCGTTGCCGCGCTTGTCGGACGGATCGCGGAAATTGGTCACGGCGCAGAACCGGCCGTCCTTCGTCACGCCCATCCACGTGCCGCCCGCCTCGAGGTCGCGGCCCGCGAGCAGGCCGGGGCGGCCTTCCCACCAGTCGGCGGGAGCCGTCGGGCGCGCGCGCCATTCGTCACGGTTGGCGGCGACGACGAGCGGGAAATCCGGGTGGGCCTTCCAGGCGAGGGCGATGAGGCACATGGGCGCCATTGTCGCCCAAGACGGAAATCGGGCACCGTCCCCGGTTTCCTAGTTGATCATCCCCAGCGTGCGCGGCAGCCAGAGCGACAGGCCCGGCCAGTAGGTGACGACCATCAGGAACCCGAGCATCGTGAGCAGCCACGGCCACACGGCGATCGTGAGCTCGGTGATGCCCATCTTCGTGATGCCGCTCGCCACGTAGAGGTTGAGGCCCACGGGCGGGTGGCACATGCCCACCTCCATGTTCACCACGATGAGGATGCCGAAGTGCACCGGGTCGATGCCGAGCTTCACGGCCACCGGGAAGAGGATCGGCGCCATGATGAGCACGATGGACGAGGGCTCCATCACGTTGCCCGCGAGCAGCAGCAGCAGGTTCACCATCAGCAGGAAGCCGACCACGCCCAGGCCCCCGCCCACCATGAACTCCGCGATCGCCTGCGGGATGTTCTCGTGCGTGATGAGGAACGAGAAGAGCACCGCGTTGGTGATGATGTAGAGCAGCATCGCGGACATGCTCGCCGAGTCCAGCAGGACCTTCGGCACCTTCTTCAGGGTCATGTCCTTGTAGACGTACACCGCGACGAAGAACGCGTACACCGCGCTCATGGCCGCCGCCTCCGTCGGCGTGAAGACGCCGGAGTAGATCCCGCCCATCACGACGACGATCAGCATGAGCCCCCAGATCGCCTCGCGGAAGGTCGTCCAGCGCTCACGCCAGCCCGCTTTCGGCTGGCGGGGATAGCCGTTCTTCCAGGCGCGGTACCACGTGGTGGCGCCCAGCAGGCTCGCGAGCGCGATGCCGGGGATGACGCCGGCCATGAAGAGCGCGCCGACGGAGGTGTTCGTGGCGACGGAATACATCACCATCACGATCGAAGGCGGGATGAGGATGCCCA
>CAZPLW010000376.1:0-2374 GCA_964587315.1 uncultured Lysobacter sp.
GGTGGGCATGAAACGCTTCGCGGTGTTCTACCAGAACGACGCCTACGGCCAGGCCGGCCTCGCGGGCGTCGAGCGCGCCCTCAAGAAGCGCGGGCTCGAGATCGCCGCCAAGGGCACCGTCGAGCGCAACACGGTCGAGGTGAAGGCGGCGGTCGCCACGATGGCGAAGGCGCAGCCGCAGGCCATCGTGATGATCAGCGCCTACAAGTCGTGCGCGGCGTTCATCAAGGAAATGCGGGCGGCCGGCTCTTCTCCCACCTTCTGGAACGTGTCTTTCGTCGGCAGCAAGGCCCTCGCCAAGGAACTCGACAAGGACGGCCGCGGCGTGCAGATCTCGCAGGTGGTGCCCTTCCCCTGGGACAACTCGGTGCCGGTCGTGAAGGAGTACCGCGCGCTGCTGGACGCCGCGAAGGGCGAGCCGGGCTTCGGCACGCTGGAGGGCTACATCGCGGCCAAGGTGGCGGTGGAAGGGCTGCGCCGCGCCGGCAAGAACCTCACGCGGGAGAGCTTCATCAAGGCGATGGAGTCGCTCGACAACTTCGACGTGGGCGGCTTCAAGGTGACCTACGGCGCCGACAACCGCAGCGGATCGAAATTCGTCGACCTCACGATCATCTCGAAGGACCAGAAGTTCGTGCGCTAGCGATGAAGGGGACGCAAACCTTCAGGGACGAACGCTGCCGCCCTCGTACCTGAAGGCTTGCGTCCCCTGTATCGGCGAAAGGCCCGGCATGCGCCGGGCCTTCTTCATTTCTTGCGCCACTCCGTGAGGCCGCCGGGCTTGTCCTCGAGGACGATGCCGGCCGCGTCCAGTTCCTTGCGGATCACGTCGGCCCGCGCGAAATCCTTCGCCTTCTTGGCCGCGATCCGCTCGGCGACCAGGGCCTCGACGTCGAGGCCCCTCCCGCCTTCGCCCCCGGCCGATACGCCGCCCTGCAGGAAGGCCTCCGGATCGTGCTGCAGGAAACCGATCGTCCCGCCCAGGGCCCGCAGGAGCCCGGAGAGCTGCGCGGAGCGCGTGCGGTTCACCTCCCCGCGCAGCTCGTGAAGCGCGGCGAGCGCGACCGGCATGTCGAAGTCGTCGTCCATCGCCGCGCGGAAGCGCGCGGCGTGCGGATCGTCCCAGTCGATGGCGACGGGCGCGGGCGGCACCTCGCGCAGCGCCGTGTAGAACCCGCGCAGCGTCGTCCCGGCCTCGTCGAGCAGCTCGCCCGTGTACGCGAGCTCGCTGCGGTAATGGCCTCGCAGCAGGAAGAAGCGCAGCTGCTCGCCCCCCTGCACCGGGTCGAGCCGGTCGAGGATGTCCCGCGCGGTGAAGAAGTTGCCGAGCGACTTCGACATCTTCTCGTCGCCCATGTTGAGGAACGCGGCGTGCATCCAGACGCGCACGAACGGCCTGCCCGTGGCGCCCTCGCTCTGCGCGATCTCGTTCTCGTGGTGCGGGAACTGCAGGTCCCACCCGCCGCCGTGGATGTCGATGGTCTCGCCGAGCTCGCGAACCGCCATCGCGGAGCACTCGATGTGCCAGCCCGGGCGCCCGGCGCCGAACGGCGAAGGCCACGAGGGCTCGCCCGGCTTGGCGGCCTTCCACAGGACGAAGTCGAGCGGGTCGCGCTTGGCGGCTTCCACCGCGACGCGCTCGCCCGAACGCAGGTCGTCGAGGTTGCGGCGCGAGAGCCTGCCGTAGCCGGGGAAGTCCCGCACGGCGAAGAAGACGTCGCCGTTGGCGCCGCGGTAGGCGAGCCCCTTCGACTCCAGGTGCGCGATGAGCTCCAGCATGGGGCCGATGTAGCGCGTGGCCCGCGGCTCGCTGTCGGGCTTCGCGAGACCGAGTCGGGCGCAGTCCTCGGCGAAGGCGGCGGCCGTGCCCTCCGTCAATTCGTCGATCGGGATGCCGCGCGCGCGCGCGCGCTCCATGATCTTGTCGTCCACGTCCGTGATGTTGCGCACGTACGTGACTTCGTGGCCGGTGGCGCGAAGCCAGCGCACCACGAGGTCGAACACGGAAAACGTGCGCGCGTTGCCGACGTGGATGAAGTCGTAGACCGTGGGGCCGCAGACGTAGAGCCCGACCTTTCCCGGGACGAGGGGCTCGAAGGGGTCCTTGCGGCGCGTGAGGGTGTTGTGGATGGCAAGCGTCATGGTCTCGGGGGGCCGCATCGGGCGGCCTCGGGCGTTCGGTGGAATTTCCGGCGCGGGACGCCGGTCGGACGGGAGGCTAGGTGGCCCGGCGGGAACAACACGCGAACCGCACGGCCAAAGCGCCGGAACCGCTCCAGAAGGCGCGGCGAACCCGGGCCCGGGAGGCCCTCGCCCCCGGGGAGCCGATTCTGGAGGCCACCCCAGGCTGGCAGAATCCGGTTTCCCTTAAAGC
>CAZPLW010000377.1:0-2360 GCA_964587315.1 uncultured Lysobacter sp.
GGTGGGCCCGTGGTCGACCCTCGTGAGAAACGCGGGCAGCACGCGTGACAACCTGCTCATGCGCATGAAGGACGAGGAGTGGGACGACATCCAGGCCACCAACCTGAGGAGCGCCTTCGTGCTCTCGCGCGCCGTGCTGCGCGGCATGATGAAGGCGCGCGCCGGCCGCATCGTGAACATCTCCTCCGTGGTGGGCCACACCGGCAATCCCGGCCAGGCCAACTACGCCGCCGCCAAGGCGGGCCTCGCTGGATTCTCCAGGAGCCTCGCGCGCGAGATCGGCAGCCGCTCGATCACGGTCAACTGCGTGGCGCCCGGCTTCATCGAGACCGACATGACCCGCTCGCTCGCCCCGGTGCAGGTGAAAAAGCTCGTCGAGAACGTCCCGCTGGGGCGCCTGGGCCGCGTCGAGGACGTGGCGGGCGCCGTGCTCTATCTGGTCTCGCCCCAGGCCGCCTACGTGACGGGGACCACCCTGCACGTGAACGGCGGCATGCACATGGATTAGGCCGCGCGTCGGCCCGTGGTAAAATACGCCGTTTTTTTCGCTGCACCCGACCCGAACAAGAGTGGAGGATTCCGATGGAGAACATTGAAGCGCGAGTCAAGAAAATCGTCGCCGAGCAACTGGGCGTTGCCGAAGCCGACGTGAAGAACGAATCCTCCTTCGTCGAAGACCTTGGCGCCGATTCCCTCGACAACGTGGAGCTCGTGATGGCTCTCGAGGAAGAATTCGAGTGCGAGATCCCCGACGAGGAGGCCGAGAAGATCACCAACGTGCAGCAGGCCATCGACTACGTGTCCTCGCACCTCAAGCAATAGCAGGAGGCCGGGGCACGGCCCCGAACGAGACCGGGGGCCGCGTCGTCGGCCCCCGTTTCACATCCGAAACCCGTTTCCCGAATCCGGAGTGACCCCATGACCAAGCGCCGCGTCGTCGTCACCGGCCTGGGCATCGTTTCGCCTGTCGGGACCGGCGTCCGCGAGGCCTGGGACAATCTCGTCCACGGCCGCAGCGGCGTCGGTCCCATCACCAGGTTCGACCCCGCGCTCCTGCCCACGCGCATCGCGGGGGAGGTGAAGGGCTTCGACCCCGCGCAGTGGATGCCGCCGAAGGAAGTGCGGCGTTCCGACACGTTCATCCACTTCGGCATCGCCGCGACGAAGATGGCCCTGGAGGACGCGGGCCTCGTCATCGACGAGTCCAACGCGGAGCGGATCGGCGTGAACGTGGGCTCGGGTATCGGCGGCCTGCCGATGATCCAGGAGAACATCCTCGAGATGGGCGCCAAGGGCCCGCGGCGCATCTCGCCGTTCTTCGTGCCCGGATCCATCATCAACATGGTGGCCGGCCTCATCTCCATCCAGGTGGGCGCCAAGGGCCCGAACGTCTCGATGGTGTCGGCCTGCACGACGAGCTCCCACTGCGTGGGCGATGCCGGCCGCTTCATCGAGTACGGCGACGCCGACGTGATGATCGCCGGCGGCTCCGAGGCGACCATCTGCCTGTCGGGCATGGGCGGCTTCTGCTCGCTCAAGGCGCTCTCCGAGCGCAACGACGACCCGGCCACGGCCTCGCGCCCCTTCGACCGCGAGCGCGACGGCTTCGTGCTGGGCGAGGGCGCCGGAATCCTGATCCTCGAGGAGTACGAGCACGCGAGGAAGCGCGGCGCGCGCATCTACTGCGAGCTGGCCGGCATGGGCATGAGCGCCGACGCGAACCACATCACCGCGCCGGACATGGACGGCCCGCGCCGCGCCATGCTGGCCGCGCTGCGCAACGGCGGCCTCAACCCCGACGAGGTCCAGTACCTCAATGCCCATGGCACCTCCACGCCGCTCGGCGACGCCAACGAGACGGCCGCGGTGAAGGCGGCCTTCGGAGAGCACGCCCGGAAGCTCGCCGTGAACTCCACCAAGTCGATGCACGGGCACCTCCTGGGCGCGGCCGGCGGCGTCGAGGCCCTGATCACCGTGCTCGCGATCCACCACCAGGTGTCGCCGCCGACGATCAACCTGGTGAACCCGGACCCGGCCTGCGACCTGGATTACGTCCCGCACACGGCCCGCGAGATGCGCATTGACGCGGCCCTGTCCAACTCGTTCGGCTTCGGCGGGACGAACGGCACGCTCGCGTTCCGGCGCCTGCGCTAGCGCGAAGCGAAGCCGCGCCCGGACCATGGCCTCGTTCCTCGTCAACGGCTGGCCCGCGCAGTCCATCGACACCGCCGACCGGGGCCTGTCCTACGGCGACGGCGTCTTCCGGACCCTGCAGGTGCGCGACGGGCGCCCCCTCAACCGGGCCAGCCATTTCCGCCTGCTGCAGCGGGACTGCGCCATGGTCTCGATCGCCGCGCCCG
>CAZPLW010000378.1:0-2354 GCA_964587315.1 uncultured Lysobacter sp.
GCCGGCGGGGGCCTGTATGCGCATGACGGTGCAGGACTGGTGACCAGCGAGGTGGAAGGCGGCCACAACGGGTGGGCCGCCGCGTGCGCTCTCATGCGGCCAGAACGCGAAGCGCAACGTGCCGGCGAGTGACCGTCCGCGCAGATCCGTGACATCGACGGTGAGCGAGCCGAGGGCCATGCGACGCCTCCTGGGTTGTGGTGGAGGCCACATCCTACACAAGCGGCGGGGTACGCGGGAAAGACCTGACCCCGTCTGGACGGCCGCCCCGGTGCCAGGTGTTGAAAAAACTGTCATTTCAAGACCTGACCCCGCCTTGGTCTAGCAGCCTTCGCGCTTCTTCTTCGGGGTAGCGGTGGAGCCGCCGGTCGGGGCTACCGGGGTCGCGACAGGTGGAGGGGTGGCCGGCATCGTCATCGTCGGCAGCGGTGCGCTCGCGTTGCCCGACGCGACGCGCGGCGCGCCGCCGAAGTGCGCCGCAACGCTCGCCAGGCGCGCGTTGCGCTGCACCTGGAACGGCGTTGTCGCCTCACCGAGCGTGGGGAACAGCACCTCGTGCTGCCATCCGTCGAGGCCGTCGCGCAACAGGTAGGCCGCCGCGTGACCGCGCGCCTTCAGCAGGAACCACGCCTGCGCGGCTCTCACGCCATCTGCGCCGTAGACGACCACCTTCTCGTTGCGCGGCAGCACGGCCTCGGCCAGCGACGGCAGGGCCACGTGCTCGGCGCCCGGGATGTGATACGTGGCGTACGCCGCTGCATCGCGCACGTCCACGAGACGGAAGTCGGAGCGCCCCTGCACGATCCAGTCGGCCAGGTCGAGCGGCGCAATCTCGTCGGCATCGCGCTGCACGATCGCGGCAAGCGCGGGCGCGTCGATCGACACCGCGCCCCCCGGTGTGGGACGCGCGAAGACCGCGACCGCGCCGAGCACGAACGCGGCAGATGCGAGTTTCTGGTTCAGCGTCATCGACGAGAAGGCGGGCATGTCGATCTCCGAATACGTGTCACGGGCGCGGTGGCGCGGTCGTCATTGCGTGTTGCGCGGGTGTCGCGGGCGCCTCAGGATGCGCCCCTACGCGGTTCCGGTGCCGCGGAAGCGCTTCTCGATCCAACCGGCGCCCGCAAACCCGCCGAGCGCCATCAGCACGACAGCGAACACGACGACGCCGTACGGCACGCCGAGCACGCCAGGCAGTGTCTGCCTGCCGTAGTCGCCGCTGTAGAAGAAGCCGCGCAGCAGCGGGAACACCTCGGCGAACACAAGGGTGCCGAATCCGAGCCCCGCCACGTACACGAGGCCGTCGATCCGCCCGGTCGCGGTTGCGGCGATTGACGTGCCGGGGCAGTATCCGCCGACCACGAAGCCGACGCCGAGAATCAGCCCGCCCGCGATCTGCGGCCACAGCCACGTCGGCGTCATGTAGACGAGCGACAGGTCGAGCACGCCCATCCACGCGAGGTACGTCGTGCCCAGCATCGCCGTCACGATCGCGGTGAACATGACCTTGAAGACCGCAAGATCGTTCAGGTAGAACTGCGACACCAGTTTCTTCGCGCTGCCGAAGCCCGCGCGCTCGAGGAAGAAGCCGAAGCCGATGCCGATGACGAAGGCCAGCACGAGGCCCATCTCGTCGCCGAACGCGCCGAACTTCACCAGGGGAGTCATCGCCACTGCCTCCGCACGAACCACGCTGTCGCGTACGCCCCGCCGAAGACGCACATCATGAACGCCCAGCTGCCCGCATTGAGCAGCGATCCACCCGTCAGCGCCTGGCCGCTCGTGCACCCGCGTCCCAGCGCCGCGCCGAACGCCATCGTCGCGCCGCCCAGGAACGCGAGGCCGAGGCGCAGCGCGACCGAGGCGCGCGGGCCGCGCTCGACGCTCACGATCACGCGCCGTGCGAGCAGTCCCGAGATCAGCGCGCCGGCAAACACGCCCAGCACCTCGAACACCAGCCACGCCTTGAGCGGGTGCGTCGACCCGTCGCCGATGTACTCGGCGAGGAACTCTCGCGATCGCACATGTTCGGGGGCCACGAGGTTGAGGCTCCACGCGACGAACGCGTTGATCGCCCCCGATGCGCCGAGTCCACGGCCCATCACCACGAAGGCGGCGAGCAGCACGAGGCCGAGCCCGATGCCCGCGAGGTACGGGTTCATGTAGGGCGCCGGGCCCACATGCAGGTGTGCGTGCGCCGCCGGGGGCGCGTCGGCCCCCGGCATGGCCAGGGGCGGTGAGATCGTCGACGCCATGGACGTGGTTCCTTTCAGCCGAGTGCCGCGAAGACGTCGGCGAGGCGGGCGGCCCAGTGGCTGGCCTGGCCTGCAGACACGATGACGAAGCGCAGCGCG
>CAZPLW010000379.1:0-2352 GCA_964587315.1 uncultured Lysobacter sp.
GAGGCGTTCGAGATCACGGTGTGCGCGGCCTTCAGCACGCCGTGGTTCACGCCGTACACGACGGTCGCGTCCACGTCCTTGCCGCCGGGCGAGGAGATGATCACCTTCTTGGCGCCGCCGCGGATGTGGGCGGAGGCCTTTTCCTTGGTGGTGAACAGGCCGGTGCACTCGAGCACCACGTCCACGCCGATCTCGGCCCAGGGCAGCTGCGCCGGGTCGCGCATCGCGAGCACGCGGATGCGGTCGCCGCTCACCACCAGGGAGTCCCCGTCGACGTCGACCTTGAACGGGAACTTGCCGTGCGCGGTGTCGTAGCGCGTGAGGTGCGCGTTGGTCTCGGCATTGCCCAGGTCGTTGATCGCGACGATGGCGATGTCGTGCTGCTTGCCGCCCTCGTAGTGGGCGCGGAGGATGTTTCGGCCGATGCGGCCGTAGCCGTTGATGGCGACGCGGATGGTCATGGGGTGTGCTCCGGGGAGGGGATTGGTGCGCTGCAAACGCCTATTTTAGCCGATGGGAGGCAAAGCCCCCGGCGCGTCCGCTCCGGTGACGAGGCGGGTGAGGTCGTGCCAGGCGTAGGCGACGAGGCCGTAGGGGTGCCCGCCCACGGCGCCGGTCTTCTCGAGCACGGGCTCGCCGCCCATCGCTTCGTAGAAGAACCGCGCGCGATTCGAGCGCAGCACCCACACGTAGAAACCGAAGAGCCCGTGGCGCACGAAGTGGCGCGCCGCGGCCTCGATGAGCGCGCGCCCGACGCCTTTTCCCTGCTGCGCGGGGAGCACGTAGAGCTCGGAGACCTCCGCCTCGAGGTCCGCGATGGACTCGCGCGGATCGCCCACGGCCGCGTAGCCGACCACGCCGGTCCCGGACGACTCGGCGACGAGGATGGCGGAGAGGCCCTGCGCCTTCGTGAGCGGCGGACCCCAGCCCGTCGCGCGTCGCCGCTTCACTTCGCGGTCGATGGCGAGGGCGGGCAGGATGCCGGCGTAGGTCGCGCGCCAGCCTTCGGCGTGCACGTTCCGGAGGGCCTCGGCATCGGCGGGCCCGGCGCGGCGGACGACCCAGTCGCCCACGGCGGTTACAGGACGGCGCGCACGGCGTCGGCGACGTGCGCCGCGTCCACGCCGAAGAGCTTGTAGACCTCGGCCGCCGGGGCCGATTCGCCGAAGCGGTCCACGCCGACGACGGCGCCCTCGAGGCCCACGTACTTGCGCCACAGGTCCGTGACGCCCGCCTCGACGGCGACGCGCGGCAGGCCCTTGGGCAGCACCTGCTCGCGCCACGCCTTGTCCTGCCGGTCGAAGACGCTGGTGCAGGGCATGGAGACGACGCGCACCGGAATGCCGCCTTCGGCCAGCGCCTTCTGCGCGGCCATGGCGAGGCCCACTTCGGAGCCGGTGGCGATGATCACGGCCTTCGCGCCGGCGGCGTCGGAGAGCACGTAGCCGCCGCGACGGATGGCGGCGACCGCCTCGGGCGAGCGCGCCTGGAAGGGCACGTTCTGGCGGGAGAGCGCGAAGGCGGACGGTCCGTCCTTGCGCTCGAGCGCCGCGGCCCAGGCCACGGCGGTCTCGACCGTGTCCGCGGGGCGCCAGAGATCGAGGCCGGGAATGAGGCGAAGGCTCGCCACCTGCTCGACGGACTGGTGCGTGGGGCCGTCCTCGCCCAGGCCGATCGAATCGTGCGTGAAGACGAAGAGGTTGCGCAGCTTCATCAGCGCGGCCATGCGGATGGCGTTGCGCGAGTAGTCGCTGAAGGTGAGGAAGGTGCCGGAGTAGGGGATGAAGCCGCCGTGCAGCGCGATGCCGTTGCCGATGGCGGCCATGCCGAACTCGCGCACGCCGTAGCTCACGTAGTTGCCGGCGTGCGCGGTCGACACGAGCTTCGTGCCCGACCAGTTGGTGAGGTTCGAGCCCGTGAGGTCCGCCGAGCCGCCGAGAAGGCCCGGCAGGTGCGGCGCGATGGCCTCGATGGCGACCTGCGAGGCCTTGCGCGTGGCGACGCTCTCGCCCTTGGCGACGGCCTTGGCCAGCATCTCCTCGACGACCGAGGCCCAGTTGGGCGGCAGGTCGCCGGCCATGCGGCGGCGGAATTCCCGCGCGAGCTCGGGGTGCGCCGCCTCGTACGCGGCGAAGCGCTGCTTCCACTCGCCTTCGAGGGCGCCGCCGCGCGGGCGCTGGTCCCACGCCGCGTAGACGCCCGGCGGGATCTCGAAGGGCGCGTGCGGCCAGCCGATGGCCTCGCGCGTGGCGGCCACTTCCTTGTCGCCCAGCGCCGCGCCGTGCACGCCTTCGGTGCCCTGCTTGTGAGGCGAACCCTTGCCGATGATCGTCTTGCAGCAGATGAGCGTGG
>CAZPLW010000380.1:0-2330 GCA_964587315.1 uncultured Lysobacter sp.
CGCCCCGTGCCGGCGCCGCGCCTTCGCGCCGATGCGGCGTCGCTCGAGGCCACGCTCGCGAAGCACGGGCTCGCCGGCGAGGGCCCCACGCTCGCCCTGTGCCCCGGCGCGGAATACGGTCCCGCGAAGCGCTGGCCGGCGCGGCATTTCGCCGAGGTCGCGCGGGCGCACGCGGCGAAGGGCTGGCGCGTGTGGCTGCTCGGCTCGGAAAAGGACGCGGCCGTCACGGGCGAGATCGCCGCGCTCGCGGGGGCGCCGCTGCGCGACCTCGCCGGCCGCACGAGCCTCGCCGAGGCCATCGACCTGCTCTCGGCGGCGACCCGCGTCGTGAGCAACGACTCGGGCCTCATGCACATCGCCGCCGCCTTCGACCGGCCGATGGCCGCGATCTTCGGCTCCTCGAGCCCGGGCTACACCCCGCCGCTCTCGCCCAAGGCGCGCATCGTGACGCTGGGGCTCTCCTGCAGCCCCTGCTTCAAGCGCGACTGCCCCCTGGGCCACACGAACTGCCTCGAGAAGCTCGAGCCCGCCCGCGTGCTGGCGGCGCTGGACTAGAATTCCCCCTCACGATCGACCCCGGAGCCGCCATGCGACTCGCCGCCCTCCTCGCCAGCGCCTTCCTCGCCGCGTGCGCCACCGCGCCGACGGCGCCGCCCGCCGACCCCCAGTGGGAGCCTTCCCTGGTCGAATGGCGCGCGCGCGCCGAGCGCAGCCTGCGCGCGGACAACGGCTGGCTCACGCTCGCCGGCCGCTACGTGATGAAGCCCGGGACGAACACGTTCGGCACGGGCAAGGACAACGACATCGTCTTCCCGCCGGGCCTGGGTCCCGCGCGCATCGGCACGATCGACGTGCAGCCGGGCAAGGTCACGATGAGGCTCGCCCCGGGCGTCACGATGGACAAGGACGGCGTCCCGTTCACCGAGCGCGTGATGGGCACGAACGCGGGCAAGCGCGACTGGGTGAGGCTGGGCCGCGCGACGATGCACGTGATCTCGCGCGAGGACCGCTACGTGCTTCGCCTCGCCGACAACGAGAGCGAGGTGAGGAAGGGCTTCCAGGGCCGCGTCTGGTACGCGCCCGATCCCGCGTGGCGCGTGAGCGCGACCTACGTGCCCTACCCGCCCGGCCGCAAGCTCACCATCATCAACGTGCTGGACGAGGCGTCCGACGAGGTCGCGCCCGGCTACGTCGAGTTCACGCTGGGCGGAACGACGCACCGCCTGGATGCGGTGGGCGACGACGACGGCCTCTTCTTCGTGATGCGCGACGCGACGGCCGGCGACACCACCTACCGCCCGGGCCGCTTCCTCTACATCGAGAAGAAGCCCGAGCCCGGCAAGCCCTTCGTGCTGGACCTCAACCGCATCTACAACCCGCCGTGCGCGTTCAGCGAGTACACGACGTGCCCGCTGCCGCCGGAGCAGAACATCCTCAAGGTGCGCGTGGACGCGGGCGAGAAGTACCCGCCGCGGCGCGCGGGCTGATCGCGGCGCCGCCGGCCATGCGGATGCTCGCCGGCCTCCTCGCGCTGCTTCTCGCGGGCGCCGTGCACGCGCAGGAGGGCTGGCGCCTCACGCCCGAGGCCACCGAGCGCCTCGCCGAGCTTCGCGCGGTGCTGGGCGACCCGGCCTCCACCCCCGCGGCGCGCGAAGCCGCCCGCGCGGAGATGATGCGCATGATCCTCGCGAATCCCGACGCGCCGCCGCCGAAGAAGATGCCCCCGCGGGCCGCGGTCGCCGTGCCTGCCGAATCGGTCCTGAAGAAGCCCGAGGTGGCGAAGGTCGTGCCGGTCGCCCCGCCCGTGAGCCGCGTCGCCCCGCCCGTCAACGCGGCGCCTCCCGTGACGTCGCCGGGCGGCGGGACGCTCGTGCCGCAAGGCGCCGGCTACGTCGATCCCGCGACGGGCCGCTACTACCAGTCCGTGCCCGGCGGCCTCGTCGATCCGGCGACGGGCCGGTTCGTCCCGAAGCCCTAGCCTCCCGGGCGCGTGAAGGCCCTCGCGTGCATCAGCGCGTGTAGGCCGACGACACGCGGTTGCTCAGGTCCGGCGGCAGCACCGGGTACTGGCCCGGCCGGAACATGCGGCACTGCCCGCTGCCGTTCGCGTCGCTGCACAGTCGCCACGTGCCGCCCTCGACGATCACCGACTCGGCGCGGTCGTTGAAGCCCAGGCGGTCGAAGTTGGCGTTGTCGCGGTCGAGCCAGACCGAACGGCCGGCGAAGTTCGCGTGCTCGAAAAGGCGGATGCGCGCGGGCCCGTCGTGGTTCCCGCCCGAACCGCCGCCCCAGCTTCCGCCGCCGCCGCCCCAGCCGCCTTGCCCGCCCCC
>CAZPLW010000381.1:0-2306 GCA_964587315.1 uncultured Lysobacter sp.
GGCCCAGCCGCACGAGATCGACGCGAAGATCGCGCAGGTCGTGGAGAGCGTGAAGGCGCTCGAGAAGGACGTCGCGCGCCTGAAGGGCCAGCTCGCCTTCGGCAAGCTCGACGACGTGATGGCCATGGGCATGCGCACGATCAACGGCGTGAAGGCGGTCGCGATCGTGCTCGAGGGCGTGGACGCGGGCATGCTGCGAGAGTCCCTCGACAAGATCAAGGAGCGCCTGGGCAGCGGCGTCGCCCTCCTCGCCACGGTGGAGGGCGGCAAGGTCGCGCTCATCGCGGGCGTCACCAAGGACCTGACGGCCAAGGTGAAGGCCGGCGACCTCGTCAACTTCGTCGCCCAGCAGGTGGGCGGCAAGGGCGGGGGAAGACCGGACATGGCGCAGGCAGGCGGCACGAATCCCGCGGCGCTGGGCGCAGCGCTGGCGAGCGTCGAGGGCTGGCTCGCCGAGCGGCTCTAGCGGTTCGTTCGCCCGGCCGGGCGGACCTCACGGGGAAGGGGGGCGCATGGCGGATTTCGTTCTCGAGCACCTGCCGTTCATCGTCGTGGCCGTCGTCATGGCCGCGCTGGTCGGTGGCGCGTGGTTCAGCGCGCGCCGCTCGAAGCGCCGGGAGGAGATGTCCGCCGAGAAGGCCGAGGCCTTCTTCAAGGCGAGCTTCCCCGAGCTGCAGCCCCACCTGCACCCGGAGAACGTCGCCGCCTACGTGCTCGCGCGAAGCGGCAAGCAATTCGCGAAGCGCAAGGAATGGACGAAACCGCCGGGATTCTCCTCGGCCGCCGTCGCGCGCTACCAGGACGCGCCCAAGGGCGAGCTCACGGTCCTGCTGGATGCGGCCGGGAAGAAGATCCTGGAGTTCGTGCTCGAGCCCAAGTCCGGCGCCCTCGGCGCGGTGCGCGTGGGCGAGGGCAAGTTCACCGTGCGCCAGAACCCGGGCAAGCCGCCGCGCGTCTCCTACTGGCACCCGCAGCGCGAGTTCGAGTGGAAGGGCCGGGGCCTGTGGAAGTTCACCTCGCGCGTGGCGGACGAGACCATCGACACCACGGACCGGAACTGGAGCGATTCGAGCTCGTCGTCGTCCTGGTCGCCGACCGCGACCACCGCCGCGGCGGCCGCGGGCGTGGTCGGCCTCGGCGGCACTTTCGACGGCGGTGGCGCGAGCGCGGGTTGGGATGCCGAGAGTCCGGGCGATGCCGCGGCCTCGTCGTCGGACGGGTCCTCCGGATCCGCCGGTTCCAGCACCACCAGCTACTAGATGGACGTCCCCGAAGGGCTGTTCGCGGCGCCCGTCGCGGACCTGATGCCGGTGCGCGATGCGCGCGCGCCCGTGCGCGTGCTGCTCGCGGCGCTGGCGCCCGGCGGCGCCGAGCGCATCGTGCTGGAATGGCTGGAGGCGGAGGCCGCGCGCGGCCGCGAGGTGGAACTCGCGGTCCTGCACCCGCGCCGGACCGCGCTCGACGTGCCCCGCGCCATCGCCTTGCGCGTGCGCGGCAAGGAACCCCCCGCCGATTTTCTCGCCGCGCTCGCCCGCGATTGGCGCGCTGGCCTGGCGCCCGTGTCCACTCACCTCGTGACGGACGAGGCGCTCACGATCCTGTGGGAGGGCGGCGTGCGCACCGTTCCGGTCGTGCACAACTCCCGCGAGGGGTGGCGAAACGACCCGGCATCCTGGCGCGAGCCGTTCGTGCCGAGGGCGGTCGCTTGCGCGCGCTGCGTGCGGGAGGAGATGGTGGCGGCCGGCTGCCGCGTGCCCGTCGTCGCGATCCGGCATCGCCCGCGCCCGGGCGCCCGGGCCACGGATCCGGCGGCCCGTGACGAGGTGCGCGCCGCGCTGGGCGTCGGCGACGACGTACTGCTCGTGCTCGCCATCGGCGCCTTCAAGCCGCAGAAGGACCACGCGCGCGCCGTCGAGGTGCTCGCCGCGCTCGCGCGGCGCCGCGATGCCGTGCTCGCGATCGTGGGCGGCATCCTCGACCGGGCGGGCCGCGCCGAACTCGGGCGCGTGCTCGACGCCGCGGTGCGCCTGGGCGTGGCCGATCGCCTGCGCCTGCCCGGTTTCGTCGATCCGATCGAGCCGTATCTCGCGGCCGGGGACGCGCTCCTCAACGTGAGCCGCCACGAGGGGCTCTCGATCGCGACGCAGGAGGCGCTCGCGGCCGCGCTGCCCGTGGTTGCAACCGATGTGGGCGGGCAGCGCGAGATCGTGCACGAGGCGCTCACGCTGCTGCCGGCGGGCGCGGGGGCGGCCGCCATCGCCCGCCACCTCGAGGCGCTGCCGGTGCGGCGCGGGCGGGAGGCGAGG
>CAZPLW010000382.1:0-2245 GCA_964587315.1 uncultured Lysobacter sp.
CGCGCCCGCCCCCGCCGCGCGCCCGTGAACGGGACGGCGCGCGCCTTCGTCGTCGCCGGCGCGCTCGTCCTCGCCGCCGGGGTCGCCCTCGGCGCGGTGAGCGCGCACGCCGCGAAGTCGGCGCCCCATCCCGAGGCCGCCCGGTTGCTGCAGACGGCCGTGCTCTACCAGCTGGTGCACGGGCTGGGACTGGTCGGCATCGGCATCCTCGCGCACGTCCGGGGGCCCTCGCGACTGCTCGCGCTCGCCGGCGGGCTGCTCCTCGCGGGAATCGCCGCGTTCTGCGGCTCGCTCTACAGCCTCGCGTTCGCGGCGGTGTCGCTGGGGGTGCTCGCTCCCGTGGGCGGGGCGGCTTTCATCGCCGGGTGGGTCGTCCTCGCGGCCTTTGCCGCACGGGACAGCGCGTAGTCTCCGGCTGCAGCCCCCCCGGGCGCTCAGCCGCCCCTCTCGACGGCATCGCCCTCACGCAACTCGCCTTCGACGATGGTCACGGCATTCATGCCGAAGCGCGCCCCGAACTCCTCGCTGGGGCGCCAGCGGCCCAGCGTCTCGAGCGGCTCCGGCCCCGTGACCTCGCCCGTGGACTGGTCGGTCGTCGTCACCTGGCATCGGCCGCAGGGCTTCGCCATGCGAAAGCGCGCCGTGCCGGCCGAGAAGTCCCGCCAGCCGTCCTCCTCGAAGGCCGTCGTGCCGGAAAGGACGAGGTTGGGGCGGAACCGGTCGATCGGCACGGGGCGGCCCAGCCGCGCGTTGAGGGCCTCCAGCGAGGCTTCCGAGACCACCAGGTGCGCGTAGCCGTCGGCGTAGCCCACGAGGCGGCCGGGACCCGCGTAGCGCACGTTCGACTCGCGCCTCGTGCTGGCCGGCATGTACGCGAGGCGGCAAGGGCGACCGAGGACCTCGGATAGCCACCGGTCGGCCTCCCGGGACGGCGCGAGGGCCGGGGTGACGCTGTTCCAGACTTCGGCCTGCAGCGGCTCGCCACCCTCCGGCTCGAGCGGGACCGCCACCTCGTCGAAGTCCGGGGACGACAGGCGCAGCTCGCCCGCCTCGATCGCCGTCCACACGGTGGCCATCGCGGAAAGCTCCCGCTGGGTGAGGAAGGCGCCCTCCGGGTCGACGACCACGAAGCGGCGGTCGTGGTCGAGGCCCCGCGCGGCGACGCGGGCGTTCCCGACGCGGATGCCTTTCAGGCTCTTGACGGGGTAGATCCACAGCTGGGCGACGGTGGCGGCCATGGGGAAGATCCGGGATTGAATCGGGGGGGCATCAAGGGTACCTTACCGGTCCCGGCCGGGGGTTCTCCGGCAGCTTTCTTTCCTCAGGAAAGGGGACGAAATGGCTCTCTGGGACAAGTTGACGGGCGAACTGGTCGACATCGTCGAGTGGCTCGACGACACGAACGACACCCTCGCCTACCGCTTCGAGCGCTACCAGAACGAGATCAAGTACGGCGCGAAACTGGTGGTGCGCGAGGGCCAGGTGGCCGTCTTCATCAACGAAGGCAAGCTCGCCGACGTGTACAAGCCGGGCACGCACGAGCTCACGACCCAGAACATGCCGATCCTCGCGACGCTGCGCGGCTGGAAGTTCGGCTTCAACAGCCCGTTCAAGGCCGAGGTCTATTTCTGCTCCACGCGCAAGTTCACGGACCTCAAGTGGGGCACCCCGGGACCGGCGATGATGCGCGACAAGGACTTCGGCGTCGTGCGCGCCACGGCGTTCGGCCTCTACGCCATCCGCGTGAAGGATGCCGGGACGTTCGTGAAGGACCTGGTCGGCACCGACAACCGCTTCACGCTCGCGGAGATCTCCGAGAACCTGCGCGGCAAGATCGGCCTTCGCATCAAGGAGGTCATGCCCGAGCTCGGCATCCCGGTGATCGACCTCGAGGCGAAGGTGACGGAGCTGGGCAGCCGCCTGAAGGACCGCCTCGCGCCGGATTTCGAGGCGCTCGGCCTCGAGCTGGTCGAGGTGCAGGTGCAGGACATCGGCCTGCCCGACGAGGTGGAGAAGGCCATCGACAAGCGCGGCGCCATGGCCGCCATCGGCAACCTGCAGGCCTACACGCAGTACGAGACGGCATCGGCCATCCGCGATGCCGCCAACAACCCCGGCGGCGCGGCGGGCGCGGGCGTCGGGCTCGGCGCGGGCATCGCCATGGGCGCCCAGATGGTCAACGCGATGGGCGGGGCCGCCCTCGGTGGCGCGCCCGCCGCGGGAGCCGCTGTGCCGCCGCCGATTC
>CAZPLW010000383.1:0-2193 GCA_964587315.1 uncultured Lysobacter sp.
GGAGGGCGGGACCCGGTGGATTTCACCACGATCGAGGTACCCGCGGCCCTCGGGCAGATCCGGGCCGCGCCCAAGGGTTGGGCCGGGCCCTCGTTCCCGACGTCCTCGCGCCGGGGCTCGTGCTGGTGTTCTGCGGCACGGCCCCGAGCCGCGCCTCGGCCGCGGCGAAGGCGTATTACGCACGGCCGGGCAACCGGTTCTGGCCGGCGCTGCACGCGGCCGGGTTCACGCCCCGGCGCTTCCAGCCCCGGGAATTTGCCGAGCTCCTGCCGCTCGGCCTGGGGCTCACCGACCTGTGCAAGGGACATTCGGGCAACGACGACGAGCTGCCCGAGGGAAGCCTCGACCGGGAGTCGCTGCGCGCGAAGATCGTCCGCTTCCGGCCGCGGGCCGTGGCCTTCACGAGCAAGAACGCCGCCCGCGCCTACCTCGGTCGCGAGGTGGCCTACGGCTGGCAGGAGGAGGCCGAGGAGGGCACGCGCCTGTACGTGCTGCCCTCGCCCTCGGGGCAGGCCACGCGCTTCTGGGACGAGCGCTGGTGGCGGGAGCTGGCTACTTGGTGCAGGCGCCCAGATACTTAGCTTCGATGTTCTGGGCCATGTTCATCTTCTGGCCGCCGCGGTCCATCTGCATCTTCATGTTCATCTTGAACCCGTCGCTCGCGAAGGCGATGGTGTTGTCCGCGACCATCTCGAACTCGCCCTTGCACACCATCCGGTAGCTGGCGGTGTTGCCGGACATCTTGAAGTCCTTCATCTCGCAGTTCTTCGGGCCCTCGCCGCGCTGCCGGCCGAGCTCGCCGCCGGCGATGTCCTTGTCGGTGAGGCAGTGCTGCATGTTCATCGTCTGCTTGCCCATGCCCGCGGGAGCGCCCGGGACCTGCCCCATGTCCATCTCCATCTTGTAGGCGTACATCCCCGGCTTCATCTTGCCCTTCATGGCCTCGGCGGGAGTCTGGGCGGCGGCGCCGGCGCAGGCGAGGCTGGCGGCGATGGCGATCAGGGCGGCGGTTTTCATGGCGGCGTCCGGCGGGTCGGGTGGTCGATCGCGCGAGAATACCACCGGCCCCGCCGGCGGGGTGCCGCGGCCCGGTAGAATCGCGGGATGGCCCGCGCCCTCGAACTGCCCTACGACGCGACCACCGGATGCGCCGACAGGCTGCCGTGGTTCGAGCGCATCCGGACCCTCGGCTGGGCGGTCTGCCTGGACAGCGGCGATCGCGCCCGCACGGGCGGCCGCTACGACGTGATGGCGGCGGGCCCGCGCGCGACGCTGGTCTCGCGCGGCGGCGAGATCACGCTCGAGCGCGGCGGCGAGCCCTCGCGCTGGCGCGGCAGCGCCTTCGACGGCCTGAAGACCCTCGCGGCCCCGGCGCGCGGCGGCGAGGAAGGCTGGCCCGTGGCCGGCGGTTGCATCGGCTATTTCGGCTACGAGCTGGGCCGCGCGGGCGCGAAGCTGCCCGAGGCCAAGGCCGGCACCGTGCCGTTCATGCCCGAGGCCGCCTTCGGCCTCTACGCGTGGACGATCGTCATCGACCACAAGCTCGGGCGCGCCGCCATCACCTCGCTCGCCGATTACCCGGAGGAGGAGGCCCTCGCGCTGCGCGTGCGGATCCTCGCGGGCGAGCCGCCGCCGCGCGATCCCTTCCGCGTGCTGGGCGACATCGCGAGCACGCTCGAGCGCGAGGCGTACCTGC
Source organism: uncultured Lysobacter sp. (assembly GCA_964587315.1). GTDB lineage: Bacteria > Pseudomonadota > Gammaproteobacteria > Burkholderiales > Usitatibacteraceae > FEB-7. The sequence goes on from CAZPLW010000383.1 coordinate 1,697, forward strand.
CGCGGGCCGCGCGCGTCATCGATTACATCCGCGCCGGGGACACCTACCAGGTGAACCTCACGCGCGAATTCCGCATCCGCTACCGCGGCGACACCTGGGAATTCTACCGGCGGCTGCACGAGACCAACCCCGCGCCGATGGGCGCCTACCTCGAGTACCCCTTCGGCGTGGTGCTCTCGAGCTCGCCCGAGCGCTTCATCACGGTCGAGGGCCGCGAGGCGGTGACGCAGCCCATCAAGGGCACGAGGCGCCGTCGCGCGGACCCGGCCGAGGACGCGCGCGTGCGCGCCGAGCTCCTCGCCTCGCGCAAGGACAACGCCGAGAACGTGATGATCGTCGACCTGCTGCGCAACGACTTCGGCCGCGCCTGCGAGACGGGCAGCGTGGCGGTGCCGAAGATCTGCGAGCTGGAGAGCTTCGCGACGGTGCACCATCTCGTGAGCACGGTGACCGGACGCCTCGCCGAGGGCCGGGGACCCGTGGACCTGCTCGCATCG
>CAZPLW010000384.1:0-2132 GCA_964587315.1 uncultured Lysobacter sp.
CTCGAAGTGGTCGATGCCGATGCGGCTCACGAACTCCGGCTTGAAGCGGAAGCTGGCGGGCTGGAAGAGGTCGTTGGTGATGAGCCGCAGGGCCTCGCGCTGTTTCGCGGGCGGCGTGGGCTCGTAGAGCGGCCGGCCGGTTCCCGCGCGGTCGCGCAGGTGGCGCACGCCTCCCACATACTTGGCGGCCAGGGGCGCCACGGCTGCCACCTGCTGCATGCCGCTCGCGAGGCTGCGCGTCAGCCGCTCGTAGCTCTCGCCCGGGGCGAGCTTCAGGTCCTGCACGCGGTCCCACAGCTCGCGCGAGAGCTGGATGCGCTTGCGGTAGTACGCCAGCGGATCGGCGCCCAGGTCGAAGCGGTTCACCTCGGGATCGATGCCGGCGAAGAGCCGCTCGTACCCCGCGTCCTCGTCGGTGCCGTAGGCGAGCTGCGACTCGTTCGAGCGCGAGGCGATCTTCGCGAGGGCCGCCGGCTCCTCCTCCGGCGCCAGCTCCCGGTAGGCGTACTCGATCGCCCAGTAGTCGTAGGGCCCGAGCGTGCTCGCCACGTACTCGCCCTGCATCTCGCCCGCGGCGGAGAGGTTGATCGCGAGGTACTCCATGATCGAGCCGGAATTGCCGTTCGCCTTCGTGAACGCCGGATCGCGAAGCTGCTCGAGCGTGTAGATCCCCGAGGCGCGGAAGTTGTGGCGAAGGCCCAGCGTGTGGCCCACCTCGTGCATCACGTTGCGCCGCAGGTTCGCCTTCGCGAGCTCGTCGGCCTCCGGGCTGTCCCAGCCGATGCCGCGGGCCTCGAGCAGGTCCATCGCGAACTCGAGCTGGTGCGCCGACTGCCAGGCGTAGCCGCAGGAGAGGAAATCGCCGGACATCGGGGACTTGTGGGCCTCGAGCGGATTGGCGATCCAAGCGGCGAGCGGCTCGGCGGAATCGGCCTTGCCGAGGTCCTCGGCCACGAGGCGGCGAAGCTGCCGCGTGAAGCCGTAGCCCGTCGCGATGTCGGCGTCGAGGATCTCGCCGGTGCGCGGATCCTTGTGCGAGGGTCCGATGGCGAATCCCACGTCGGCGCCCGTGAACCAGCGCACCGACGCGTGCCGCGCGTCCATCGTGTCGAAGTCGTCCTTGTCCGACTGCTGCTTCACCACGATCGCGTCCTTGAAGCCGATGCGCGCGAAGGCCTTGTTCCACTCGAGGATGCCCTCGGCCACCGCCTGCCGGTACTTCTCCGGGACGTTCCTGTCGACCCAGTAGACGATGGGCGCCTTCGGCTCCGAGAGCGCGGCCTTCGGGTCCTTCTTCTCGAGGCGCCACCGGGCCACGAGATGCTCGCGCGGCTTGGGCGAGGTGTCCTCGGTGTAGTCGACGCGCGAAACGGCGAAGTGCCCGATGCGCTCGTCGGCGGCGCGCGGCCGCATCGGCTCGTCGGGCAGCTTCGTGAAGCTGTACTGGAAGGTCACGAAGAAGCTGCGCGGATCGGGCGAGGATTTCGGCGGCGTCGGCGGCGGCACGGGGGACGGTCCGAGGGGCGGCGCCGGGATCTTCGGCGTCGCGAAATGCGCCCTGACCTGCACGCCGGTGAGGACGTCCGTCTGGGTGAGGCGCGCGATCGACGTGTTGCGGGTGTCCAGCGCGTAGGGCAAGCGGAAGGCGCCCTCGATGCGCGAACCGTAGCCGGGAATGTCGCCGAAGAGCAGGGCGTTCAGCTCGACCAGGACGGCCTTCGACTCCGGGTGCGGCAGGGAGGCGGCGGGCGCCGACGCGAGCAGGCTGTCCGAGAACGACTCGGACACGAACTGCGCCTGGGGCGTGCCCGCCGTCGCATGGAACTCGGTGTTCTTCGCGAGGAGCTGGACCTGGTTGCCGATCTTGCGCAGCACGACGAGCTTCGCCCCGCCCATCTGGCTGCCGTAGAGCCCCTTCTCGCCCAGGCTCTGCGGGATGTTCCAGGTGAAGAAGAAGGGCTTGTCGAACTGCTCGGGGCGGACGGCGATCCAGGCCTTCTCGTCCTTGCGATGGACCGTGAAGAAACCCGCCGTCTCGGTGGTGTCCTTCGCCACGTCCTTGAAGGGCTTGGGAGCGGCGGCCGGCGCGCCCGGCCCGCCGGCCGCGGTGCCGGGCGGACCGCCTGGGGCTG
>CAZPLW010000385.1:0-2129 GCA_964587315.1 uncultured Lysobacter sp.
CGGCCGCCGCCCCCGCGCCCGCCGCGACGCCGCCCGGCCAGCCGCGCCCGTACAAGGACGTGCTCAAGGACGCCAAGGCCGTTCCCGGCTACTTCACGCTGCACCAGAAGGACGAGAAGGTCTGGATCGAGATCAAGCCCGACCAGTTCGACAAGCCCTTCTTCTTCTCGGCCAACATCCCGCGCTCCGTCGGCGAGCGGGGCCTGTTCGGCGGCCAGATGGGCCACCAGTACATGGGCTCTCCCTTCGCCGGCGCGCACGCCGCGAAGTGGAAGAAGATCGGCAACCACGTGCAGCTCATCGCGGTGAACACGGAATTCTTCGCGAAGCCCGGGACCCCGCAGGAACAGTTCGTCTCCGAGTCGTTCTCGGACAGCCTCATCGCCTCCGCACCGCTGGCCGCCGCCGCCCATCCCGACACGAAGGCCGTCGTGATCGAGGGCAACGCGCTCCTGTTCGGCGACATCATCGGGTACGCGACGCAGATCGAGCTCGCCTACCGCATGCCCTTCGCGATCGACGCGCGCAACACGAGCTTCTCGCGCGTCACCAACACCGACGCGCTCACGAGCCTGCAGGTCAACGCGCATTTCGCGGTGCCCAAGATCAGCCCGCCGCCGCTCACCCCGCCGCCGGTGCCCACGCCCCCGCCGCCCAAGACCACGCCGGACCCGCGCAGCTTCTTCGTGGGATTCCAGTACAACTTCATGCCGCTGCCGGCCGAGCCGATGGCGGGCCGCCCCGCCGACGAGCGCATCGGCCACTTCACCGTGGACCGCGTCGACTACACGGACGACACCTCGCCCAAGATGCGCAGCTACATCGTGACGCGCTGGCGGCTCGAGAAGAAGGACCCGGCCGCGGCCCTGTCCGAGCCGAAGAAGCCGATCACCTACTGGATCGACAAGAACGTCCCCGAGAAGTACCGCGCCAGCGTGAAGGCCGGCATCCTCGAGTGGAACAAGGCGTTCGAGAAGATCGGCTACAAGGACGCGATCGTCGTGAAGCAGCAGACGGACAAGGACGACTTCGATACCATGGACGCGGGCCACGCCTCCGTGCGCTGGTTCACGGGCTCGAACGTGGGCTTCGCCATCGGCCCCTCGCACGTCGATCCGCGCTCGGGCGAGATCCTGGACGCCGACATCGGCATGTCCGACGTCTTCGGCCGCGGCGCCCGTCGCGTGCGCTCGGAGGACGTCGCCCATCCGCTCGAGGCGGCCACGGCGCCGCGAGCCGCATCGATCGCCGATTCGCTCGGCTATCGCCGCGGCTTCCTCGCCTGCAACTACCTGGGCGAGTCGGCGCAGCAGCTCGAGTTCGCGATGGACCTCCTGGAGGCCCGCGGACTCGACATGTCGAGCCCCGAGGCCGAGGAAGTCGCGCAGTCCTACGTGAAGGATGTGATCATGCACGAGGTCGGCCACACGCTCGGCTTCCAGCACAACTTCCGCGCCTCCTCGGTCTACACGCTCAAGCAGATCCAGGACCCGGCCTTCACGAAGGTGAACGGCATCACCACCTCGGTCATGGACTACACGCCCTTCAATCTCGCCGTGAAGGGCGAGAAGCAGGGCGAGTACAGCCAGAGCACGCTCGGGCCCTACGACTACTGGGCAGTCGAGTACGCCTACAAGGAAGTCGCGCCGGACAAGGAGAAGGAGGAGCTCGCCCGCATCGCCGCGCGCTCGTCCGAGCCGCTGCTCGCCTTCGCGAACGACTACGACGCCGGCTCGGGCCCCTACCTGGGCATCGACCCGGAGGTGAACCAGTTCGACCTCGGTTCCGACCCGATCGCGTTCTACAAGCGCCGCCTCGCCCTCTCCCGCGAGCTGTGGGACCGCCTGCAGGCGATGACGCTCGCGCCGGGCGAAAGCTACGAGCGCTACACGCGCAGCTTCACGAACGGCTTCGTGCAGCTCGCCCGCGTGGCGCCGCTCGCCGCCAAGTACGTGGGCGGCGTGAAGCTGCTGCGCGACCGCGCCGGCACCGGCCGGCCGCTCTACGAGCCGACGCCGCCCGCGAAGCAGCGCGAGGCCCTCGCGATGATCACCAACGACCTGCTGCGCCCGGACAGCTTCCGCTTCAAGCCGGAGTTCGTGAGCCGCATCGGCATCGACCACTTCGAG
>CAZPLW010000386.1:0-2080 GCA_964587315.1 uncultured Lysobacter sp.
GGGCGGGCGGCAGGCCTTGGGCGGGCCCCGGCGGCCACGCCGGCTCGCGTTGGATGAGGGCCACGGCGGCCGCGCGGCGCGGCAGCCGCGCGACGGGATCGTCGCCCAGGCGGAACATGACGTTGTCCCAGCCCTCGTCGAGGAGCGAAAGCGGGCGGGCGGCGAGATCGGGATGCTGGGCCGCGAGCAGCGAGGCGACGAGCGCCGCGTCGACCGCGACCTCGGCCTTCGGCGTTCCCTGGGGCACGGGCCCGGCCGTCACGGACGCGCTACTTGTCGACGTTGGGCGCCCAGAGGCTCTTCACGGGCACGAAGGGGTCCATGGGAATCTCCTCGTAGCGCACCTCGATCACGTCGAGCTCCTCGCGGCCGCCGGGCGTGACGAGCGGCACCCGGTCGCCCTCGTGGGCCCTCATGAGGGCCCGCGCGATGGGCGAGATCCAGCTCACGTAGCCGCGCGAGGGATCCGTCTCGTCGAGGCCCACGATGCGCACGACGGACTCCTCGCCCCTCGCGCCGGCCCCGGCGATGGCGTAGGTCACCGTGGCGGCGAAGAAGACCTGGTCCGTCTCCTCGCGCCGGGAGGGATCGACGACCTCCGCGTTCTCCAGGCGCTTGGTGAGGTATCGGATGCGCCGGTCGATCTCGCGCATGCGCTTCTTGCCGTACTGGTAGTCGCCGTTCTCGGAACGGTCGCCGTTGCCCGCGGCCCACGACACCACCGCCGTCACCTCGGGGCGCTCCACCTTCACGAGGTGGGTGAGCTCGTCGCGCATGCGCCGCCAGCCGTGCGGCGTCATGTAGTTCCTGGCGCCTTCGGGGATGGGGAGGCCGCCCTCGTCGCCGTCGTCGTCGTCCTCGGCGTCGTTCTCGCGCGTGAAGGCCTTGCTCATGCGCCGAGCCCCTTCACGAACTCGCGGATGCCGCCCAGGAGCATCTCCACGGCGATGGCGGTGAGGATGAGGCCCATCAGGCGCTCGAGGGCCTCCATGGCCGCGTCGCCCAGCAGCCGGTGCAGCCCCACGCCCGCCACGAGGATCACCGTGCAGATGGCCATCGTCACGGTGACGGCCGCGGCCCACATGCCGATGCGGGCCGGATCCTTGGTGGCCATGAGCATCACGGTGGCGAGCGCCGAGGGGCCCGCGATGAGCGGTATCGCGAGCGGCACGATGAAGGGCTCCGCGCCCTCGCGCCCGCCGGCGGCGCCCGAGGCCTTCCCGAACACCATGCGGATGGAGATCATGAAGAGGATCACGCCCCCGGCGATGGACAGCGACGTCTGCGACAGGTGCATGAGGGCGAGGAACGACTGGCCCGCGAAGAGGAAGACGAGCAGCAGGCCGAAGGCGATGGCGCACTCGCGCAGGATGACGAGGCGGCGGCGCGAATCCGCCACGCCCGCCATCATCGCGTTCACGATGGGCACGTTGCCGAAGGGATCCGTGACGAGGGTGAGGAGGATCACGGCGGAGAGGAATTCGTTGTTCATGGATTCACTTCGGAAGGGCCGTCATTCTACCGCCCGGGGCACCCCCGCGTCCCCGTGAGAAAATGCCGGCGTGAACGCCCCCGCCGCCCCGGCACCTTCCCGCGTCGAGACCCTCGCCTTCCTGGCCCTGCTCGCGGGCGGATGCGCCATCGCCTTCGCGCCCATCTTCGTCCGCCTGTCGGACGCCGGCCCCGTGGCGAGCGCCTTCTGGCGCACCACGCTCGCCGCGCCCCTGCTCTGGGCCTGGGCGCTGCGCGAAGGTCCCCCGCGCGAGCGGACCTCGTTCGGCCCGCTGCTGGGGGCGGGCATCTTCTTCGCCTGCGACCTGGGTGTCTGGCACTGGTCCATCACCTACACGACGGTCGCCAACTCGACGCTGCTCGCGAACCTCGCCCCCATCTTCGTCACGCTCGCGGGGTGGGTGCTCTGGCGCCAGCACGTGACGCGCACCTTCGTGGTGGGCATGCTCGCCGCCATCGCGGGCATGTTCATCCTCGTGGGCCCGCACTTCGCCGTCGGGGGCACGAAGCTCGTGGGCGACGCGCTGGGCGCCCTCACGGCCGTCTTCTACGCGGGCTACATGCTCTC
>CAZPLW010000387.1:0-2053 GCA_964587315.1 uncultured Lysobacter sp.
CATCGTGTACCCCCGCGGACTGGTTCCAGAGGCCGCGCCCTCCGCGCACCTGCCCTCGCGCCGCGACCCCGGGGCGCGCCTGCGCCAGCATCCCGTGCCCGTGACCGAGATCCGCGCGGGCATCATCGTGGGCCCCGGTTCGGCCGCCTTCGAGGTGATGCGCGACCTCGTGCTGCACCTGCCCGTCATGGTGACGCCCCGGTGGGTCGTCGCGAAGAGCCCTCCCATCGCGCTGGGCAACCTGCTGCACTATCTGGCCGAGGCGTCGCTGCATCCCGAGATGGCCGGCGGCATCTACGATTGCGCGGGTCCCGAGACGCTCGACTACCGCACGATGATGTGCGCGATCGCCCGCATCATGGGACGGCGCGAGCCGTGGATCCTCCCGGTTCCCGTCCTCACCCCGGAACTGTCCGCCTACTGGCTCCGGTTCGTGACCTCGGTGCCCACCAACGTCGCGCGCGCGCTCATCGGCGGGCTCAAGCACGACTTCGGCGCGAACGACGAGCCGATCCGCCGCCTCATTCCCCAGGCGCTCCTGGGCTTCGACGACGCGGTGAAGGCCGCGCTGGAGGCGGAGGCCCGCCACACCGTCGTGGCCCGCTGGACCGAAGGCGCCTTCGTCTTTCGCGAGTACCGCGCCGACTACGGGTACTACGCGAAGCAGGCCGGCGGCGAGTTCCGCACGAAGGCCACGGCCTGGTCGCTCTGGCGCGTGGTGCGGGCCATCGGCGGGGAGAACCGCTACTACGCCTACAACTTCCTCTGGTGGATGCGCGAGGTGATCGACTGGATGCTGGGCGGCAACGGGCTCAATTACGGCCGCCGCGATCCGGACGACGTGCGCGTGGGCGACGTCATCGACTCGTGGCGCGTGATGGGCGTGGAGCCGGCGCGAAGGCTCACGCTCGTGTTCGGCATGAAGGCGCCCGGCGCGGGCGTGCTCGAGTTCGAGATCGAGGAGACGGGGCCGGACGAGCGGCGCGTCGCCGTGACGGCCTACTGGCACCCCGCGGGCATCTGGGGGCTCGCCTACTGGTGGGCGATGTTCCCGGCGCACCTGTTCCTTTTCGCCGGCTTCACGAAGGCCATCGCGGAACGCGCGCTGGCGCTGGACGCCCGGCCGGAAGGCTGAGCCGGACCGGGCACAAAAAACCCCGCGCTCGGCGGGGTTCTTTCGCGACGCGGGAAGGCGAGGCTTACTTGAGCTTCGTTTCCTTGTAGGCCACGTGCTTGCGGGCCACCGGGTCGTATTTCATCATTTCCAGCTTCTCGGGCTTGGTCTTCTTGTTCTTCGTGGTCGTGTAGAAGTGGCCGGTGCCGGCGGACGACTCGAGCTTGATCTTTTCGCGCATGGCGGTTCCTAGATCTTCACGCCGCGGGCGCGCATGTCGGCGAGGACGGTGTCGATCCCGTTCTTGTCGATGAGGCGAAGGCCGGCGTTGGTGAGGCGCATCGAGACGTAGCGGTTTTCGCTTTCCACCCAGAGCTTGCGGTACTGCAGGTTGGGCAGGTAGCGGCGCTTCGTCTTGTTGTTGGCGTGGGACACGTGGTTGCCCACGATGGGGCCCTTGCCCGTGACCTGGCAGACTCGAGACATAGTTCTCTCCATGAGCCGCCAACGAAAAGCCGTGGCGGAAAGCCAATCATTATAGCCGAGGCGAAGGGTGCCGATCAACCTGATTCCCTTGGGCTTTTTCCCTAGAGGAGTCCGCGCTCGGCGAACGAGAGGCCCGCCCCCGGCGCGACGATGAAGTGGTCCAGCACCTTCACGTCGACGAGGGCCAGCGATTCGGCCAGGGCGCGTGTAAGTGCTTGATCCTGAATGGAAGGCTCGGCCACGCCGGAGGGGTGGTTGTGGGCGAGGATCACCCCGGCGGCATTGTGGGCGAGCGCTCGCTTTACCACCTCGCGCGGGTAGACGCTGGTCTGGGTGAGCGTTCCCCGGAACAGTTCCTCGGCGGCGATGACGCGGTTCTGCGCATCCAGGAAGACCACCCAGAAGACCTCGTGCCCGAGATGCTGCAGGCGAAGGCGCAGGTACGAGCGAACC
>CAZPLW010000388.1:0-1982 GCA_964587315.1 uncultured Lysobacter sp.
GGTGGGCGTGGTCGACAGCGACTGCGCGCTCTACAGCGTGGACTTCCGCGCCTCCGAGCGCCTCTTCGCCCTCCTCACGCAGGTGGCCGGGCGCGCGGGCCGCGCCGACGAGCCGGGCGAAGTGATCATCCAGACCGACTTCCCCACGCACGCGCTGTACGCGGCCGTGGCGCGGCACGACTACCCCGCGTTCGCGGAGACGGCCCTCGCCGAGCGGCGCCTCGCGGGCTTCCCGCCCTTCGCGCACCTCGCCCTGCTGCGCGCCGAGTCGAAGGCGGCGGGCGAGGCGACCCGGTTCCTGCGCGAGGCGGCGCGCGACGCGCAGGCGATCGCCCGGGACATCGAGGTGTTCGATCCGGTGCCCGCGCCGCTCGAGCGCAAGGCCGGCTTCGAGCGCGCGCAGCTGCTGGTGAGGGCCGCGACGCGCAGCGCCATGCAGCCGTTCCTCATGCGCTGGAAGGCGGCCCTGGACGCCAGGGGCGAACGGCGCGTGCGCTGGTCGCTCGACGTGGACCCGCAGGAAGCGTAGGGCGCCAGGCGGGCCCGGGAGGCTACCCGGCGTCCTTCTTCGGGAAGACGAAGGATGTCGGATCGCTCACGAGCCGGCCCAGGATCGCGCGGTAGATCGCCGCCCGCCCCACGCCCGGCGATTCGCGCGCGCCGATGGCGACGTTCAGGGCCAGGGCGAAGCTCACTCCGACGTTGAGCACGCCGATGGCCGCGATGCCCGCGATCGCGAGCCAGAAGGGCGCGGTGAGCGCGACGCCCCAGCCGAGCGCGACGACGGCCGCCGCGAGCTGCCCCGACGAGAGCGTCACGTGGCGCACCTCCACGGGCAGCCCGAAGAAGGCGAAGAACACCGGCACCAGGCCCAGCATGAGGCCGAGCGAGATGTTCGCTGTGAGGCCGGCGTTCTCGCGCCCGAGGAAGTCCGCCACGCGCCGCATGCGCGAGGGCCCGAAGAGGTAGACCGAGCGCCGGTGTCCCGCGATGGCCGGCCCCAGGCGGCGAAAGGCGAACCAGTTGTCGACCCAGCCCGCGAGCACGCTCGAGATCCAGAGCAGCACGCCGGTCATCGCCGCGAAGAGCGCCGAGGGGCCCAGGAGCGAGATCGAGTCGACGGTCTTCGCGGCCTTCGCCGCGTCCACCGGCCCGAAGCCCGCGCCGTGCACGAGCAGCATCCCGAGCGCGTAGGTGACGGGGAACACCACGAAGACATTGCCCAGGATGCCCGCCGACTGCGAGCGCACCAGGGCCGCGACCTCGTCGAGGAACGCCGCCATGCGCGCCGGGTCCGCGATGTCGTCCATGCGCGCCGCCAGCGCCGGGGCCGTCATCGCCGGCTGCTTGGTGGCCACGGTGAAATGCGCGAACTGGATCGCGACGAACGTCGCGGCGTAGTTCACCGACGCGAGCAGGCCCTCCAGGAAGAGCGGCAGGTGCAGCGCCGACACGCCGAACTTGAGGTACGTGGTGATCGCCATCACCGCGCCCCCGCCGCTCGCTCGCGCGAGCATGTCGCGGTACTCGGCGCGGGTGCGCGTGATGTAGTGCTCGCCGGTCTCCGCGTTGCGCTCGACGATCTTGCGGCTGGCGAGCTCGAAGTTCTGGCGCAGCAGGGCCAGCGCGCTCCTCTGGTCGTGCGCGTCGCGGATGAGGCTCGCGAGGAAGTAGGGCAGCACGCGCGGCACGGATCCCGCATCCGCGAGCAGGTCCGCGAGCTCGCCCATGCGCTGCGCCTGCGCGCGCACGCGCTCGAGCTGGTAGACGATCGGGACGCTCACGCCCTGCTCGTCGAGGTGCGAGTAGGCGCGCTCCACCTCGAGCAGCGTCTCGCCGATGGACACGCGCAGGGCCGCGGCGGCCTCCTCGCGGCCCGCCGCGTCGTCGCCCTCCAGGGCGTCCGCGAAGCGGCGGGCGGCCTCCGGCAGGTACCAGGCCGCGAGGCGCTGGTCCGGCGCGGCCTGCATGCGCCGCCGGAT
>CAZPLW010000389.1:0-1934 GCA_964587315.1 uncultured Lysobacter sp.
TAGGTCTTTTCGAGGGACAGGGAGCGGATCACGTCCAGCTCCTGGTCGCTCAATTGCGTGAAGAAGGGGACGGCCTTGAGCGCCTGGGTACGCTCGCCAACCTGCGTCTTGGAGTTATGGGTCGCCATGGCGGGAAGCATCCCTTCAAAACCCTTTATTGTCAAACGCTTAAGGCAGTTACCTGCCGGGATGCGATAATTGCCGATCGATGCGGCGCCCTTGCCGCGGCCTCCCCCATTTCCGCCCATGCCCACCCGCCACAGCCGCCTGCTCATCCTCGGTTCCGGCCCCGCCGGCTACACCGCCGCCGTCTACGCCGCCCGCGCCAACCTGAAGCCCGTCCTCATCACCGGCCTCGCGCAGGGCGGGCAGCTCATGACGACCACCGACGTCGACAACTGGCCGGCCGACTTCGCCGGCGTGCAGGGCCCCGAGCTCATGGAGCGCTTCCAGAAGCACGCCGAGCGGTTCGAGACGGAACTCATCTTCGACCACATCCACACGGCGAAGCTCACGCAAAAGCCGATCACGCTCGTCGGCGACTCGGGCACCTACACCTGCGACGCGCTCATCATCGCGACGGGCGCCTCCGCCATGTATCTCGGGCTCGAGTCCGAGCAGGCCTTCATGGGCAAGGGCGTCTCCGGGTGCGCCACCTGCGACGGGTTCTTCTACAAGAACCAGGACGTCGCCGTGGTGGGCGGCGGCAACACGGCCGTCGAGGAGGCGCTCTACCTCTCCAACATCGCCCGCCACGTCACCGTGGTCCATCGCCGCGACAAGTTCCGCGCCGAGCGGATCATGCAGGACAAGCTGTTCGCCAAGGAGAAGGAAGGCAGGATCTCCATCGCGTACAACCACACGCTCGACGCGGTGCTCGGCGACGCGAGCGGCGTCACCGGCGTGCGACTTAAATCGACCGTGGACGGCGCGACGCGCGAGGTGAAGGTCACCGGCTGCTTCATCGCCATCGGCCACAAGCCCAACACCGACCTTTTCGAGGGGCAGCTCGAGATGAAGGGCGGCTACATCGTCACCAGGACCGGCCTCGAGGGCAACGCCACGGCCACCAGCGTGCCGGGCGTCTTCGCCGCCGGCGACGTGCAGGACCACGTCTACCGCCAGGCCGTCACGAGCGCCGCCACCGGCTGCATGGCCGCCCTGGACGCCGACCGGTATCTGGAGAGCCTCGCCGCTTGAAGGTGCCCCGGCCGGTCTCGCCGCCGGAACCCGACGATGCCGAGCTTTTCCGGCGCGAGATGAAGGGCGTCGAGCCCGCGCGCCCCCACAACCGGGCCCAGCCGCGCGTCGCGCCTCCGCCGCCCATCCCCGTGAAGCGGATGGAGGACGAGCGCCTGGTGCTCGAGGAACTCGCGCGGCTCGCGAGCCCCGAGGACGACATCGAGATCGAGGAGGACCACGCCTTCCTGCGGCCGGGCCTGCCGCGCGACGTGATCCGCAAGCTGCGACGCTCGCACTGGGTGGTGCAGGAGGAGATCGACCTGCACGGCCTCACCGGCGACGAGGCGGCGCTGCGCACGGCGGCCTTCCTGGCCGATTGCGCGAAGCGCGGCCTGCGGTGCCTGCGGATCGTGCACGGCAAGGGCCTGGGCTCGCGCAACCGCGAGCCCGTCCTCAAGGGCCGCATCCGCAAGCTGCTCGCGCGCCGCTCCGAGGTACTCGCCTACGCCGAGCCGCGAGCGGCCGACGGCGGATCGGGCGCGGTGATCGTCCTGCTGGAAGCCCGCCCGTGAACCTGCGCCGACTCGCCCTCGCCTTCCTCGCCGTGCTGGCCCTCGCGGTCGGCGTCGACAACATGCAGCGCCCCCTCGCCAATCCGGACGAAGGGCGTTATTCCGAGATCTCGCGCGAGATGGCCGCCACCGGCGACTGGCTGACGCCGCGCCTGAACGGCATCAAGTACTTCGAGAAGC
>CAZPLW010000390.1:0-1902 GCA_964587315.1 uncultured Lysobacter sp.
GCGGGGTTCGGCGCGTTCCGCATGTCGGCCCATGGCCCGCACCCCCGCTTCCGTCATCGCCGCCCCCGAAGCGGCCCTGAAGGCGGCCCCTCCCCGCACGTCCGGCGCGTCCGGCACCGACCCGTAAGGCGATCCCATGGCGAATTCCCTCGTGTTCGAGAAGCAAGGCCCCGTGGCCATCGTCACCCTGAACAAGCCGGCGAAGCACAACGCGTTCGACGACGAGCTCATCGCCGAGCTCACGGAGGCGTTGCGCACGCTGGAGGCCGACGACGCCACGCGCATCGTGGTCCTCTCCGCGTCCGGGCGCAGTTTCTCCGCCGGCGCCGACCTCAACTGGATGCGGCGCATGGCCGGCTACTCCAAGGAGGACAACCAGCGCGACGCCATGCACCTGGCGGCCCTGATGCGCACGCTCTGCTTCCTGGCGAAGCCCACCATCGCCCGGGTGCAGGGCCCGGCCTACGGCGGCGGCGTGGGCCTCGTCGCCTGCTGCGACGTGGCCGTCGCCTCCCACGACGCGAGCTTCGCGCTCTCCGAGGCGAAGCTCGGCCTCATCCCCGCGGTGATCGCGCCCTACGTGGTGGCGGCCATCGGCGAGCGCTCGGCGCGACGCTACTTCCTCACGGGCGAGCGGTTTTCGGCATCCGAGGCCTGGCGCCTGGGCCTCGTCCACGAGCTCGCGCAGGACGACACCGAGATCGACGACCGGGTGGGCGAGATCGTCGACGCCATGCTCGCGTGCGGGCCGGTCGCCCAGCGCGAGGCGAAGGACCTCATCCGCGCCGTCGCGAACCGCCCCATCTCCACCGAGCTGATCCAGGACACCGCCGGGCGCATCGCGCGCATCCGCTCCTCCCCCGAGGGCCGCGAAGGCGTCACGTCGTTCCTCGAGAAGCGTCGCGCCGCGTGGCTGCCCCCGGAGCCCGAACCCCAACCGGGCGACGAGCCCCCGCCGGAGATCTGAGCCCGTGTTCGCGAAGATCCTCGTCGCGAACCGCGGCGAGATCGCCTGCCGCGTCATCCGCACGTGCCGCCGGCTCGCGATCCGCACCGTGGCCGTGTACTCGGAAGCCGATGCCCACGCGCGGCACGTGGAGATGGCGGACGAGGCCTGGTGCCTGGGCGGCCCGCGCCCCGCCGACTCGTACCTGCGCGGCGATCGCATCGTCGCGATCGCGAAGCGCTGCGGCGCCCAGGCCATCCATCCGGGATACGGCTTCCTCTCGGAGAACGAGGACTTCGCGCGCGCCGTCGAGGCGGCCGGCCTCGCCTTCATCGGCCCGACGCCCGAGGCCATCGAGGCCATGGGGCTCAAGGACCGCGCGAAGGCGCTCCTCGAGAAGGCTGGCGTGCCCGTCGTGCCCGGCTACCACGGCGAGAACCAGGACCCCGCCTTCCTCGCGAATGAGGCCGCCCGCATCGGCTGCCCCGTCCTCGTGAAGGCGGTGACCGGGGGCGGCGGCAAGGGCATGCGGCTCGTCACGGCGGCGGGCGAGTTCGCCGCGCAGCTGGAGGCGGCGCGCCGCGAGGCGAAGAACGCCTTCGGCGACGACCGCGTGCTCATCGAGCGGTACGTCTGCGGGCCGCACCACATCGAGTTCCAGGTCTTCGGCGACACGCACGGGAACTGCGTGCACCTGTTCGAGCGCGAATGCTCCATCCAGCGCCGCCACCAGAAAGTGCTCGAGGAGACGCCCTCGCCCTTCGTGGACGAGGACCTGCGCGCGCGCATGGGCGAGGCGGCCGTCGCCGCGGTGCGGGCCATCGGCTACCGCGGCGCCGGCACCGTCGAGTTCATCGTCGGCGAGGACCGCCGGTTCTTCTTCATGGAGATGAACACGCGCCTGCAGGTCGAGCACCCGGTCACGGAAATGATCACCGGCCTCGACCTCGTCGAGT
>CAZPLW010000391.1:0-1880 GCA_964587315.1 uncultured Lysobacter sp.
AGGGAGAGATCGGCGACTCCCTCTACATGATCGAGTCCGGGCGCGTGAAGGTCTTCATCGGCGACGAGGACGGCCGCGAGATCATCCTCAAGATCCTGGGCGCCGGGCACTTCTTCGGCGAGATGGCGATGATCGACCAGCAGCCGCGGTCGGCGTCCGTCACCACGCTCGAGACGACGACCCTGCTCGTGCTAACCCACGCGGCCTTCGAGGCCTGCGTCGAGCGCGCCCCCCGCATCGCGAACATGGTGCTGCGCGTGCTCGCCCAGCGCGTGCGCGAGGCCGACCGCAAGATCGGCACCCTCGCCCTCATGGGGGTGTACGGCCGGGGCGGGGGAACCGGGCGGGGGCTGGCGGTAAAAAAGAAGGGCAAGCTGGTCGGGGGCGGGAAGCTCTCGCAGAAGGACTTCGCCAACATGGTGGGGGCCTCGCGCGAGATGGTGAACCGGATCCTGAAGGACCTCTCCGACCGCGGCTTCATCTCGGTCGAGTCCAAGTCGATCACGATCATCAACCGCGAGTTGCCGCCGTCGCTCTAGAGCGCCAAGTCACCCGGCGAGGGGCCCCTTCAGGGGATCGACGGCAACACGCCGGCGCTCGCGGCCGACACGTCGACGTATGAGTCGGCACGGCGCCCAAGGAGGCCGCTGGCGCGCTGCCGGGCGTCCCGAACGCCTATAATCCGCCATCGAACGCCGCTTCCCGATGGCCGCCTCCTCCTCCCCGACGCCTGCCACCCCCGCCGATCCGCGCCTCGCCCGTGTCCTGCGCGAGGCCGGCTGGATCCTCGCGGCCGCGGTCGGCCTCTACCTCGCCCTGGCGCTGGGCACCTTCCATCCCGACGACCCGGGGCCCTTCAACAGCGGCGCCGGCGAAGCCGTCCGCAACCGCGCGGGCGGCGTCGGCGCGTGGACCGCCGAGGCGCTGCTCTACGTCTTCGGCATCTCGGCCTGGTGGTGGGTGGCGCTCCTGGGCTGGGGCGTCGTGAGGCTCTACGCGCGCGTGGAAACCTGGGAGATCGTCGATCGCCGCACCCTCGCCGTCTCGCTCGTCGGCTTCGCGATCCTCCTCGTCTCGAGCGCCGCGCTCGAGGCCATGCGCTTCCATTCGCACACGCTGCGGCTGCCGTTCGACCCGGGCGGGATGGTCGGCGTCCTCGTCGAGGCCCCGGCGCGCGCCGCGCTCGGCTTCACCGGCGCCACGCTCGTGCTCATCGCGATCGTCCTCGCCGCCTTCAGCGTCTTCACGGGCCTGTCGTGGATCCGCTTCGCGGGCAAGGTGGGCGCCGGCGTCGAGGCGCTCTTCGGACTGGCGCGTTCGCGCCTGGAGGCGCGGCGCGACCGCGAGGCCGGCCAGATCGCGGCGCAGGCGCGCGAGGAGAAGGTCGAGGAGTCCCGCAAGATCCTCGAGGACCACGAGCCCATCCGCATCGAGATGCCGGAGGTCATGATCGCGAGGAGCGAGCGCGTGGCCCGGGAGAAGCAGGTGCCGCTCTTCGCGGACCTGCCGGACTCGCCCCTGCCGCCGGTGTCGCTCCTGGACCCCGCCGACGCGCACGTGGAGCGCCCGACGGCCGAGACGCTGGAGTACACCTCTCGCCTCATCGAGCGCAAGTTCCTCGACTTCAACGTGCAGGTGAAGGTGCTGGCGGCGTACCCGGGGCCGGTGATCACGCGCTACGAGATCGAGCCGGCCGTGGGCGTGAAGGGCGCGCAGGTGGTGAACCTCTCGCGCGACCTCGCGCGCGCCCTCTCGGTCACCTCCATCCGCGTGGTGGAGACGATCCCGGGCACCTCGTCCATGGGACTGGAGATCCCGAACGCCAAGCGCGAGATCGTGCGGCTCTCGGAGATCGTCGGCTCGCAGGCCTACGCCGACAT
>CAZPLW010000392.1:0-1760 GCA_964587315.1 uncultured Lysobacter sp.
CGGCGGTCACCACGCCCGACGGCCGCTTCACGATCATGATGCCGCACCCGGAGCGCGTGTTCCGCACGGTGCTCATGTCGTGGCACCCGGACGGCTGGCCCGAGGATTCGCCGTGGATGCGCATGTTCCGCAACGCGCGGGCGTGGCTGGGATGAGTCGTCATTCCCGCAAGGACGGGAATGCAGAGAGGGAGAAAACGCCTTGTACATCGTGATCTGGCGCTACCGCGTCGACCCGGCCCAGCAGGCCAAGTTCGTGAAGGCCTACGGTCCGAAAGGCGACTGGGCGCGCTTCTTCGGGGGAGCGAAGGAGTACCTGGGCACGGAACTGCTCGCGGACGACGAGCGGCCGGGCGAATACGTCACCATCGATCGGTGGGAGAGCGAGGAGGCGTACAGCGCGTTCCTCTCGGATCACGAGTCGGACTACGACCGGCTCGACCGCCGGTTCGAGGCGCTCACGATGTCGGAGCAACGCGTCGGCGCCTACGGCGTGGCATGAATCCGGGGACGGTGCCCGATTTTCCGTCACGCCATGGCGCATCCTGAGAGCGGGGCAGGTCTCGCGAATGCCGAAAATCGGGCACCGTCCCCGGTTTCGATGTCGTTCACCCGGATGGGATCCGCCGATCGCGAGGCGGCGTTCGAGCTCTTTCTCGCATTCCTGCAGTCCGATCCTCACTACCTCGACGCGGCGGCCGCGTACGGCGACGGCGGTCCCGAAGCGTTGCGCCGCGCGATGGATCTCTTCATCGAGCGTCCCGACCTCGGCTTCGTCTGGATGGCGCGCCGCGGCGTCGAGGTGGTCGGCTGCTGCGTCGCCTGCTTCGCCATCTCCACCTCGCGCGGCTCGCTCGTCGCGAAGCTCGACGACGTGAACGTGCGGCCGGGCCTCGAGGGGCAGGGGATCGGCTCGGCGATGATGGCATCGCTCAAGGCGGAGCTGCGCCGGGCGGGCGCCACGCGCATCGACACCGCGACGCACGTCGACAACCCGGGCGCGCGCCGCTTCTACGAGCGGCATGGGTTCGCGGAGCTGCGCGAGGAACGGCTCTCCTGCCTTCTCTAGCGCGGCCGCTTCGCGCGGCGCTCCATCAACCAAGCCGCGCCAAGACCCGCCATCGCCCCCGCCCACTGCCAGAGCGGAATGAAGAGCAGCACGAGCCCGCCCTGCGGGTCGGGCTTCACGAAGAACGCGACGACGTAGATGTAGAGCGCCAGCCCCGAGATCGCGACCGTCGTGGCGAAGGCGACGAGGATCGCCTCCGTGCTCGCCCAGGGACGGCGCAGGGCGAGCGCGACGAGCGCGTAGGGCGACAGGCACCAGCAAAGCGCGAGCAGCAGGAAGAGCGACGTGCCCACCGTGACGTCCGCCATCCCGAGCACCAGCCCCGCCGTGGCGATTGCCATCGCGAGCGCGAGGATCCGCGTGGCGAGGCGAACGCCCTCGGCGACGCGCGGCAACGCGATGCCGGCCTCGCTCATCGCGGCTTCACCTTGTCCCAGAGGTCCGGCGCGATGCGGTAGTCGGGATGCTCGCGCCGGAACTTCGCGAGGGCCTCGTCGGCCTCCGCGTGTCGGCCGGCCGCGCGCCATTCGGCGATGCGCTCGAGCTGCTTGTCGGGCGTGAGGGCCACGGCCTCCTTCGCCGCGACCGCGCCGGCGGCCTCGCGCTTGGCGCGCATCGGCGCGGATTCGTCGCGCGCGCGATCGGCGGCCTGGGCGGGCGGCTCCGCGGGCGCCACGCGAAGGGCGGCATTG
>CAZPLW010000393.1:0-1697 GCA_964587315.1 uncultured Lysobacter sp.
GGCCGGGGACCCGTGGACCTGCTCGCCTCGTGCTTTCCCGGCGGCTCCATCACGGGAGCGCCCAAGATCCGCGCCATGGAGATCATCGACGAGCTGGAGCCGCACCGCCGCGAGGTCTACTGCGGGGCCATCGGCTACCTGTCGCCCTCCGGCCGCCTCGACACCAGCATCCCGATCCGCACGACGCTCGCCGCCGAGGGCGAACTGCGCTTCTACGCCGGCGGGGGCATCGTCGCGGACTCCTCGCCCGAGGCGGAATTCGAGGAGACGGAGGTGAAGATCGCGGCCATCCGGCGCGCGCTCTCGCGGTTCTCCTCGCCGTCGGAGCCGCCGGCCGACAAGGCCGCGATGCGCAAGGCCTGCCTCATTCGCCGCGACGCGCTCTTCGCGGCCGGCAGCGAGGCGTTCTCGCGGGCCATCGCCTCGCGCCTGCGCGCGCTGCCCGAGTACGCCCGGGCCCGCACGGTGCTCGCGACGCAGAGTTTCGGGCGCGAATGGGACACGCGCGCCTTCGCGCAAGGCGTGATCGCCGACGGCAAGCGCCTCGTGCTGCCGCGCGTGGTGCGCTCGCCCCGATCGCTCGCGCTGCACGCCGTGAAGGACCTCGACGCGGACTTGGTCGCGGGCGTGTGGGGCATCGAGGAGCCCGACCCGTTCCGCTGCGCCCCCGTGGCGCTCGCGGACGTCGATTTCGCGCTGGTGCCCGCGCTCGCCTGCGATGCCGCCGGCAACCGCCTGGGCTACGGTGCCGGCTATTTCGACCGCTTGCTCTCCGGCGCCGGGCCGCGCACCCTTCTTGTCGTCGCGCTGCCCGACGCGCTGGTCGAGGGCCGCGTCCCCCACGAACCCCACGACGTGCCCGTCGACGCGCTCGTCACCGAATCCCGCATCCTGCGCACGAGGAAGTTGCCATGACCGCCCGCCTCATCGATGGAAAGTCCATCGCCGCCCAAGTCCGCGCCGAGACCGCGATCCGCGCCGCCCGGCTCGCCGACGCAGGCACGGTGCCGGGCCTGGCCGTGGTGATCGTGGGGGAGGATCCCGCGAGCCGCATCTACGTGCGCACGAAGGCCCGGGCGTGCGAGGAGACCGGCTTGCGATCGTGGGTGCACGCGATGCCCGAAGACACGCCGATCGAGCGGCTGGTGGCCTTCGTGCACGAACTGAACGACGACCCGCAGGTGCACGGCATCCTCATCCAGCTCCCGCTGCCGGGCCGCATGGACGCGCAGCGCGTCATCGAGGCCATCGATCCGGCCAAGGACGTGGACGGCTTCCACCACCAGAACGTCGGCGCGCTCGTGGTGGGCGATCCGGCCTTCTACCCTTGCACGCCATGGGGCGTGATGAAGATGCTCGAGCACGAGGGCGTCGCGGTCGACGGCGCCCATGCCGTCGTCGTCGGCCGCTCGACGATCGTGGGCAAGCCCATGGCGCTCATGCTGCTGAACGCCGGGGCCACCGTCACGATCTGCCACTCGCGCACCCGCGACCTCGGCGCGCTCACGCGCCAGGCCGACATCCTCGTGGTCGCCGCGGGACGGGCGGGCATCGTGGGCGCCGGCATGGTGAAGCCCGGCGCAACGGTGATCGACGTCGGCCCCAACCGCCGGCCGGACGGGAGCCCCCGCGGGGGCCTAGGCCACGCGCCCGTCCCCGAGGGGGCCCGCCCCCCCCCCCCCAGCCCCCGGCGGCGG
>CAZPLW010000394.1:0-1681 GCA_964587315.1 uncultured Lysobacter sp.
TCGGGATGCTGGCAATCGCCTCGGCGGACCGCTACACTAATTCCCCTCGGGCCATTTTGGAGGATGGCCTGTAGGGGACGCCCTCCGTGGCGTTCCTGGTCTCGCTCGTGGTCTCGCTCACCACCACGCCCAGGATGGGGGCGGTGCTCCTGAAGCCGCGGAAGGAGGAAGCGCCCGGCCGCCTCGCGCGTGTCGGCGAGCGGGCGTACGAGCTCCTGGTGGGCGGCTACCGCACGTCCGTCGGCTGGGCGCTGCGCCACCCGCTGCCGGTGCTCGTCGCCCTCTTCGCGACGATCGGGCTCAACTTCTACCTCTACGCGGTCGTGCCCAAGGGCTTCTTCCCGCAGGTGGACACCGGCCGCATGATGGGCTTCATCCAGGCCGACCAGTCGATCTCCTTCCAGGCGATGCGCGTGAAGCTCACCGAGTTCTCCGACATCGTGATGGCCGATCCCGCCGTGGACACCGTCACGGCGTTCACCGGCGGCGGCCAGCGCAACTTCGGCCAGATGTTCATCGCGTTGAAGCCCCTCAAGGAACGCAAGGACACCGTGGACCAGGTGATGGCGCGCCTGCGCGGCAAGCTCGCGCGCGTGCCGGGCGCCAACCTCTTCCTCTTCCCGATCCAGGACCTGCGCGCGGGCGGGCGGCAGTCCAACTCCGCCTTCCAGTTCACGCTGCGCGGCGACGACACGACGGAGCTGCGCACGTGGGGCCAGAAGCTCGAGCAGGCGCTTCGCGACGTGCCGGAGCTGGTCGACGTGAATTCCGACCAGCAGAGCCGCGGGCTGCAGATGTCCCTCGTGGTGGACCGCGCCGCGGCCGCCCGGCTGGGGATCACCATGCGCGCGGTCGACACGGCGCTCTACCTCTCGTTCGGGCAGGCGCAGGTGTCGACCATCTACCAGGACCGCAACCAGTACCGCGTCGTGATGGAGGCGGCGCCCGAGTATTGGCAGAGCCCGACCACGCTCGACTCCGTCTACCTGCTCTCGCCCGCGCGCGGGCAGGTGCCGCTCTCGGCCGTGGCGCGCTACGAGCCCACGCTCACGCCGCTCTCGGTGAACCACCAGGGGCAGTTCGCGGCCACGACCATCTCCTTCAACCTGCCCGAGGGCGTGGCGCTCTCGCAGGCCTCGGAGGCGGTGCGCGACACGATGGCGCGCATCGGCGTGCCTTCCACCATCTACGCCTCCTTCGAGGGCACGGCCAGGGCCTTCCAGGCCGGCCTCGAGAGCCAGCCCTGGCTCATCCTCGCGGCCCTCGTCACCGTCTACATCGTGCTCGGCATGCTCTACGAAAGCCTCGTCCATCCCGTGACCATCATCTCGACGCTGCCCTCCGCGGGCGTGGGGGCGCTGCTCGCGCTCCTCGCCTCCGGCACGGAGTTCTCGCTCATCGCCCTCATCGGGGTGATCCTGCTCATCGGCATCGTGAAGAAGAACGCGATCATGATGATCGACTTCGCCCTCGAGGCCGAGCGCACCCGCGGCCTTTCCCCGCGCGAGGCGATCCACGAGGCCTGCGTGCTGCGCTTCCGACCCATCATGATGACCACGATGGCCGCGCTCTTCGGCGCCATCCCGCTCGCGATCGGCGCGGGCGACGGGGCGGAGCTGCGGCGGCCGCTCGGCATCTCGATCGTGGGCGGCCTCGTCGTGAGCCAGCTCCTCACGCTCTA
>CAZPLW010000395.1:0-1573 GCA_964587315.1 uncultured Lysobacter sp.
GACGCGGCGCGGCCCTTCGAGCGCCACGAGCCCCGGCCCCTGGCGACCGTGGACCTGGCCTCGGGCGGCCGCGCCGCGCTCGAGAAGGCCAACCTCGGCCTGGGCCTCGCCCTCGCGCCCGACGAGATCGACTACCTCGTCGAGCATTTCGCGAAGCTGGGCCGCAACCCCTCGGACGTGGAGCTCATGATGTTCGCGCAGGCGAACAGCGAGCACTGCCGCCACAAGATCTTCAACGCCACGTGGACGGTCGACGGGAGCGCGAAGGACCACTCGCTCTTCCAGATGATCAAGAACACGCACCGCCTGAACCCGAAGGGCACGATCGTCGCCTACTCGGACAACTCCGCGATCATGGAGGGCGCGCAGGCGGCGCGTTTCTATCCGCGCGCGGACGGCGCCTGGGCGTACTCGCAGGAGCCCACGCACATCCTCATGAAGGTGGAGACGCACAACCACCCCACCGCCATCGCGCCGCACCCGGGCGCGGGCACGGGCGCCGGCGGCGAGATCCGCGACGAGGGCGCCACGGGCACGGGCGCGAAGCCCAAGGCCGGCCTCACGGGGTTCTCCGTCTCGAACCTGCGCCTGCCCGGGATGCCCGAGCCCTGGGAGCAGGACCACGGCAAGCCCGGCCGCATCGCCTCGGCGCTCGACATCATGGTCGAGGGGCCCATCGGCGGCGCCTCGTACAACAACGAGTTCGGGCGGCCCAATCTCGCCGGCTACTTCCGCACGTACGAGCAGGAGGTCGCGGGCGAAGTGCGCGGCTACCACAAGCCCATCATGCTGGCCGGGGGCCTGGGCAACATCGCGGGCCACCACGTCACCAAGCACGGCTTCGATGCGAACACGGTCTTCGTCCAGTTGGGCGGCCCCTCGTTCCTCATCGGGCTGGGCGGCGGCGCGGCCTCGTCGATGGCGAGCGGCACCAACACCGAGTCGCTCGACTTCGATTCGGTCCAGCGCGCCAACGCCGAGCTCGAGCGCCGCTGCCAGGAAGTGATCGACGCCTGCTGGCAGCTGGGCGAGGCGAACCCGATCCTCTCCATTCACGACGTCGGCGCGGGCGGCCTCTCGAACGCGCTGCCCGAGCTCGCGCATTCCGGCGGCGTCGGCGCCACCTTCGACCTGCGCAAGGTTCCCAACGAGGAACCGGGCATGACGCCCATGCAGATCTGGTCGAACGAGTCGCAGGAGCGCTACGTCATCGCGCTGCCCGGATCGCGCCTCGCGGACTTCGAGCGGATCTGCGCGCGCGAGCGCTGTCCGTACGCGGTCGTGGGCCACGCGCGGGCCGATCACGAGCTCGTCGTCGACGACCCGCTCTACGGCAACCGGCCCGTCGACATGCCGCTCGAGGTGCTGCTGGGCAAGCCGCCGCGCATGCACCGGGACGTGAAGAGCGTCGCGCGCGAGCTGCCGGCGATCGACACCAGCCCGATGGAACTGCGGGAGGCCGCGTACCGCGTGCTGCGCCTGCCGGCCGTCGCGGACAAGACCTTCCTCGTCACCATCGGCGACCGCACCGTGGGCGGCATGAGCCACCGCGACCAGATGGTGGGCCCGTGGC